>JBEKJO010000139.1:0-15847 GCA_050011195.1 Verrucomicrobiota bacterium | reverse complement strand
GAGGGGGCGCAAGGGGGTTTTCGGCCCTTGCGCCCATAGTCGTGTCGGGTTCGACGCAACCGGCAACGGTTCTGAGGCCCGCTCACCGGAGCCGTGGTCTGAGCAATCCACGAGGCTGGGGGGGGAGGAGTGCTTATACTATTTCTATCACACTGTCAAGTAGAGAGTTAGACCCATTGGCTTGCTCGGCGGAGGGCGAAGCCGCCAGCAGGACTCAGCGAATAATAGCGGTCCTTGATTGAAACCGCACTATTCCTGAAACGGAGGCACCCCGGCCCTCTCGGATGGGGGGAGCGCAGGGGTGAGAATTCCCCGCCCATTTGACGCGCATTGGGACCAGGAACCCCCAAGCAAAGACGGACCCCTCACCCCTGCCCTCTCCCCTTCGGAAGGGGAGAGGGAGACTCATGGCCAGCTCTCTGGCGAATCAAGGTTCATGGAAAGGGGGCGCATCCTCAGAATAGCGCATTTTCGAGCTGGAAGTGGTATTATTGGAGCCTGAGGCGATAGAATCCCTGCGGCGCTGCCACCTGGTTGGTGCATGGACACGTTGCTCCGCTGACATCGCACCAGGGACCGCTGACATTGGTGGCCGATTGGAGGGTGCCGCACGGCCAACTCAGAATTGCCTTTCCGGCCGAGAACTGGATGGTCACTCCGGCAGGTGGATTAACGGTCACGGTCGTCATCCCTGGGGCAGAAGCACAGGCGCCAGTTGTAGCGGTCACGCTGTACAGGCCGGAGGCATTGGTGGTTGCGCTCGCAAGCGAAGGGCTTTGGTTGGTCGAAGTGAAGCCGTTTGGCCCCGTCCAATTGTAGGTCGCGCCGGGCACGGTCGAAGCGGTGAGATTCAAGGTTGAACCCTGGTAAATCGGGCCGTTGTTACCGGCGGTCGGAGTCGCTGGGGTTGCATTTACGGCAGCAGCGGTAGCGCCTGCCGTCGAAGTGCAGCCGTTGGCCGCAGCCGTTACGCTGTAGCTGCCCGAGGCGCTGGTCGTTGCGTTCGGGATCGAGGGATTCTGGGCACTGGAAGTGAATCCGTTGGGCCCGGTCCAAGTGTAAGTCGCCCCCGGCACCGTGGAAGCGGTGAGATTGAGGGCCGACCCGGCGCAGACCGGGCTGTTGTTGCCGGCCACCGGCGTGGCTGGCGGTGGCAGGAGGATTTCGATGCCGCTGGACTTGGCGTTGTCCACGACGGTGGTGTACTGAATAACGATCTGACCGCTGTTGGGGGTAGCGGTGAATTCCTGAATCGTGGCCTTGTCCTGGGCGCCAGTGACGGCGATGATGTCGAAGTTCGTCAGGACTTGCAGGCCGTTAATGAAGACGTTGAATAGCCGCTGTCCGACCGCAGTCCAGTAGATCTCAGCGAAGTGAAGGCGCACCTTGTAGTTCAGGCCGGAGGTCAGGCCCGTGAAGGTGTAAGTGAAGTTGCCGTAGCGTTCGGTTTGATAAACCGCCTGCGGCGCGGGGGCGGTCACTGCGCTGGTGTCGATCGTGTTAGCCGTCGATGCCTGCGTGCCACCCGAGAAGTTTGTGTCAGCGATGAACTGGCAGGCCGCGCTGCCGCCTGAATTCACCGCCAAAGCATAGGCCCCCAGCGCAGCGGCCTGCTCGCAGGAATTGGTGCTCTCGCCACAGGAGTTTGTGGCTGAAACCACGTAGTAGTAACTCGCGCAACTGGAGACGCCGGCGTCGGTGTAGTTGTTCGTGGTGGGACTGGCAATCGTAGTGTAGGATCCACCACTGATCGTGGAACGCTTGACATTGTAGCCCGTCGCGCCGGAGGTCGAGGCAGCCCAACTCAAATAGACTTTGGCGTTGCCCGGGCTGACCGTCAATCCCGTCGGCGCGGTCGGCGCATTGGTTGAGGGCACGTAGGCATAAACGTGCACATAATCCACCAGCATTTGTTGGGGAAAAACTGTGGTCGCATCCGGGTCGCCCGGCCAATTGCCGCCGACGGCGACGTTGAGTATGAAGAATTGCGGTTGCGTGAAGACCCAGGTCGCGCCGCTGGGCAGACTGGCGGGTGTGGCCGTGAAAAACAGATTAGTGTCCAGGAAGAATTTGATTTGGTTGGTCGTCCACTCCACGGCGTAAATATGAAAGTTGTCGGCCAGAGCCGCACCGCCCGGCAGCGTATAGGTGCCGCCAACCCCGGCGCCACCGTTGTAGTCCCCGCCGGACTGCGGGCCGTGAATCGTGCCGTGATCGGTGCCCTGATCGCTGGTTTTGCCGATGTTTTCCATGATGTCAATCTCGCCACAGGTGGGCCAGCCGACAGAGTCAATGTTTGTGCCCAGCATCCAGAAAGCGGGCCAGATTCCCTGTCCCCGCGGGATTTTGATGCTCGCCTCGAAGCGGCCGTAAGCCCATGACCATTTGCCCTGGGTCAGCAGCCGGGCCGAAGTGTAACTGCAGCCGCCGTAGCTTTCCTGGTCGGCTTCGATGACCAGTTGCCCTCCCACGATGCGGGCGTTGTTGGTGCGCGAGGTGTAACACTCCAGTTCGTTGTTGCCCCAGCCGCCGCCGCCGGTGTCGTAACACCAGTTGGTGGGATTCGGCGAACTGCCGTCCGGCTGGTTGAACTCGTCGCTCCAGACCAGTTGCCAGGCGCCGTAAGCCGAGCCTGTCCCGCAGGCCAGCGCGCCGAGCCCCAAGGCAGCGACAAGGGAAACCGAAGATCTAAAAGGCATGGGCTTCATTGTTGTTCTGTTCTTTCGAAACCGACTCGGGCTCTGGCCCTCGTCCGCTCTAAAAAAAAGGTCACGTCAACGCGACGTGACCTCCTTAATGCAGCCGTTGCGGCGGAATGAATTACTGCCGGCGCCGCCAAATCAGTGTGCCCAAAAGTCCCAGGCCCAACAGCGCCAGGCTGGAAGGCTCAGGTATTTGTGTTAGGTCAGCATCATCGTAATAGAGCTGGTCCCCATTACCTGCGTTATTGTCCATCCACATAAGGTATGCCCCGACATAAGCCGTATTAGCGGGTGCCTGAGCGATAACATCCGGTGACAGTGTCCACGTGTTTAGAGCGGGAGGACCCAGCCATCCTCCGAACGCGGCGCCTGGTATTCCAGTCCCGGTGCTATCAAAGAAGCTGATCTGGACCAGTTCCGAGACGCCACCTCCACCTACCCCGGTAGGGGTCATGTACCATGCGTTGAGATCGAACCAATTGCCCGGGTTGGCAGGGAGCAGTTGATACACCCCGTTTGGGCTCCAGGTATTGTTAGCAATGAGCACGGAATATATCCCCGAGTGGGCTGTAGGCGTCGCAATACTCGCTCCAAATGCAGCCCACCCTCCGCCGACACCCCCAGGGACTGGGATCGGATTTGGTTGTGGAATAACCCCAGTTTCAAAACCGGGGTCAACCAGTAAGTTCTGGGCCTGTGCTGTTGAAGCAGTGAGCGCGAGCGCTGCAGCGAAGCAGGCTGCGCTTGCGGTTACTCGGAGTGGCATTTTCATAAGAATTGCTTTATGTTATTGTAAACGGTTGTTTGTCTGTCTGACCGATCTATTTAGCCACGATTTTTACGAAACCGTTTGGCTTCTGTCAACACCTTTCTTCACTTTTTTTCACTTTTTTTGCGGTGGGGTATCCCGCTCGCTTGACCCCTTTAGTTAGCACGCCCTCCTTTTACAAGTGCCTGTACCACAATAAGATATGCATCTTCTGCTCAGCCGTGCATCCGCGGAAGGCTTCGGCGTTGCCTGGGAGAACCCCGCATTCCGAGCCAAAACCTCAATTCTCCACCCCGAAAGACCCCAATTCCGCAACGAGTCCGGGGTATTTCTCCGGGTGAATGCGCAGCAGGCGCAAGGTTGCCGGACCCAATCCCGACGGCGATTTTCCTGCAGGGCGGATTCAAGAATCCACAAAATTGTAGCCGCCGACGGTAGTCGGCGCTGATTTTCGTGATTGAGGAAAAGTGCGCCGACTGCCGTCGGCGGCTACGGTTTCTTGAATCCACCCTGATTTTCCTGTTTGTCCACCGATCCCGTCTTGCTAGATTAACGCGCCTTGAACCCGAGAAACCATCATTCGGAGAGCAATTGTCCGGCAGAAAAGAAAAGCAGTTCGCCCGTAAGCGTGCCCTCTGTGTCTGTTGTCAGCCGCGCGTCCAGGCGTCGTCTTTGGCTCATGCGGCTTTCCGCGATGATCTTCGTTCCGCTGCTGGTGTTTGGCAGCGCTGAATTGGCATTGCGCCTGGCTGGATACGGTTATCCCACCAGCTTTTTCCTTCGGACCCGCATCCACGGACACGAGGTTTATGTGCCGAATGCCGAATTCACCTTTCGGTTTTTCTCCGCCACGCAGGCGCGCTCCTCGTTGCCGATTCAGATGGCTGCGGATAAGCCGACTAACGCATATCGGATTTTCCTGTTCGGCGAGTCGGCTGTGAACGGAGACCCGGAGCCGAGTTATGGCGTTGGCAGATACCTGGAAGTGTTGCTGCGCGAGCGATTCCCTAAAACCGATTTTGAAGTGGTGTGTGTCGCCGTCACAGGGATCAACTCGCACACGATCCTGCCCATTGCGCGCGAGTGCGCCCGCCATCAGGGCGATTTGTGGCTTGTTTATATGGGCAACAACGAAATGGTCGGACCCTTTGGCGCGGAGACAGTTTTTGGCCCGCAGGCGCCGAGTCTGGGTCTGGTACGAGCCGCGCTCGCGGTCAAAACCACCAGGATTGGGCAATTGCTGGATGCGCTCGCCGGGCGGCTGAACCGCCATTCCCCATTCCCCAAATCATGGGGCGGCATGCAAATGTTCATGGAAAGCCGGCTTCGACATGACGATCCCGCCAGGCTGCGGGCTTATGCTAATTTTAGAAAGAACCTGGAAGACATCTTACGCGTGGCGCGACGGGCAGGCGTGCCCGTCACTTTGAGCACGGTGGCTGTTAACCTGAAGGATTGCGCTCCGTTCGCTTCGCTGCATGCACCTGGTCTGGCTGAGACCGAAGAGGCCGCATGGAACAAGACCTACGAGAAGGGCGTGGCGCTGGAGACTGCGGGCTCTTACCGGGAGGCGCTTGCTCTTTATCAACAAGCCGCCGGGATTGATTCGCAGTACGCGGACCTGCAATTTCGCATGGGAAGCTGCGCCCTCGCTTTGACCAATTATGATGAAGCCCGGCGGGACTTCGAATTGGCGAGGGACTACGATGCGCTGGCCTTTCGGGCGGATACTGCCATCAATCAGGCCATCAAAGCAGCGGCGGCCCGGCATGTGGGCCAAGGCGTTTATCTCGTGGATGCGGCCGAGGCTTTGGCGCAAAGTCCCGCCGCCAGGATTCCCGGGTGTGAGCTTTTTTATGAGCATGTGCATTTGAATTTTGACGGGAACTATCTGCTGGCGCTTAGCTTTGCCGAGCAGGCGAGAAGGCTGCTTCCAGACTCAATCACGGCCCGGGACAAGGGGAGTTGGGCATCAGCGGAATTGTGCGATCGCCGCCTGGCGGTTACGGTCTGGGATCGGCAGCGGGTCTGGCAACCCATCTTCAACAGAATACTATTCCCGCCGTTTACGGGGCAGTTGAACCACGCCGCCTTTTTCAAGATGTGCGAGGCGAAATTGAATCAAGCCAAGGCGCAGATGAGTTTCCAAACGCCGGAGCAGGCCCGGCGGATTTACGAACAGGCGCTGGCCCTGGCCCCGGAGGACAATCTCTTGCAGGGGAATTTTGAGCAGTTCCTGGAAGCGGGAGGCGAGCTGACGCAAGCTATCGCAGAATGTCAACGCCTCTGCGAACTGGCGCCGTATTTGCCGGGGCCTTACTGCCGCACCGGCAGCCTGCTCGTCCGCCAGGGAAGAATGCGCGAAGCGGAGGAATATTTTGCGCGCGCCGTTGCCATCCGAAGCGATTATGCGCCAGCCCACAACGAGCTGGGGTTGATCTTCGCCGGCCAGCAGAAACCAACTAAGGCCATCGCCTGTTTCACCCGCGCGCTGGCAACGGACCCGAACAACGCGGACATCTGGATCAATCTGGGGTTCCTGGAGCAGTGCCAGGGAAAAACGGAGAAAGCAATGGCCCACTATGAGCAAGCCGCGCGCCTGCAGCCACGGGGTCCGGCGGATTATTTCAACCACGCGGTTACTCTGGCCGCATCGCACCGGTCCGCGGAGGCGATTGAATGTTTTCGCATCGTCGTCCAGCAGGAGCCTGCCTTTTGGCAGGCCCGCTTTCTGCTGGGAGCCGAACTGGCGGCCGGAGGCAGGAATGATGAAGCTCAAGCCCAGTTCTCCGAAGTCCTTCGTTATCGTCCAGACTATGCGCAAATGCTGCCCGACCTCTCAGGCAGTGTGCAAAACAAGCCCGAACGGCAAACTGAGCACGTGCGCTGACCTAGCCTTTGCGCTCGTGCTGTCGAGTTAACGGCGATTAGGGTTGATTTGATGAGGCCAAATCAAGCAAACTTCTGCCGTGCGACAAGGCCTGCACTTCAGGTTAAGATGTCTGCTAAGAATGATCACCAGAATTCTATGACACAGAGCAATAGGTTCACGGTGCTGGTGGCGCTGGTCGTGGCGCTGGGCGGTTTTGTCTGGGGGTTCGATGCCACCGTCATCTCGGGAGCAGTTCCTTTCATCCAGAAGTACTTCATGCTGACAGGGGACCGTGGGGACTGGCTGCTTGGCTTGGCGGTGAGTTGTCTCGGCTGGGGTGTGCTGGGGGGCACTGCCGTAGCGGGGTTTTTCAGTGACCGTTTCGGCCGAAAAAAGGTCCTGATCACCACTGCTGTCTTTTTTACGTGTTCAGCCCTCTTGTCTGCGCTGACCACCCATTTTGCTGTGTTTGTTTTTTCACGGGTCCTGGGCGGGATCGCGGTCGGTGGGGCCATCCTCATCGCGCCGGTCTATATCGCGGAGATTTCGCCGCCGGCGCTCCGCGGCAGCATGGTGTCGCTCAACCAGCTCATGATCGTGCTGGGCATTTCAGCGTCCTTTTTCTCGAACTACTTTCTGCTGAATGTGGGGGAAAGCAACTGGCGCTGGATGCTGGGGATGGATGCTGTGCCGGCGAGTCTGTATTTCTGCCTGTTGTTCGCCGTGCCGGAAAGCCCACGCTGGCTCTTTGGCCGGGGCGACGTGGCCCGCGCCAGGGAGATTTTGACCAGGACCTGCGGCCTGGAAGCAGTGGACAAGGAACTTGAGAACATCCGGCAAAGCTTTGCTCAGAAAACCCACGGCGTCCGTCTGAACGGGCTCCTCAGCCGCAAGTTGAGCTTTATCATGTTCATTGCGCTGGCGATCGCGTTCTTTCAACAGATCACCGGCATCAATGCCATCTTCTATTATCTGCCCACGATCTTTGTGCAGGCGGGCGGTGGCACCAACGCGGCCTTCAAACAAGCCGTGCTGGTTGGCCTGGTCAACCTGGTCATGACCTTCGTGGCGATCGGGTTCGTTGATCGGCTGGGCCGCAAACCGCTGCTGCTCATTGGCGCGACTGGCATGGCGGTGTCGCTGTTGACGTGCAGTTGGGCCTTTCACGATTCCAGCTTCCAATTGACAGAGAAGTCGTTCGCCGTCCTGCAAGAGAACAAGGTGCCCGCCGACCTGATCACCGACCTCAGGAGTTTGCCCAAGAGCGTCTTCAGCACGGACAGGGAATTCATCACCGACCTTGAGAAGAGGTTCGGCGTCGAGCGGCTCAAGCCCCATCACGATGCGCTGGTAACAGCGGGTCTGAACATCCGGGCTTCGCTTGTGCTTCTTGCGATCATCGGATTCGTGGCCTCGTTTGCCATTTCGCTGGGGCCGGTGATGTGGGTGCTGCTTTCCGAGATTTTTCCCAACCAATACCGGGGTGTTGGCATGTCGGTGGCCGGGTTCTGGAATTCAGCCATCAGCGCCAGCGTCACGTTTGTTTTTCCCTGGGAATTGTCGCATTTCGGTTCCGCGGGCACTTTCCTGGGCTACGGCCTGATGGCCGCGGCAGCGCTGGTTTTTATTTGGCTGTTCATTCCCGAAACCAAGGGCAAGTCGCTGGAAGAGTTGGAAAACTTCCTGACGCGGGGAGCCAAGCCAGCCGCCAGCGCGACCCTCGCACAAGCGGAGTTTCCCCATGAAACCAAGTAAGAAACCTTTCATTCACCGGCTGAGGCGCCTTGATCCGCTGGCTCCAGCCTTCCTCATCGCAGCCGGCCTCCTCACCACTGGGGCCGGGCAATTACAGGGCGACGACACCAAAGCGTCCTGCGGCCCCGTGAAGGTTGAAATCCGCAAGACGGATGGCCGCTACCAGCTCTACGTTGACCATAAACCTTTTTACATCAAAGGTGCCGGCATCGAGTTGGGCTCGCAGGAAAGCCTGAAGGAGCACGGCGGCAACTCCTTCCGCACCTGGAGCACTGACAACGGTCGCGACACCTGTGAACAGCTCCTCGACCGCGCCCGCAAGAATGGACTCTATGTCACGATGGGCCTCGACATCATCCACGAACGCCGCGGCTTCGACTACAACGACACCAACGCCGTGGCCAGGCAGTTTGAGTCAGTCAAGGCCCAGGTCCTGAAGTATCGGGACCATCCGGCGCTGATCATCTGGGCCATTGGCAATGAACTAAATCTGAACTACACGAACGCCAAGGTCTGGGATGCCGTGAACGACATTTCCAGGATGATCCATAAGCTTGACACCAACCACCTGACTACCACCACGCTGGCGGGCTTCAGGAAGGACGTGGTGGACCAGGTCAAACAGAGGGCGCCGGATTTGGATTTCCTTTCCTTTCAAATGTATTACGACATCATCAACCTCCCACGGTACCTGCGCGAGGCGTCCTGGAACGAGCCCTACCTGATCACCGAATGGGGCGCAACCGGCCACTGGGAGTGCGGCAAAACCGCTTGGGGCGCGCCACTCGAAAACGACAGCACGACCAAGGCCGAGCTGTACAGGACGCGTTTTGAAAAGGTTATCCAATCGGACCACCGCCTGTGCCTTGGTTCGTATGTGTTCTTTTGGGGTCAAAAGCAGGAGCGCACCCCCACCTGGTACGGCATGTTCCTTGAATCCGGCGAGGAGACCGCCGCGGTCGATGTGATGCATTATCTCTGGAAGGGCGCTTGGCCGGCCAACCGCAGCCCTCGCGTAGAAGGCGCCTGGCTGGACGGCAAAACCGCCCACCAAAACGTCCGGTTGAAGCCGGGCCAGATTTGCGCGGCCAATGTGCAGAGCAGTGACCCCGACGGCGATTCACTCACCTATTCCTGGGAAGTGATGGAGGAAAGCACCGAACGCAAAGTGGGCGGAGATGTTGAATCCAAGCCTCGGGGCCTGCCCGGCTTGATCGCCGACCGTGATAAGAACGAGATCTCCCTAAAAGCACCGGCGAAACCCGGCGCCTATCGGCTCTTCGCCTATGTCTATGACGGCAAAGGCCACGCCGCCCATGTGAACATTCCGTTCCACGTGGACGAGCCAGCCGAGACCCGGCCAACGCATACCCCTGATTGAGCCTCGGTCAAAACACGGTCCGCCAGACAGTTGAAAAGTCAGGGAGACTGGGATTCGTTTACGCGATAGAATCTGCCGACTGCTTCCGACATTGCATTGGTATCCATTACTGCCGCGTCCAACCCGCTTCCCTCGACGACGCCACCCGGTAGCTCAAGCCAATTGCCAGCCGTAAGGTCTGACGTGTATTCCACCGTATATTGGCGTCCGGCAAACCCGTGGAAACGCAGGAGCGCGCTGTTGCCAAACGATGCAATGGACAGGATTTTCAAGCCTGCAGTTATGGCCATGCCGCGGCCCGTGTGCGCCGCAATCGTCACAACATCTGTCAGTCCCACCGGCACGTTGGTCTGGCCGTAAGTGTTGTCGCCCCAGGCGACGATCGTGCCGTCGTTTTTCAGCGCCAGACAGTGGCTGGCGTCAGCGGCGACCGCGACGATATTGCTCAATCCGACGGGCACACTGGCTTGGCCAAAGTAGTTGTTCCCCCACGCGACCACAGTGCTGTTGCTCAGAAGGGCGAGATTATGGAACGAACCCGCCGCGATGGCGACCACGTTGCTCAGGCCGGCCGGGACATTGGTTTGCCCGGCGGAATTGTCCCCCCAGCCAATCACGGTGCCATCATTGCGCAGAGCCAGACTGTGGACCTCTCCGGCGGCAATCGCCATGACATTGCTTAATCCAGCCGGAATCAGCGACTGGCCGAAGTGCGGGAATGGGCCGCCGTTGGTCAGTCCGGCTCCCCACGCGACCACCGTGCCATCATTGCGCAGGGCCAGGCTGTGGAGATTGCCTGCCGCAATCGCCACCACATTGCTCAATCCGACAGGCACATCGGTCTGGCCGTAGAGGTCATTTCCCCAGGCAAACACGGAGCCGTCGCTCCTGAGCGCCAGATCGTAATTGGCCCCCGCCGCAACGGCGATCACGTTATTCAACCCGGCGGGCGGATTGGTTTGATAATTGTAATCCCAGAGCACCACCGAGCCATCGCTTTCAAGGCCGAGGTTGTGGCCCCACGCGGCACTCATGGCGGCCACATTGTTCAATGCGGACGGCACAGTCGCATAATCGGCATTAGCATCGCCCCACGCGACGATTGAGCCATCGCGGGTGAGCGCGAGGTTGTAATAAGAGCCGGCGGCGATGGCCACGACACTACTCAACCCGGCGGGCACACTGGTCTGGCCGTAGTCGTTATTTCCCCAGGCGACCACGGTGCCATCGTTCCTGAGTGCCAGGCTGTGGCCGGTTTCCTCGCTGCCACCCGCGGCGATGGCCACGACACTGTTCAGCGCGGTCGGCACATTTGTTTGACCGTCATAATTGCATCCCCAAGCGATGACCGTTCCGTCCTGTTTGAGGGCCATGCTGTGGTTGGCTCCCGCCGCGATGGCGATTACGTTGCTCAGCCCGGCGGGCACGAGGTTTTGGCCGTAGTATGGAAACGAATTGGTGGCGGGCGTGCCGGCGCCCCACGCAACCATGCTGCCATCGCTCGTGAGTGCCAGACTGTGGTGGCTGCCTGCGGCGATGGCCACGACGTTGCTCAAGCCGGCCGGCACATCCGTCTGGCCATAGGCGTCGTAACCCCACGCGATCACATTCCCGTTGGTCGTGAGTGCCAGGTTATGAAATTTCCCAGCGGCGATGGCCATAACGGGAGGCAATGCGCCGGGTGTCCCCTGTGGGGCATTCGTGGACCCCCAGCCGACAACCGTTCCGTCGCTCTTCAGCGCGAGGCTGTACCCGCCGGCCCCAGCCGCAATTGCAACGACATTGCTCAACCCGCCGGGCACTACTGCCTGCCCCGCGAAGTTGCTTCCCCAGGCGATGACCGTTCCGTCGTTTTTGAGGGCCAAACTATGATCGGCTCCGGCGGCGATGTTCGTGAAGACCGTTCCCGGAGGCACGTTTGGCAGCACCCTCGAACCCCAGCTTGCCACTTGGCCGGACGGTGAACCGGCCATGAGGGATGAACAAGACGCAGCCTGGCAAATCGCCACGCAAACTGACAGCAACGGTCGTCCGGTATGAAGCAGAGATTGCTTGTGCCCCACCCAACCTTTTATTTGCAGGGATTTCATGTTATGTTTCCTTTCACGGCTGCGCCCGCATATATGCCGCTGACAATCTTAGGGCCAACAAGGACGGAAAGTCTTTGGGGTCCTGATAGAAATAGCACTTCCGGTCGCTGACATCCCAAGTGGTCAGGAAATACATTTCCTCGAACGGTATCCACCGGGCGGAGCCATCCACAAACACCTCGTTGCCACCCTGGGGCACCAGCGAGTCTGAACCATGGTGCTGTGGCAGATTGGCAGACGCAGTCCCAGTCTCGCCCCACCCTGGCTCAACTTCTATTACACAATCAGCCGCCAACGCCCAATAGGGCTGGGACTGGCTTAACTTGACGGGGCTGCGACTGGGGAACGTGCCGACGGGGTTGAGCCAGTTGGTAATGCCGCCAAAATACTGGTAGCCAATGTCCCATTGCGCGTAGATCGAATCATAGAAAGGCAATCCAGGGAGATTGGGGCAAGCCCAGATGGAGGCTGTGTTGGTCGGCAGCACGCCTATGTTGGTGGCAGTTGCTCCGGAAACTGGACTCAGAGCAATCTGCACAAAAGGGCCGCCTGACCCAGCCTGCGTCTGTTGGTGGGCCGGGACGACTGTGTCATTGTTGTTGCCGGCATAAACGGTCATGGCAATGCTGAGCTGGCGGAGGTTGTTCAGGCAGGCCGTGCGGATGGCTCTTTCAGCGCTGGAGGCGGCCAAGGCGGGCAACAGCATTACAGCCAGCAGCGCAATCGTGGCAATCACCACCAGTAATTCCGCCAATGTGAAAGCGGGAGGGGCCGCGGGCAACTTTGATCTCCCCCGAGGAATGGTATTCATGTTAATCCTTAAAAAGAGCGTAGTCGGATTTACTACACAATCCGAATCGAATAGTCAATCCTTTCTGGATGCCAAATGGGCCGGAAGTTGCGCTTGCACACAGGGGCCGGAAAGGTTCAAATGCGAGGCGCAATGCCCGAGGAAAGCGAGAGCAGCAATTCTGTTCGTTTTGTGAGGGTGGTGCTGCCTTGGGTGCTGGCGGCCGGGATGGGGGCGCTTTATCTGCTCACACTCAATCACTGGGTCTCGCCGGAGAGCCTGGGGCTGATTGTCAACGTCAGCGGCTTAAACTATCGTGTCGAGCTGCTCGGGCCTGTCACTTACCTGGTCACCTGGCCGTTCCGCTGGATGCCGCCGGCCTGGATTGCGCCGGCGCTGAATCTGTTCGCCGCCGGTTGCGCGGCGTTGAGCCTGGCGTGGCTGGCCCGTGCAGTGGCCCTGCTGCCGCACGATCGCACCGAGGCCCAGCGGCAGCGGCTCCAGGGTGACCCGCCTTTATTGACGATCCGCTTTGCCTGGCTGCCGCCGGCACTGGCGGTACTGGTCTGCGGCTTGCAACTGACATTTTGGGAGCATGCCATCGTGGCGACGGGCGAGATGTTCGACCTGTTACTGTTTGCATGGCTGATCCGCTGCTTGCTGGAATTGCGAACTGACGGGAACAACGCGCGACTACCCCGCTTCGCGTTGGTGTACGGCCTGGCGGTGGCGAACAACTGGGCGATGGCGGCCTTTGGTCCGCTCTTTTTCCTGGCCGCGATTTGGGCCGCCCGGGCCAACCCTTTCAGCAAGCGGTTCCTGGAGCGCATCATCAGGGAATTCAACGACCCCAGGCTCCCCATGTCCTTGCGCTTCCGCCAGGCGCTTCGGCCCTGCAATCCGCGGCTATGGGCAGCGATCCTGAGTTGCTTCCTAGCTGGGCTGTCACTGTTCCTGTTGCTGCCGCTGTTGGCCAGTTGGCCCGACAACGCGCAGACGGATTTCTGGCCGGCCGTGCTATTGGTCCTGCGAATCTACAAGAAGCTCTTGGGGACCCTTCCGCGAGGCATGATCCTCCTCCTGTGCCTGACTTCGGTAGTGCCAGCGCTGTTTGTGACCCTGCGCTGGCGCAGCCTGGTGGGCGGCGCGGGGGCCACCGGCAAACTTGCTAACGGCATGTTCCACTTCATCCACGGCTTTCTACTGGCGGTGTGCCTGTGCATGGCGTTGGATTTGCCGCTCAGTCCACGCTGGTTGGAAGTGGGTTTTCCTTGTTTGCCGCTCTACTACCTTGGCGGGTTGAGCATTGGTTATTTCAGCGGCTACCTGCTCTTGATCTCCGGGACTAAACCACGCGATGCCCGGCACCGGTCCCGTGGGCTGACGGCGTTGGTCAATCGCATCTTGACCGCCACAGTCCGCTTGACGCTGGTGGTCATGCCGGCGCTTCTGCTTTACAAGAACCTGCCCCACATCCTCTGGAGCCGGAACGGCGCGCTGGAAAGCTACGCCGCCCAGCTCGAGCGGTCCCTTCCACCCGCCGGAGCCGTCATGCTGAGCGACGACCCATTCCAACTGCACTGTTTGGAAGCCACCTTGATTCGCCGCGGTCAACAAGCCGCCTACCTCCCGATTGACACCTCCTTGCTTGCCGAAGCACCCGGCTATTTCCAATTCCTGCGGAAGCACCACTCTGAATTCCAACTGGTCCCGCCAGCTCTCCCCTTGGCCATCGACCCGATCAATCGGGTTATGCTGACCGCCTGGTTACGGAAGCTGGCGGCGGCACAGGAGGTTTATTATCTGCACCCGGTCTTCGGTTACCTGGGGGAGTCTTTCTGGGTCCAGCCGCGCCGGTTGTTTTACCAGCTCCAACCCTCTGCGGGCTCCGCTTTGCAAGCCGAGCTGCTGCCTCCGGATGCTCTGGCGGAGAACCGGGCCTTTTGGCGGGCCTTTGCCGCAGGGCCGCTGGCTGACTTGGTCCGGCGTACCCGCTCGCCCGAGCAATCCGCCCGGTCTGGCCCCGGGCAACGGCTCCGCCCAAGGGCGGAGGTCAGGCCCGAAACCGATCGCTGGGCGGTGCTGGTTGGGAGTTACTTTTCCGGCTCGCTCAATGCCTGGGGAGTCGAACTGCAAAGAGCCGGTTTGCTCGGCGAGGCAGCGGACTGCTTCACGGCGGCGCTTCAATTGAACCCGGACAACGCGGCGGCGCAGATCAACCGCAACTTCAACCAAGACCTTCAAGCCCATAAACCGCCCGTCATCCAATCCCCCCGGCAAGTCGAGGCCCAGCTCGGCAAGCGCCGGGCCTGGCAACAAGTTCTTCGCATCGATGGCCCGATCGATGAGCCCAACGCCTGTTACAGCCTGGGGACACGATTTGCTGCCGAGCGACTGCCCCGCCAGGCCATTCGGGAGTTTGCGCGCGCCCAGACCCTCGCCCCGGACTACATCACCGCCACAGTGCAGCTCGCCGAGCAGCTTGTCCTGCTGGCTGACTACACGAACGCTCTTGCCCAGGCCAATCACGCCCTTCAACTCAAAGCGCAAAATCCCAGCGGCCTGTATCTCAAGGGCTATGCACTGCTGCAGCTCAGAGATTACGAACACGCCCTTGCTCCGCTGAGCGACCTGCTGGCCGTCGAAACCAACCCTCCGGCTAGTCTAGCCCGCGGCTTTGCCTATCTCCAACTGAGCAACCTCGACGCCGCGCGACAGGATTTTGAACGGGCCGCCCAGTCCCTTACCAACGCCTACCCTGTCTTCTTTAACCTGGCCGAAATCGCTTATCGCCAGAGGGATACCGCTGCGGCAATCAAGTACGGCGAGTTCTACCTAAGCAACGCCCCGCCGAATCTCCCGAATGCGCAGATCGTGAAAGCGCACCTGCTTGAGTTGCGAAGGGAAACGAACCGCTGAGTGGGTTAAGGAAATTTAATAAGGAAGTGCGGCAGCGAGCTTTCAGCAACGGGCTTTCGGCTTGCGTTCGGGAGCGGCTGGCCTCAGGGTGGGGACAGTCGGCCTCCCGCGGCAGACCGGGTCTGGACCGGAGCCGGCGACCGGCACAGATGACAGCCATTCTGGGCATCTCCGCATTCTATCACGACAGTGCCGCGGCGCTGGTCGTGGATGGAGACCTTGTTGCGCAAGGAACAGATGCCGCCGGCCCGCACCGACGCCGAACGGGAGAAATACCTGGCCCAGTTCCAGCCCGACTGACACCCGCGTTGACGCCAACAAATCTCTTCTCCAGAGGGCCCGGTTGGTGGATATTGCTCTGAAGCGTGAATGAAATGGTCTGACCTTCCACTCCAACCGACCGCCCGGGCCTTGCGGCAGTTCGCCGGGGCGTGGCTGATCTTCTTCCTGGGGGTTGCCCTGCACCGCTACGTCGTGCGCGGTCAGCACCAGGCCGGGGTGGCGTTTGGAGTGCTGGCCGTCGGGCTGGGCGGGCTGGGACTGATCCGGCCGGCCGCCCTGCGCTGGCT
>JBEKJO010000138.1:0-15878 GCA_050011195.1 Verrucomicrobiota bacterium | reverse complement strand
AAATTGAATTGCCCCCGCCGGCAGTTTCGGGAAATCCCCCATCGACATGAGGTGTTGGCCGCTCGCGCCGAAGCCCGCAGAAATCGAGCCCTTATCTAAGCGCCATTCGACGGCCGTCGGCGCTGATTTTCCAGTCCCGAAAGATGGCGCCGACTGCCGTCGGCGGCTACAATCTCGTGGATTGAATCCGCCCTGGTTGGACCGAAGCCTTCCGGTTCGCCTGCCACACCAGGCGCAACCCCTCCAAGGTCAGCAGCGGGTCCACGGCCGTAATCTCCGGCAGCTTGGACGCAATAAGTTGCGCGTAGCCGCCCGTCGCCACCACCGGAAGACGATGGGTCTTGAGCGCTCGCTTCAGCTCCATGATTAGCTCGCGAATCAGCCCGCGATAGCCATGCACGGCGCCCACGAGCATCGCCTGCTCGGTGCTTTTGCCAATCGGACTCTTGACTTCGCGAATGCGGATTCGCGGCAGCAGGGCGGTCTTCTCGTGTAGATAATCGGTCATCGCCGTCAGACCGGGAGCGATGATGCCGCCCACGTAATTGCCCGCGCGATTCACGACATCAAAGGTAACCGCCGTGCCAAAATCAACCACCACGACCGGCGCGCCAAAGCGGTGGCGCGCGGCCACTGCGTTCGCCAGGCGATCCGGGCCGATGGTTTGCGGTTGGGGATAATCAATGCCGACGCCACGCAACGTTGCTGGCGTAAGCTCCAGGCAAGGCAAATGCGAGAGGCGCCGGGCCATCCGGCAAACGAGGGGTGTGACGCGCGGCACAACGCTGCACAGAGCCGCGCCTTCGAGACGCACGCCGCCGGTGAACTTCACCACCGGTTTTTCCGCCGTCCCGTTGAGCCAGGCGGCGCTCGGAACGCCGGCCTGTTTGACCACGCGCCGGGAGTTGGCCAGCCCGAGATGCGTGTTGGTGTTGCCGATGTCGAAGAGCAGAAGCATTTGCGATTTACGATTTACGATTTGCGAATGCCGATTCAGCAGGTGGAGTTCTCTCTGCGAGACCAGCACCGGGACTTCATTTCTCGAGTGTCACATCCCCGCCAATGATCCGCTCCAAGTGGCCGTGTTCGGTGCGGAGGAGCAGCGCGCCATCTTCGCCCAGCGACTCGGCGCGGCCGCGGATTTGGCGGTCGCCCGTGCGGATAACCACGTCCTGACCAATCGTGGTGCCATGCTCCTCCCACTCATTGGCCAGCGCGGCAAATTGGCCCGAGGTCATGCGCGCGTAATCGCGGTCCAACTCGCGCAGAATGGCCACGGCGAGTTCGGGTCGCGAGACGGGTTGGCCCAACTCGGCTTTCAGGGAAGTCGCCAGCTTGCGCAGCTCAGCGGGAAAATCGCCCGGGTTCAGGTTCACGTCCACGCCGATGCCCAGGACCAGGTATTTGACGCGGTCCAGCTCGGCGCTCAGTTCCGTCAGGATGCCGGCCACCTTCCTGCCATGAATCAGAATGTCGTTGGGCCACTTGATTTCCGGCTGCAGGCCGGTCTGGGATTCAATCGCGCGCCGCAGCGCCGTCGCCGAGGCCACCGTCAGCCGGGTGGCCTCCTGCGGACGCAAGTCGGGACGCAGGAGGACAGAAAACCACAGCCCCCGCTTTGCCGGTGACAT
This sequence comes from Verrucomicrobiota bacterium, assembly GCA_050011195.1. Taxonomy (GTDB): domain Bacteria; phylum Verrucomicrobiota; class Verrucomicrobiia; order Limisphaerales; family UBA8199; genus PALSA-1440. Next base: position 14,247 of record JBEKJO010000138.1, on the reverse strand, counting down.
CCACTTTCGTCCCAGCCGTCCCCGGCCCCGGGTCTGCGACTCGGCGAAGACCACGACGCCTTCCTTGACGCCGTCGCGCGCCAGTCTCTCGATCACGTCATTGGTGGAAGTGGTCTCCTGGAAGACACGGATGTCGCGCCCGATGACTTTGGTTTTGCCGAGGCGCGAAATCAAATCGTCGGCGTGCAACACGTCCGGGTCGTTGAGCAGCCGATAACCCCGGTGCGGGCTGGCCTCGATGTCGTAACCGAGCGAGCGCAAGTCCTCGATGCGCGCCCAGATGGCGGCGCGGCTCACGCGGAGCTTCTGGGACAACTCGGCGCCCGAGACCGCGCCATCCCCGGCGGCCCGCAAAGCGGTAAGGATTTGAACGTCAGGGCTCATTCGTCCGAGGTCAACCTTCAGCCTGTTCCAGTAATCTCAACATCGCACGTCCACCTTAAGGCCTGAACCGCGGCATTCAAAGCTCGAAGTCGAGCCCGATATCGACCGCGCGGGCGGAGTGGGTGAGCGCGCCCACCGAGATGAAATCCACGCCGGTCTCGGCAATGGCGCGGACGCCGGCCAAGGCCACACCGCCGCTGGCCTCGGTTAGCGCGCGGTCCTTGCACTTCTGCACGGCCAGGCGCAACTGCACCAGGTTCATATTGTCCAGCAGAATCAGGTCGGCCCCCGCAGCGACCGCTTGCTCGACTTGCTCCAGCGTGTCGGCTTCGACCTCGACTTTGAGCTGGGGATAATGTGCCCGCGCCCGCTGAACGGCGGCGGCAATGGCATTGGGCGACTCATTCTTCAACGCCGCCAAGTGGTTGTCCTTGATGAGCACCATGTCGAACAGGCCCAGGCGATGGTTCCGTCCGCCGCCGCACGTGACGGCGTACTTCTCCAGCCGCCGCCAGCCGGGTGTGGTTTTGCGCGTGTCGAGAATCTGCGCCCGCGTGCCTTTGATGGCGTCAATGAACCGGGCGGTCAGCGTGGCGATGCCGCAAAGGCGCTGGAGGAAGTTGAGCGCGACGCGTTCGGCGCTGAGCAGGGCGCGGGCCGGGCCGGCAATTCTCAGGAGTGGCTTGCCCTCCGCCACGCGATGGCCGTCCTCAACCGCGCGGGTGATTTGCACAGTTGGGGAAAGCTCGCGAAAGGCGGCTTCGGCCAGGGCCAGGCCCGCGACCACCAGCGGCTCGCGCGCGCACACGACCGCCTTGGCCTTGGCCGTTTCCGGCACGGCTGCCAGGGTGGTCGCGTCCCCGCTACCGATGTCCTCGGCCAGGGCGAGCGCAACGGTGCGACGAATCTCTTCTGCCGACAACGGTTCCACACCCGCAAGATGCACGAAAAGTGGGCACAGCAAAAGCCTGTTGTTTGGGACCGAGACAACACCTTTGACGAAGGGCGCGCGGCTGCGCAATATCGGCTCATGCGCGCGCGATTCCTTTGGTCAAGGGCCTGGTTAGCCCTGGCAATTGGGGCGGCTCTGAACCTCGCTCTGTCCGCCCAAACAGCCGCCGAAAAGCAGCAGCCTCCCGAGGCGCGATGGGAACAGGATATCCGTGCCTTCGAAACCGCCGATAAGACCAATCCACCGCCCCAGGATGCGATCCTGTTCATCGGCAGCTCCAGTATCCGGCGCTGGACGAACGTGGCGCAGGCTTTCCCCGGGCACAAAGTCCTCAACCGCGGCTTCGGCGGGTCGCAACTGTCGGATTCCGTCGCGTTCGTGGACCGCATCGTTACTCCCTACAAGCCGAAGCTGGTGTTGCTCTACGCGGGGGACAACGACATTGCTTCGGGCAAGTCGCCGGAGCGGGTCTTGGGTGACTTCAAAACGTTCGTCCGCAGAATCCACGATGCGTTGCCGGACACGCGCGTGGCTTACATTGCCATCAAACCGTGCCCCGCCCGCGAGAAATATCTCGACCGCGTCAAAGCCGCCAATCGCCTCATTCGGGACTACTCGACCTCGGACAGCGGTTTGCTCTTCATTGACGTCTTCACGCCGATGCTGACCAAAGAAGGCCGGCCGCGGGCGGATTTGTGCATTAAAGACGGCCTGCATCCCAATGCACAAGGCTACGAACTCTGGGGTTCGATCCTTAGGCCGATTTTGGACAAATACGACGCGCCAAACAATGGCGGCAAACAACCCTGACCTGGAAGGAACTCTGGTTAGAATCTGCTTGAGTGCGCGCAAAACTCCGCGTAGTAAGCTGGCTATGTCAAAAGATCAATCTTCGCCGCTCGCAGGAATAACCCGCCGTCAATTCCTCTACTGCGCCGCGCTCGCAGCCGGCGCCACCGCCTTGACCGGTTACGCCGCGCCCCGGCCTCGGCGGCTTTTGGCCAATGACAAGCTCAACATTGGCGTCATCGGCGCCGGGGGCAAAGGCGCCAGCGACACGGACTGCTGCGCCGGGGAGAACATCGTCGCCCTATGCGATGTGGACGAGAAGGCTGCGGCGTCACGGCGCAAGAAATATCCCAAGGCCAGGTTCTACCGGGATTTCCGCAAGATGCTCGACCAGGAGAAGTCGCTGGATGCCGTCATCGTGGCAACGCCGGATCACGTGCATGCCATCGCTGCCGCCACCGCCATGCGCATGGGCAAACACGTCTATTGCCAGAAGCCCTTGACGCAGTCGATCTATGAAGCGCGGCTGCTCCGCAAGCTCGCCGGGCAATACAAGGTCGCCACACAGATGGGCAATCAAGGCAGCGCCGAAGACGGCCTGCGCCACGCGGTTGAGATCATTCAGGCCGGCCTCATCGGTCCGGTGCGCCAGGTCTATGTGTGGACCAACCGGCCCATCTGGCCGCAAGGCATGGACCGGCCTGCGGATTCGGACCCGGTCCCCGCGTCGCTGGATTGGGACGGGTGGATTGGGCCGGCGCCCATGCGCCCTTACAAAGCCGAGTGGCCCGACAAACCCGCCAGCGGCGGCCGACGCAGCCGCGGCTCGGTGTACCATCCGTTTGTGTGGCGCGGCTGGCAGGACTTCGGCACCGGCGCGCTCGGCGACATGGCTTGCCACACCGCCAACATGCCCTTCCGCGCGCTGAAGCTGGGGTATCCGACGGAGATCGAGGCTGCCTCCTCGGCCATGAACAAGGAAAGCTACCCGCTCAAGTCCACCATCCGCTTCGAGTTCCCCTCCCGCGACGGCCTGCCGCCCGTCACCTTCTGGTGGTATGACGGCGGCAACCCCAAACCCGACCATCCCCACGACCACGATGGCAGCAACAAGCCCCCCCAAGACGTTCTGGCGGATGTCCAGGACATGATGGACAAAATCCCCGGCAGCGGCTGCCTCCTCATCGGCGACAATGGCAAGCTCTTCTCGCCCGACGACTACGGCGCTCAGTTCTTCGTCAAGCTCAAGGACGAGAAAGAGCTTACCGACGGGAAGAACCACGAGGCGGTCAAGGCCATCCCGCGGACCATTCCCCGCAACGCCTTCCAGGGCGGCGCCGACCAGCGCCAGCATTTGGAATGGATCGCCGCTTGCAAAGGCGGCCCGCCTGGCTATTCGGACTTCGACATCGCGGCCTACCTCACCGAGATCATCCTGCTCGGCTGCGTCGCCCTGCGCGTCGGCAGAAAGATCGAGTGGGACGGCCCGAACATGCTCGCTAGGAATGCTCCCGAAGCCGCGCAGTTCATCCACCGCAAGTATCGGAAGGGCTGGGAAGTTTAAGTCAGCGCTGCCGCCACGGCTGGCGGAAAGATTTCCCCCACGTCGCCTTCCAGCCGCAGCGTGACCTCCGGCAAGCTGTCGTGCTCGGTCGGGCCGCGATTGATGATCACGTAGGGCGCGCCCCGGTTCGCCGCGAGCAAGGGGATATTCGCCGCCGGATAGACCGACAGCGTCGAGCCCAGCGCCACCACCAGGTCGGCGGTTTTGGCGGCTGCCTCCGCCCGCTCCAAATCCTCATTCCGCAGGTTCTGGCCAAAGCTGATCGTTGCCGGCTTCAGGAACCCGCCGCACTCACAGACCGGCGGACGCCGTGTCTTGCGGAAATACTCGAAGTGCGCCTCGGGGTCGGAGCGCCGCCCGCATGTCTGGCATTCGACGAAGCTGTTGGTGCCGTGCAACTCAATCAACCGCTCTGCTGACGTTCCGGCGCGCGCGTGCAAACCGTCAATGTTCTGCGTCACCACCGCCAGCAACTTGCCCGCCCGTTCCAGCCGCGCGATGGCCTCGTGCGTCGCGTTGGGGCGCGCCTCCCGAAACGCCGGCCAGCCTTCCAGCTTGAAATCCCAATGCTCCACCCGCGCCGCTTCCGACCGCATGAAATCGTGGTAATAGACCGGCTGCCGCCGTTTCCAAACTCCTTCCGGCCCGCGAAAATCCGGGATGCCGCTGCCGGTCGAAATGCCCGCCCCGGTGAACACGAGCATCTTCTCTGGCCCGCGCAAGAGTTCCTCCAGCTTCGTCGTTTGCATGAGGCCAGTCTCACCTCAAATCCGCGCGACACCAGACAAAAAGGCAGAAGAATGCAGAACGAAGTCCGAAAAGGCCCGTGAGGGTCTGACTCTATGACCGCGGGCGGCGCAGCTTCCACCAGAGCGTGCCGACCCCGAGGCCCAGGAACGTGAGTGTGGATGGCTCCGGCGCGGTGCAGACTGTCAAGGTATCAGCGGAATTGTCGTTGTTAGAATACACCCGGAAACCGAAGGTGCCCCCGCCCTGCAATTGGCCGCTATACGTTTGCTCGACACCGATCGTTCCGCTTGCGCTCAGGGTCGCGATGACCTGGACGCCGCTCCCGTTGTTATAGATCAACTGCGCCGCATCGTTTCCGTCCGCCGCGCCAGTAAAGAGGTAATGGAATACCACCGGCTGCAAGCCAGTGCCGCTCAACACGGTGGTGTAATCTATGATGGATACCGGGAGATGCGCTGTGCTCCCCGCCCCCACTGCGCCGTCGATTACAAGGCTGGTGGGAACGTAGCTGCTGGACACAGACGCGGTATTCTGATACGTGGTGTTGTTATACTCCTGGCTCGTCCAATCAGCAGGAGCGTAGTAGCCGCTGAAATACCCCCAGAACTGGGCAAGCGCCGAATTGCCAGCGAGGAGCAGAGCCGCCGCAATCAAGCTAAATCCTGCCTGCGATCTTTTCATATTCAGTCACGTTGTGGGCGCAACGACTACACCATCGAGTCTGAACAACGCTATACAGTCCGGTCATGCTAGTCAAGGGAAACAGAGCAGAAAATGGGTCCGTACTTCTACCGACTAATAGCTATGATCTTACCGTGCCCAGACTGTGAATAACTATGTGAATAACTATGTGAATAACTCCTACTCCATCCGTACTGTTATCTACAAACAGATAATAGGCTATTCTCGAGAATGCCAATCATGCCAGCGTGCCCAGCCTTCCCGAACTAAGTCAAGGGATGGCGGATTATCCGTACTATTACCTACACTACATCAACCAGCTTTCGATGCCTGCGGCCCGGTGACGGACAGGGGTTGCCTGGGAGGGCGCCCGAGGGGAATGGATGCAGGGGTTGAGTGAATACCCCCAGCCTGAATCGAGTCAGTTAGTTATGGCAGACGACGCGATGACGCTTAGCCTGGCATAGCGGCACATGAAAAGTCGGATTCTCTGGAGCTGGGGTTTGGGACTGGTCGTGGCGACGCTCCTGCTGGCCGGTGGAAGCCCGCAGGAGGCGTCAAGGCAGGCGACCAATGCTCTTTCGGGCCCTCGCGAGGCGAACACAGAAGCGGCGGCGCTGGCGACGGCCAATGAGGAAACTTTGGGGGCGCAGACGGAGGCTGCGGTCAAACCCATATCGACCGGGAAACCTCTGCCGCGCAATATCAAGCCGGCGGGGCCGGTTTCCGAGGTGATCAAACTCGCGGATTCGGGCGTGGACGAAAGTGTGATGATGGCCTTCGTTACCAGTTCGACGCGCCCCTTCAACCTTGGCGTCGAGGAGATCATTTACCTCAACGACATCGGGGTTTCGGGTTCCGTGGTCATCGCGATGATGCAGCGCGACCAGGCGTTGAAGGAGCTTTCGGTAAACCCGGCAGCAGTGTCGGCAGCGCCGGCTTCGGTCGCCTCGGCCAACCAGTTTGCCCCGGAGCCGGGCACACCAGCGTCGTATGCACCGCAGCCGGCAGCGGCCCTCGCCCCACCGGAGGTGGCGCTGGAAGGGGCGCCACAAGGGGATTATGCGGCTGACAATTATCCGCCACCGCCAGCGGCAGATACGGGGTATTCGACTTCCTACGATTCGTCGGCACCTTATGGGACGTGGGTTGACGTGGAGGGCTACGGACCTTGCTGGCAGCCGACAGTGGTCGTCGTCAATTCGACGACGGTCATCGGCTCTGCGCGAACGATGAGCACCGTGCGACGCAATCCGGCGCCCCGGTCTGCCGCGCCGCTGATCCTGCGCGGCCCGGATCGCCCTGGTGGTGTCAAGGAAGTCTTTCCGCCCAACGCACTGGTGGTTATCGGGAGCAAAGAAGGCAATCCGCAGCAGACGGCGCATCCATCTTGGGCGTGGATGACCGAGAGGCCGCGGTCCTCGCCCACGGCTTTCTCGCACGACGCCTTTTCGCGCCCGGCGGCAGATCAGAAGGAGCAGCCGGTGACGGTCGCGGCGTGGGCGACGCCGGCGCGTTCGGAGCCGGCCTGGTCCGCGGCGCGCCCCGCTGAGCGGCCAACTCGCAGCGAACAACCGCGGCAACATGCGGCTCCGGGCAGAAACGGGCGGTAGCTCCAGCCTGTTTTCTGCTTTTGCAACCGGGCGGCGACTGGCACTATAGGGCTGATGGGCATCACCCCACAGCAGTTCAGGCAAATGCAAGAGCGCCTGGGCAGTCCGCGGCGCGCGGCTATGCCGGTCTTCGACCGGACCGCGCCGGCCAGCGCCAAAGCCCATCAGGTCATTCTTGGCCTGGACCCCTCGTTGCGGGGCACGGGTTACGGCGTAATCAAGCTGGCCAAACCCTGTCCGCAGACCCTCACGCACGGCGTGATTGCCTGCCCGATGGGGTGGGCGCATTCCCGTTGTCTGGTGAAGATCGCGGGGAAGTTGCGCGAAGTGGTGCGGCAGCACCAACCCTCGGTGTGCGTGGTCGAGGGCTTGTTTTACGCGCAGAACCTGCAGACGGCGCTCCTCATGGGCGAAGCCCGCGGGGCAGCGCTGGCAACCGTCGCCGAAGCCGGTCTGGAGATTTACGAGCTGGCCCCGCGCAAGGTGAAGCAGGCCATTGTCGGCTACGGCGCGGCGCAGAAGCTGGCGGTGGCCAAAATGGTGCAACGGATGTTGCGGCTGCCCGAACCGCCTGCGCCGGATGCGGCCGACGCGCTGGCGCTGGCGCTGGCGCATGCGCAGGAGCAAGGACGCTACAGCTTTCAGGCCGCTAAAAGAATATGATCACCTTTCTATTCGGCAAACTCGTCGAAGCCCTCCCCACGCAGGTGACCGTGAACGTCAACGGCGTCGGTTACGAGGCGCTGATTCCGTTGTCGTCCTATGAAAAGCTGCCGGCGCCCGGGCAGGAGGTGAGGCTGCTGACGCATTTGGTCGTGCGGGAAGACGCGCACACGCTCTACGGCTTCATGAGCGCGGCCGAGCGCGACCTGTTCCGCCTGCTCATCAACACCGTCAGCGGCATTGGTCCCAAGATCGCGCTCAATGTGTTGAGCGGCATCAGCGTCACGGCGTTTCGCGGCGCGGTGGCCACTGGGGACGTTAAGTCCTTGTCGCAAATCTCCGGCGTGGGGAAGAAGACGGCGGAGCGCATCGTGGTCGAGCTCAAAGACAAGATTGGCGCTGCCGGCGCCTGGGAGGCCTCGAGCGCGCAACGCGCCCTCTCGCCCGAAGACCAGAAGGTCAATGACGCCGTGCTGGCCTTGATGGCGCTGGGCTTCAAACAGGTTGAGGCGCATGATTCGGTCCGCAAGGCGCAAAGTTCGCTCGGCGCCCAGGCCACCGTGGAAGACCTCGTGCGCGCCTGCCTGAAAAAGGGAGCGTGATGGTGGCAAGCGATCCAACACCCCAAGCCGAAGGTCCTCCGGGCGCGGCCCGAAAGCGCAAATCGAGCGGGGTCGTAGTGCCCCACGCGCCGTATTGGTATCAGCGGCTGGGCGCGCGACTGGTCTGGCTGCTGGTGCGAAGCGTATCGGCGACATTGCGTCACCGGTGGACCGACATCTCCGGCTATTTCGGCGACGCCCCGGCCGGCCCGGCCATTTACTGCGTGTGGCACAACCGGCTGGCGCTGTGCCTGACACCGTATTACGACTACGTCAAGAGGCATAATCAGACACCCGGCATGGCCGCGCTGGTGAGCGCGAGCAAAGATGGCGGCTTTCTTGCCAGTATCCTCGAATGTTTCGGAGTGCAGCCGGTGCGCGGCTCCTCCAGCCGGCGCGGGCCGCAAGCCCTGCTGGAACTCACTGGCTGGGCGGAGCGCGGTTATGATTTGGCCATTACGCCCGACGGGCCGCGTGGTCCGCGCTATGTGGTGCAGGAAGGCATCATCGGCCTGGCGCAGGTCACCGGCCTCCCGATCATCCCGGCCTCATACCATCTGAGCTGGAAGGTCCAGGCCAAAAGCTGGGACCGATTTCAAATCCCCCTGCCCTTCTCGCGCTGTGAAGTGATCCTGGAAAAGCCGGTCCGGGTCCCGCGCGAGGCTTCGGATGCGGAGCGCGAAGCCCTGCGACAACAATTGGAGCACACGTTGAAGGAGATTTCGCTGGATTGAGTCAATAACGCACACCGAAGGCCGCGTCGAGAGGCACGCGAACCTGCCGCCCGATTTCCTTTTGCCTCCATCCCTGTCCGCGATACAGTGGCGGCGCGTCGGGTTTGCTTGCCCGCCGCAACGGGATGCCCGGATGAAGAACATCGTCTATTTCGACCTGGAAACGCAGAAATCCGCCGAAGAAGTCGGCGGCTGGGACCATATCAGCCGCATGGGCATGAGCATTGGCGTGACCTACAGCACAGTGCAAGGCGCTTACAAAATCTACGGCGAGAAACAGGTGGGCGATCTGCTCACGGATTTGCAGCGCGCGGACCTGATCGTCGGCTTCAACAATCTGCGGTTCGATTACGAGGTGCTGCAGGGTTACACCTCGTTTGACCTGCGCCAGTTGCCGACGCTGGACATGATGGTCGAGCTGCAGAATCAGTTGCGGCACCGGCTTTCCTTGGAGGCCATCGCGACGGCGACGTTCGGCGTGGAGAAGACCGCCGAGGGGATGCAAGCCATTCAATGGTATAAGGAAGGCAAGCTGCTCGAAATCGCCGAGTATTGCTGCTACGACGTGAAGATTACCCGGCTGGTCCACGAATACGGGGTTCGACACCGGCAGCTTCACTACCACAATCGGTTCGGGAAGAAGATGACGGTGCCGGTGAAATGGTAAAAAGGCCGGGCCGCCTCTTGCCCGGTAAAAAAGTGCTTGCCCGGTGGCGCTTTGTGTTGCAAAGTATCAGCATGGAACCAAATTGGGCCGCCGAACATCTTCAGGTCATTCGCACTTTGATGGAACGATCCGCGCTTTATCGGCGGGCGCTGGCACCCATCATGATCTTCAACGGCGTAGCCGGCCTCGCGGCGGCCGCGCTGGGCTGGGGGCTGAAAATCGGCTCACCGCGCGCGTTTATCTTCTATTGGGCCGGGGTGAGCGCGGTCGCCCTGGCGGGTTCCTTCCTGCTCGTGCGCCGGCAGGCGCTCAAGGAATCCGAGCCTTTCTGGTCGCCGCCCACGCGCCGCGTCACCCAGGCCTTGCTGCCGCCGCTGGCAGCAGGTCTTATGATCAGCGCCGTGGCGCTGATGAGAGTGGGTTCGGCTTCAGACAATCCCGGCAACCTGGCGGGGATGCTCTGGCTGCCGCTGCTCTGGGTTGTGCTCTACGGGTGCGCGTTTCATGCCGCCGGTTTCTTCATGCCGCGGGGCATGAAACTCTTCGGGTGGGCCTTCGTACTCGGCGGCTGCGTCCTGTTTGCCGTGGGCGTTCCGGCTTGGGTGCGCCCGCTTGACTGCGCCCACGGCATCATGGGCTTTTTCTTCGGCGGACTGCATCTCGCCTACGGCGTCTATCTCTATTTCACCGAGCGGCGCAGGAATGAACCGTGAATCCGGAACCCTTTCTCCAGCTCGATCGTGTCATTCACGAAAAAGGGCGGCTGGCGATCATGTCCATGCTGGCGGCCTCGCCGGAGCTTTCGTTCACCGAGTTGCGCGACACCCTGGGCATGACCGACGGCAATCTCACCACGCACATCCGCACACTCCAGGAAGCCGGCTACCTGTCGGTGACCAAGTCCTTTCAGAACAACCGCCCGCTGACCACGTGCGCGCTGACGGCCGCCGGCAAGCGAGCCTTCACCCATTACATCAATCTGCTGGAGCGCATCATCCGGCAGAACAAGCCAGAGTAAACCATGAATTTGAACGAAAAGCCACGAGCGCGGTCACATACTTTGTGATACAAAGTGAAGCGTTATGAGAATTGTCCGAGCCGAACATCTGGGCATGTGCTTTGGCGTGCGTGACGCCATCGAGCTGGCTTTGCAGCAGTCCGCCACCGAGCCGCTTACCGTGTTGGGCGACCTGGTGCACAACGAGAGTGTTCTGGCCGAGCTGCACGCCCGGGGCATCAAGATCGCCCAGCAGGCGGCGTTGGTGGAAAGCCGGACGGTGATGATCACCGCGCACGGAGCGTCAGAGAGAGCGATGGGGCGCGTGCGCGAGCGCGGGCTGAAGGTGATGGAAGCGACTTGCCCACTCGTGCGCGTGGCGCATCGCGCGGTGGCAAGACTGGTGCGCGAGGGGTTTCACCCGGTCATTGTGGGCAAGCGCGAGCACGTCGAGGTGCGCGGGCTGACGGAGGACCTGCGGGATTTTGATGTGGTGCTCTCGGAGGCGGATGTTTTCGAGTTGAGAGAGCGACCCCGATTCGGCGTGGCGGCGCAGACCACGCAGCCGATCCAGAAGGTGGAGCGGCTGGTGGAACTGATGCGCCGGCGCTTTCCCAATTCCGAGGTGCGCCTCGTTGACACGGTTTGCCAGCCGACGAAGCAGCGGCAGAACTCCGCCATCGAACTGGCGCAGCAGGTGGAGGTGGTAGTCGTCATCGGGGGCGCGCAGAGCAACAACACGCAGGAGCTGGTCAGGACGTGCAGCCGTTATTGCCGCCGGGTGCATCATCTGCAAGGGGCGAACGATTTGCGCGAAGAGTGGTTTGATGGGGCGCAGACGGTGGGGATCACGGCGGGCACATCCACGCCCGATGCCGCCATCTACGAGGTCGAACAATGGCTGAATCAGTTGGCCTCCCGAAGGGACCATGGCCGGGCACCTTACGACCCGGACCAAATGCACCATCAGCAGGCGGCTTGATCCTCCATGCCATGACAGAACACCTGATTACCGGCTCCTGAAGGCACGTCCGCGCAACCTCCGCAGCCTGGTCGCCCGTGCTTGGAAACTCTGCAGTATGAAACTGACTTTGCCTTTCGGACTGTTGGGGAGTGTCCCTGACGACCCATTCTATCAGCCGCGCCACCCACTCTGGCTGCCGCCCGAGATGGCAACCCCGCCACTGCTCGATGAGCGTTTCCCGAAGGCGCCGGTCGCAAGCCGCCACGCGCTCCTGATCAATCCGTTTTATGCCAAGTCACCGCACGGAAGCTTTGGCAAGCACGTGCTGACGCCCAGTTTGGCCTTAACTTCTATCGCCGGCGCAACGCCGCCTCATTGGCAAGTACGGTACTGGGACGAGAACCTCCTTCAGGGACCGCCCCCGGCTGATCCGCCGCCGGAAGTCGTCGGTATCAGCGTCCATCTGACCTTTGCGAAACGCGCCTACCACCTCGCGCGTTGGTATCGTGCGCGGGGCAGCAAGGTTATCTTCGGCGGATTACACGTCCAATCCTCTCCTAACGAAGCTGCGCCGCACGCCGACGCGATTGCACTCGGCGATGGCGTCCAACTGTGGCCCGAAATCCTGCGGGACATTGAAACCGGCGCGCTGAAACCGCGCTATCACGCGGCTTACGAACGCTCTTATCAGCTCGATCCGGAGCCGCGGCGCGATTTGCTGCCCCAAGACAGCTTCCTGACCACCACCAGCCTGATTGCGACGCGCGGGTGCCACAATCGCTGCGGCTTTTGCTACCTCGCGACCGACGGCCTGCAAATGCCCTATCGGGTCCGGGACCCGGAGGACATCCGGCGCCAGTTTGCGGCGGACGGCCAGCCCTACGCCGTGTTCACCGACAATAACCTCGGCGCCAAACCCGACTATCTCCGCGCCTTGTGCCGCGCGCTCCGGCCGCTGGAGAAAATCTGGAGCGCGGCAGTGACGCTTGACGTGACGGATGATCCGAGCCTCGTGCGCGAAATGGCGTTGGCCGGCTGCACTGGTGTGTTCATCGGTTTCGAGACCCTGAAGGACGGGAATCTCGCCGCCGCGCGCAAGCGCGGACCGAGGGCCGCCGATTATGCCCGGCGCGTCCGGCTCTTACGCGACCACGGCATCCAGGTCAACGGCAGCTTCGTGGTGGGCTTTGACGGTGATGGCAAAGACACCTTCGCGGCGATGGCCGACTGGATCGAGGCCAACCGTCTGGAATGCGCGACGTTTCACATCCTCACGCCGTATCCCGGCACGCCGTTGTTTCGGCAACTGCAAGCCGAAGGCCGGCTCTTGCACGCCGATTGGGAGCAATACGACACGGCCCACGTGGTCTTTCGGCCAAAGCAGATGACCCCGGAGGAATTGCTGCTCGGCTACGACTGGCTCTATCGGCGCCTCTTCTCGCACGCTTCGATTTGGCGGCGGCGGCCGGCGACCGCGATGGCCGCGCTCACGTATCTTGCGGGTTGCTACCTCTACAAGCGCTCGAATCGCTTGTGGCGCTTCTTGATCAAGCGGCGTCTGGTGCGTCAGGTGTGGCGGCCGCTGGTGGAATTGACGCGGCGGCGGCACGTCGCCTTTCGGAAGAAGCTGCTCGCCGCAGACCAAAGCCGGGCCGAACCAGCCGTGATCGGAAGCTCCCGGAATTTTGTGCCCGCCGGGGTTTAGCTTGGATATTTCATGCTCCACACGAAATGCCGACAGGCCCGAGCGAGTTCCCTCGCCCCACGACGAAGGAGTAGGGAGAGGGGCAGGGAGAGGGGCATTTCAAGCGCGTCGTTGCTGTGTTTCCGAACCCCTCCCCACAAGATGCGTCCCGCGGCGGCTCTGTTTGCGATAGATTGAGCAGTGCGTTATGATAAAGGGTCGAAAGAGGACAAGTTGTTTATGAGACTATTAAGGCTCGCCTTCAAGCGCGAGACGGCTATGCCGATGCTCGCGTTGACTTTTGCTTCCGCCGCCAGCGCCGCGCTGGTGGTGGCCCGCATCATAGCCACCGGCAACTTCCGTTACAGCTTTCTGGTCTGGAACCTGTTCCTCGCCTGGCTGCCGCTGGTTTTCGCGCTCCTGGCCTCTGAAAAGTTCCAGACCGCCTCGGCCCGCAACTGGCGTTTTCTCAGTCTCGCCGGGGCCTGGCTGCTCTTCTTCCCCAACGCGCCCTACATCTTTACCGACCTGATTCATCTGACCACGCGCTTTTACGGCCATTTCTGGGTGGACCTCACGCTCATTCTGCTCTGCGCGCTCACCGGGCTGGTGCTGGGCTTCGTATCCCTCTACCTGATGCAGTCGGTCGTGGAGCGAATGCTGGGCCGCGCCGCCAGTTGGCTTTTCATTGCCGCGGTTGCCGCCTTGAGCGGTTTCGGCATTTACGTGGGGCGTTTCATGCGCTTCAACAGTTGGGACGTCCTGTTCAAACCGTGGCAGGTTTATCATGGCATCGGGAACTGGGTCGCCGACCCGTTCGCCAATTCAAACTCGCTGGCCTTTCCCTTGCTGTTCGGCACCTTCTTGTTCATCACCTACCTGATGTTGTATGCGCTGACCCACTTGCAGCCGACGCAACTCATGATTCTGCCGCCGAGGTCGCAAGAACCCGGGCTGGCGGGCAGTTAACGCCAAGACGCCCAAAGGCAAGGACCCAGCGCGGCAGAGCGGCAACCAACGAGGATAGAGGATGGAGGATAGAGGGTGGACGGACTCGCCTCCGGGTATGCTTTTGCGCGCACACAAGCAATCTTGCTCAACGCGCGCGATTCTCGGGTAGCGTCGCAGAGAGTCGCAGAGGTTCGCAGAGAGTAATTCTTCTCTGCGTTCAGATCGGTTTGGCTTTGGTTGCGTCTTTGCCTC
>JBEKJO010000137.1:0-16070 GCA_050011195.1 Verrucomicrobiota bacterium | reverse complement strand
GATCAAGGCCTACGGGATCGAGGTCTAATGACCGCGTCCGGCGCAGGTTCTTCACCGCGAGCCGGGAAGGGCAGAATCCTCATCGTCGATGATGAGGAGGGCATGCGCGACCTCCTCAAGGCTATCCTCGAAGCCGACTACCAGGTCACCGAGGCGGACAGCGGCGCGGCGCTGCGCAAGGCCCTGGACCGTGAACAACCGGACGTGGTGCTCTTGGACATAAAACTGCCCGACACGAACGGACTTGGCTTGCTGCGGGCGATCAAGCAGCGGTGGCCGGCAACTGAAGTCATTATATTGAGCGGAGCGCCAACCGGCAGCGGGGCGGCGTCCTGGGCGGCTGAGGCGATCAAAGGCGGCGCTTTCGGCTTCCTCTCAAAATCAGCGGAATTCAGCTTCCGCAAAGTCCTGACCTGCGTCAGCAGCGCGCTGGAGCGCCGCTGGCAAGCCCAGGGCAATAGCACGTTGCCTCTCGGCGCCTGATGCGTGATCCGTGATGTGTGCAAGGGGTTGGCGAGACAACCTCCTTCCACGCAACACGCATCACGCGTCACGCATCACCTTTCACGTCTCAAGTACTTGGCAATCCCTTCCCGAACAGGGACAGGTTCCAGCCCAAAGCGCTCATTGGCCGGCAGCGGATTCCCCACGTTGTCCTCCTGCAACATGATGAGCTGATCGCGGTTAAGGGGGGACGCCCTTCGCAGCAGGCGCCGGAAAACGAATTCCAGGAGGACGGCCTGGCAACGGGCGAGGCCGGACGGCACCTGGAATTTCAACCGCCTCCGCTGCAGCACCTCCAGAATCCGGTCCACAATCTCCGATAGCGTCAAAGTCTCCGGGCCGCACAAGTCATAAGTCTGGCCCGCCGACTTCGGTTCGCCCAAAGACCTTGCGAAAGCAGCCGCCACGGCCTCAACCGAGACCGGTTGAAATCTTGCGCGTGGACTGCCCATCAGCGGCACGACCGGCGAGAGCCGGATGATCCGCGCGAACAAGTTCACGAATTGGTCCTCCGGCCCGTAGATGAGCGAAGGCCGGAAAATCGTGAAATCCAGTCCGCTGCGCCGAACCAGTTCTTCGGCGGCCCATTTGGTCTGGTGATACCGCGAGGCCGCAGCGGGCCGCGTGCCCAGCGCGCTCATCTGGACGAATCGCCTGACTCCGGCCTGGTGCGCCGCCGCCACGATGTTGCCGGTGCCGCGCGTATGGACGTTCTCGAAGCTGCTTTCGCCAACCTCGCTGATTATCCCCACCAGATGGATGACGGCCTCTATCCCATTGGCAGCTCCGTCCAGTGAAGGCGCATCCAGCACGTCACCGGGATAAACCTCGGCCCCGTAGCGTGAAATGGCCTCCTGCACGCGCGGTGAAGTGCGGCTGCGGGCCAGAATGCGAATCGCCTGCCCGCCTTCGTGAAGCTGCCGGACAATCTCCCGGCCCACGAACCCCGTTGCTCCGGTGACCAGGACTTTCATTTCAGTCCAACCCGTACTTCTCAATCCACGCCTGCGGAATAGTCCCGAAGCCCAGCAGCCAATCGTTGAATTTCTGCAAGGCCCAGCCCCGCCCGATCATCAGACGTTGTCGCAGCCGCTCGTTTTCCAGCCGGCCCAGCCAATAGCTCATCGGCACTGCGGGTTGGGCGGTGTACCAATTCACATCCGCTTCCGCCCGCGCGCGGGTGAAGCCCACCTGCCTTTGCAAATGCCGCACGGCTTGCTCATAACTGTAGCACCCGGTTTGCAGCCGGAGGTCCACCAGGATGCGATGGCAGCGCCACAGCGCGTTGTGCAACTGCTGCACGGGCAGCCACGGCGACCGCTCGATTCTCAGGTCCGCCAACATCTGCTCGCACCACAGCGTCCAGCCCTCATAGAAAACCGCATGGGCAAACAGCCGCCGCCACCGGCGCGGATGATGGTTGGCCGTCACGAATTGCAGGTGATGCCCCGGGTAACCCTCATGCGCGCAGGCGAGGGAAAGGCCGAAATGCTGCTGCTGCTCCGCCAGCTTTTCCGCTTCCGTCTTCTTCGTCAGGCTCAGGTCGTTCACCCAGAACACCCCGCGCTGCGCCTTCGTGAACGCCGGCGGTTGCTGGTACGCGGCCATTGGAATCACCGCGCGCAGAAACTCCGGCACCGGTTTGACCTCGAGCACGTCCCCTTCCGGGAACGACACCGCCTGAGCCTGGCGAAACCCTTCCGCGATGCGCCGCGTTTCCCGCTGGTAAAGCTCCAGCAGCGGCTTGCCGGGACGCCATTGCGAGCGCGCCTCGGCCATAATTTGTTCCGCCGAACGGTTCCGGCCAAAACGCGCGCAGGCAGCCTTGAGCAGCCTGCCCACGCGCGCCACTTCGCCCAGCGCCAGGGCTTCCACCTGGCCGAGCGTGTAATCCAGCCCGAGTTCATCCCGCACCCGGCGTTGCAGCGCCACGGCGCCGATGGCGAAGGCGCCCGCCGGCGCCGGCGGACGCCCCTTCACCCGCTCCCGGTATCTCTGCATGGCCTTCCCGGCGGCGCTAACCAACGCCGCATCCCCCGCCTGGGCCGCCGCCGTCTGGAGAAACTTCCCTACCCCTTCGAGCAGCGCCATGCCGCCCGTCACCGTTTGCTCCATCACCCGCAGCCAGACCCGCTCGGGATTGCGGACCACCGCCGCCGCCTCATCCAGAAAATCCGGCGCTTGCCTAAGCAGCGAGCGCAGATTGCGCGCCGCCCGCCGGGGCTGGTCGTCCCCGCGCTGCAACTCGTGCAACAGGATGTTGAGCAGTTGATCGGGTGCGCTCGGTTCCAGGGCATGTCGCGCGCGGGCGTAATCTTCGCATTCCTTGAGCAGCAGGCTGCGCAGCGCCAACCGGTCAAGCTGCTGCTCATTCGCCAGCTCGCGCGGCGAAACGCTTTCCAGCGCCCGCAGCGCGGATTGCCTTTCGCGCTCGCGCTTCTTCTGAAAGTCCAGCGTCAGGCGGCCCAGTTTCCCCTCGCCGTCGCGCAGCCCGGCGCAGATCGTGCAAAACGTGGGCTGGTCACGCAGCAGCGTCTCAAAGTACCCCGCCAGCAGCCCCTCAAATTGTTTCGCCGTCCGGTTCATGGCTTAAAAGGCAAACCTGCCTCATCGAGCGCCCGACGCAGCAAGTCCGTCAAGCCCAGTTCCCGCGCCCATTCTTCTAGGTAATCCCGGATCATTCCGCCAATCAGGCAGGTTCGGGCGGCGGCCCGTAGGCGGCCGCGCTCAATTCCGGCCCCAACCAGAGATCGGCCAGGCGGCGACGCAGCACCACCGGCGGATCGTGAGGAAACCGATGGCGCAGTCCCATCATCAGCAGCTCCTTCACGGAGCGGTTGGTGTCTTCGATCAGGCGCAGCTTCCGCCAGGCGGGCGCATGGCGGAGCAAATCGAGCAACACCCGCTCGGCTTCGGGACTTGTATCCGGCGACTGCGTTCTCATCACCCCACACCTTACCACGCCGCCGCCCGCCCTGTCGAGACTTGGGGTAGTGCCCTAATCTAAAACTGATAGGGGGTGGGGGCTTTGGGCTGGTGCGATGTGGGTTGAGCAGCCGACCGCCACCGTCGCAGCGCAACAACAGACCAAATGGCTTCCACGATTCCGAACGGCCACGCCCCTTGCAGAAAACCGTAGATGGACCCGAGGACACAGGCCCCTGCAAACGCCAACACGAACCACCGGCTGCGCGCCTCCAGCGCGTAAAACACCAGCATCGCCGTCACCGCGAATAATCCGAACAGCGTTAGTCTATCCATGCCTGCTTTATATTTCAAAACCGTCCTTTTATCCAGCGCAGTCGGCGCGTATTCGCGACCCGGTTTCAAATCAGGACACCACGGGGCTTTGACCTTTCTGTTCAGGGAAACACCTTCAATCCCCATCCTTTCGTTTCGCCCGCCGGACTCCGACGGAATTCCTTTGCGCGAATGTCACAAGCGCGTCACCAATGCCTCCGTTTCATTGAGGCTTTAGAGAAAAGCGATCCAACCGGCCACAAAGGAATGGTATGACCTTTTCCCCGCTTATGTTGTAGTTTCCCAACCACATTGACAGCCGTTCTAGGTGGCTCTGAACATTTTCATTTCCTTCCGCATTTTTCGTGGCTTTCTTAAATTCGGCATCGGACATTAGGCAGAGGCTCAGCATGTCCTTAACCCATCCCTGATCCACGCGTTGATAATTCTCCTTCTTCATCTGATCAAGACCGGTTTCCTTGAAAAACTTGTCAACAGAAACTTTTCCTGAACTTAACTGTTCGTAAAACGGAGGGCGCTTCACTTTCAAAGCCGAAAGCATCGCGATCAGGAATTCATTCGTAAACTGATTGCTGGGCAGAGAACTGTAATAAAGGGCCATGATGGTGAAAACCTTCTCAATCTCGCGCAACGTCAAATCGAAATGATCAACAAGGGCCTCTAAGCTCCGTGCAAGCAAATCTCCATTGTTCACTTGTTTTGAAAAGGCATAGTGCCCAAACAGGATTTGACTGTATTCATGGCGACCTTTTTCGTGTTGAGAGTGAAACGGTTGCTGGTTCGGAAGATCGACGAACAGGTTGGCAAATTTCAGCAGGTAAGCGCGAGCGTCCACATCACCATAGACGGTTTTGATATAGCTTTCGATTTGATCGCGATTAACAAGCAACACGAACGCAACACCCTCCACATCGAAGAGATGTTTAATTCGCTCCAACAACCCCAACGCAAAATCCGGGCGACAGCGATCAAGCTCGTCCACGATAATCGTGAGGGGGAAGCCTTGTTCTTCACGCACTTTTGCGGCCAGCTTCGCCAAACTCCGCTTGAAGGCGGTCATCAAATCCTTTTCAGCAACATAATTATCAATCTTCTTTTCGATGATGTCGGCACCGATCTTGGAAACGCCAGAGGCTATTTCAGTGCCAATTCCCTTCAATTCTTCTATGTGTGCCGATTCAACAGCCCCCAAGGTGGCCGCTCGAAGTCCGACTTTGACTGCAAGCCCAGCGAGGCGTTTTCCAACTTCCACGGCGGTCTTTTTGAACTCACGGCGCTCGACTAAACTTTTATTTTCCGTAAGACGCTTGTCCACCAGTGCGAGGATTTCACCGGAAAAGGACACGAAGGGGTCGTCGAAATAGTCTGTCGCATAGGCATCAAAATAGATCACGTCCAATTTCTGCTTCAGCAAATCGGCACGCCACATCTCAGCAAACGTCGTTTTGCCTTCGCCCCACGGCGCGTTTACGAAAATAACGAGACTTTCAGAGACGTTCCGCAGCAGTCCAGTCAGTGATTCGGCAAAGGCCTTGCGGCCAAACAGCGCGTGCTTGAAAGGATCATTCTCATCAACGATTGCTTTTGGTGGATGTATCTTCATTTTGTTCTTTAGGCTCGGCGGACCAGTCAGTGTTGCGGCGATGGCCGGCAGGGCTCGGAAACGCGGCTGCGCGGCACCACCGCCGCAAAGGGTATTCCAAATCGGCTCAAGGACAAGCCAAAAAAGGCCATAGTGGTCAGTCAGCCGAAGATGATGGAGGCGAGGCGGGGCAAACGGCCACCTCCATCTTCATCATGGCTGTTTCTTTGATGTCAGCAGTTTGTGGGTCGCCAGGGGATTCGGTCGGGTTGGTACCCCCACCCTGAATTGAACAGGGATCAACGGTTTAGGAAACCGCCGCTCTATCCATTTGAGCTATGGGGGCAGCCACGCCACCGAGGATAGAGGCAAAGTGGGCGCTGCGCAAATGGTCTTTGGTCCGGCGCGGCCTGGCTGACCTCGCGCCGCTGGCCAACGGCGGCAACGTCTCCGGCGCGACCGCGGCCACGCTGACGCCAGCCCCCGTCACCGAGATCAACGTGGGCAATTATGCGGTGGCCATCGGCAACCCGTTTCTGCCGGGCTGTGTGGGTGCCGTAACGGCTTGGGGTGCGCCAGAAGCCTTGCGCAACTGCGCGGTTGTCCCCGGCGCGATAACATGGGATGCTGGCGCGACGAAATGCCAGTGAAAGTCAAGATTTGCGGCATCACGAATCTTCCCGACGGGATGGCCGCTGCTGAAGCGGGGGCCGATGCGCTCGGCTTCGTGTTCTACGACCAAAGTCCCCGCCGTATCTCCGTCGAGGCGGCCGCCGGCCTGATCCGCCAACTGCCGCCGTTTGTGATGAAGGTGGGGGTCTTTGTCAACGCGCCGGAGGACAGGGTGGTTCATGCGATCCGGGAATGCGGGCTGAACCTGTTGCAATTTCATGGCGAGGAATCCCCGGATTATTGCCTGCAGTTCGGCCTGATGAGCATGAAAGCCCTTCGCATTCGCGATGCCGCTTCGCTCCAAGCGCTGTTGGGCTACCACACCGATGCCTGGCTGCTCGATGCGTACGCTCCGGATAAGCCGGGCGGCACCGGCGAGACCTTCAATTGGGACCTCGCCCGCGAAGCTCGAGATTGGGGCCGCCCGATTTTCCTGGCGGGCGGTCTGACTCCCGAAAACGTCGCGGAAGCCGTGCGGCGAGCGCGGCCCTATGGGGTTGATGTGTCGAGCGGGGTAGAAGCGGCACCGGGCAGGAAAGACCACGCCAAAGTCAAAGCCTTCATCCGGGCGGCGAAAATGGTTGAAGGCTGAGGCCCCTGGAAGCCAGAGGCGCAGCGTGCGAAGCCCCAATCCGCCAGTTTCTTGCCCACCCCGGGCCAACAAATGGTTAGCAAAGCGCAACCGGTGTGTTGTTGCCGCAGCGCGGTTGTGATGTCATGGTAATTGCCCTTTTTACCAGTGACGCAGCCATGAAGAAGAACGACGGATCTCTCACCGATGCCCAACTGAGGGCTGAACTGAACCGGTGTGAATATTGCGAGGAGAAACCCTGCAAAGAAGCCTGCCCGGCGGATTGTTCTCCCGCGGATTTTATCATGGCGGCCAGGGTGGGCGAGAAATCCGACTATCGCCGGGCCGGCAGCCTGATCATGGGGTCTAATCCCCTCGGTTGGGTCTGCGGAGTGGTCTGTCCGGACTACTTTTGCATGAAGGCGTGCTCACGCCGCACTTTTGACCAGCCCATCAATATCCCCGCAGTTCAGGCCAGCGTGATGAAGCGAGCCTATAAAGCCGGTTTGGGCAGTTTCAAGGCCCCGGAGTGGAACGGGCAAAAGGTGGCGGTAATCGGCGCGGGGCCTGCGGGACTGGGAGCGGCCAGCGTGCTTGCCCAGCGGGGCTATAAAGTCACCGTGTACGAGCAGCGGAAGCGGCTGGGCGGCATGACGAATCTCATCCCCGATTTTCGGTTCGACAAGAAAGTCTCGCGCACGGACATCGAATTCGCCAGGGGCCTCGGCGCGATTGGTTTCCAGTTGGGCAAGGCTGTCGCTAACCCGGAAGAACTGCTGGAGACGCACGATGCGGTGATCGTGAGCGCTGGGTTGGATGAGCCGATGCGCTTGAACATCCCCGGCGAGGAATACGCGCTTTCCTGGCAGAAGTATTTGGAGAACCGGAAGAAGATCCAGGTCACCGATAAGAAGGTAGCCATCCTTGGTGGCGGCGCGGTGGCAGCCGATTGCGCCACCACGGCCAAAAAGCACGGCGCGCTTTCGGTAGAGATGATCTATCGCCGCAAGCAGGAAAACATGCCGTTGACGGCCTACGAAAGGAATATGTTGCTCGAGTATGGCATCGAGATTTCCAGTTGCGCAAAGCCGCTCGCAATCACTCATAAGGGCAGGAAAGTGACGGGCCTCCGGATCGCCCGAATGATGCTTCCGAAAGACAAATCGCCCCGTCCGGAGAATTTCGTCGTCAACCAGAAGGAATCTCCCGTCTTCCGCGAGTTTGACTTCGTCATTTCAGCCATTGGCAGCCGGTCGAGAATGCGGCTCAAGAAGGCAAAAGGGGTTTTCTATGCGGGCGATATGATCTTAGGCTCCGCCACGGTTGTCGAAGCGGTGGCCACCGGGAAGAACGCCGCACTGGAAGCCGACGCGTATCTCCGCGGTGAGAAGCCGCCCCGAATCAAAAACCGCGCCAAAAGCCACGCGGTTCTGGAAAGCTTGAATCTTTGCCCGGCGCCCCTTGAGGCCGAGTTCTTTGGCCGCAAGATTCGGTCGCCCTTCCTCCTTTCGGCGGCGCCGCACACCGACGGCTATGCCCAGATGCGCAAGGCATATCAGCGGGGCTGGTCCGGCGGGGTGATGAAGACCGCCTTTGATAACGTGCCGATCCACATCCCCTCCGAGTACATGTCCGTGGTTGGCCCCTCGACCTACGGCAACTGCGACAATGTTTCGGGCCATCCTTTGGACCGGGTATGCCAGGAAGTCGGGCGGCTGATAAAGGAGTTTCCCGACCGGCTGACGCTCGCTTCGACCGGCGGCCCCGTCACTGGCCACGATGAGGCCGACAACGCCGTCTGGCAATCCAATACCCGCAAGCTGGAAAGCGCGGGGGCGATGGGCGTTGAATACAGCCTCTCCTGTCCGCAAGGCGGCGACGGGATGGAGGGCGATGTGGTTTCCCAAAACGCTGAACTGACGGCTAAAATCATCGATTGGGTCATGGACGCCAGTTCGGAGGGCAACCCGAAGCTGTTCAAACTCACCGCGGCGGTCACCGCCATTCAACCCATTATCAAAAGGATTCAGGAGGTCTTTGCGAAGTATCCCAACAAGAAGGCCGGCGTCACCCTGGCGAATAGTTTCCCCTCACTGGTTTTGCGCAAGGCGGAAGGCCGCCGATGGGAAGAAGGGGTGGTTATCGGCATGTCCGGCGAAGGGGTTTTGCCCATCAGCAACCTGACCCTGGCAAAGGTGTCGGGCATGGGCATCGCCGTGTCGGGCAATGGCGGGCCGATGAACTACAAGGCCGCTGCGAACTTTCTGGCCTTGGGCGCCCAGACCGTCCAGTTCTGCACCATGGTGATGAAATACGGCTTGGGCATTGTCGATGAGCTTCATTCCGGCCTGAGCTTCCTGATGGAAGAACGGGGATTCAAGTCGGTGCGAGAACTGATTGGCTCGGCGCTGCCCAATCCGATCACCGATTTCATGTCCCTTTCGGCGACCAAGAAACTGCCGCAGGTTATTGCGGAACTGTGCGAGCATTGCGGCAACTGCACGCGCTGCCCGTACCAAGCCATCGTTTTGAACGGAAAGAAGGTTCCGCTCTTTGATCCCGCGCTCTGCATTGGGTGTTCGCTCTGCGCGCAGAAATGTTTTGCCGGCGCCATCTCCATGCGCCCGCGCACCGCTCGTGAGTTGGCCGCCCTCCAGCACCAGCCCTGGTAACCTGGTAACCCTGGCAACGATGTAACTTGTGATGTCACTGCTCATCGAGAACGGAACGGTGCTGACCGCCGGGAAAACGCCCGCTGTATTGCCTAACCATTCCGTCCTGATCGAGAACGGTTATATCACCCAGATTGCTCCCAAGAACCGGCTCACGCGATCCGCAGCCAAGCGCATCGGTGCCTCGCGCAAAGTAGTGGTTCCCGGCTTCATCAATGCCCACACCCATTTCTACAGCACCTTCGCGCGCGGTCTCACCAAGACCAGGCCGTCCGGGAATTTTGTGGACGTGCTGAAAAACCTCTGGTGGCGGCTCGATTCGGCCTTAACAACCGAGGATTGCTATTACAGCGCACTCATCGCCCTGCTTGATTCGATTCGTCACGGCACGACGACGCTCATAGACCACCACGCCAGCCCGAACGCCGTGCGCGGCTCGCTCGCCGCGATTGAGAAGGCGGTCAAACAGACCGGCCTGCGGGCTTGTCTCTGCTATGAACTCTCCGACCGCGACGGCGCGCGCATTTCCAAGGAGGGCCTCGAAGAAAATGCCG
This sequence comes from Verrucomicrobiota bacterium, assembly GCA_050011195.1. Lineage (GTDB taxonomy): Bacteria > Verrucomicrobiota > Verrucomicrobiia > Limisphaerales > UBA8199 > PALSA-1440. Next base: position 6,254 of record JBEKJO010000137.1, on the reverse strand, counting down.
CTTTCATCCGCCATTGCCGGCGCAGCAGCCGAGGCGAGCCGGCTCGGATTCCCCGCTCTCAACCCTCAACTCCCAACCCTCCACCAACTACCGCCGCCCTCTTCGGCCTCCATGCGGCTTTCACGCTCAAGGACGCCACGCTGGAGAAGGCTGCGGCTTTGGGCCGGGAACTGGGAACGGGTTTTCACATCCATGTCGCCGAGGCCGAGAGCGATCAGCAATACTCCCAGCACCATTACCGCCTGCGGGTCGTGGAACGGTTGAACCGGTTCGGCATCTTAGGTCCCCGGAGCCTAGCTGCGCATTGCGTGCATGTGAATCGCCGGGAGCTGGACATCTTGTCCGAAACGCAAACCGCGGTTGTCCATAACCCTCAGTCAAACATGAACAACGCGGTGGGCATCGCGGACATCGTTTCCATGGGCAAACGCAACGTGCTGGTCGGTTTAGGCACCGACGCCATGACGACCAACATGCTGGAAGAACTGCGCGCCGCCTTATGGGCCCAACATTTGTTTGCCCGAAACCCCTCGGTCGGATTCTCCGAGGTGGTATCGGCGCTCTTCTTCAACAACCCCAAGATCGCAGGCAGAAGCTTCGGCCTGCCGCTGGGCGAACTCCGCGAGGGGTGTCCGGGGGACGTAGTGATCATTGACTATGATCCGCCCACACCGCTGGAAGCTGGGAACAGCTTCGGGCACATGGTCTTTGGGATGTCCCAGGCCGCGGTGGATACGACCATCGTCGGCGGGAGAGTGTTGATGGAGAACAAACGCCTGACGCTCGACCTCGATGAACCGCGAATCAATGCTCGCGCGCGCGAGTTGGCGAAGAAACTATGGAAGAGACTGTGACCCCGGTTTTCAATCCGCAGAGCGTCGGAACCATTGGTAGCGCCAGCAGGTTAGAAACCTGCGATACGGCAGATTGGAAATCTGCGCTACGTCCGCTGCCCGCACCGGTTCCGTGCTGGTCGTCCCTGCTCCGCCCGGCGGGGCCTCTGAAATATCCGCGTTGGCGCTTCGGCCTCTAGCCTCTTTTGTCCTGCATGACCCCCTTCCTCTACCAGTGCAGCACGTGCGGCAAGACGTATAAGCGCGACGAAGTCCGCTATCTCTGCCCAGGCTGCGCCAGGGATTACCGGCCAGGCATTCCCCTCGTCGGTGTCCTGTTGGCCCAATTCGATTATGCCGCCATACGGAAGCGCTTTAAGAAGCTAAACCCGGACTGGAGCCTATTCTCCGCCGTTGAGGAAAAGCACTATCCCCCCTACCCGGTCGGCAACACGCCCTATTTCAAGGCAGCAGCCCTGGGCAACGCACTCGGTTTCGAGAATGTGTGGCTCAAAAATGACGGCCTGAACCCGAGCGCCTCGCTGAAGGATCGGGCCTCGTTCCTCGTGGTGGCGGAGGCCAACCGGCTCAAGGAGCCATCCATCGTCACCGCTTCGACCGGGAACGCCGCCAGCGCCCTGGCGGCCGTCTGCGCAGCCGCCGGGAAGCAGGCCATCATTCTTGTTCCTGAGAGCGCCCCGAAAGCCAAGCTCGTCCAGATGGTGCTTTATGGCGCCCGCGTCATCCCGGTGCGAGGCTCGTACGATGATGCGTTCAGGCTATCCCTGGAATACACCGCTCGGAAAGGCGGCCTGAACCGCAATACGGCTTATCATCCGCTGACCATCGAAGGCAAGAAGACGGTCGGGCTGGAGGTTTATGAGCAGAACCGATGCAAGGCGCCGGATGTGATTCTCGTGCCGGTCGGCGACGGGGTGATTATCGGCGGCGTCTTCAAGGCCTTTTACGATTTGAAGGCCGCGGGTTTGATTGCCACATTGCCGCGGCTGGTCTGTGTCCAGGCGGAACGCTCGTCGGCCATCCATCAGTATATCCGCAGCGGGAAGTACCAAAATGCCCAGCGGCCCGACACCATCGCCGACTCGATTTCCGTCTGCATTCCCTCGAATGCGCACTTGGCGCGAAAGGCGGTGCTCGAGAGCCGGGGATTTTCAGTCACCGTGACTGACCAAGAGATTCTGAGCGGGCAGAGGACCCTGGCGGAAAAGGCCGGTGTGTTCGCGGAGCCGGCGGCGGCCGCGACGGCAGCGGCGTTGAAGAAATTGCGGGGATCAGAACTGCTTGACCGCAAAGAGCAAATCGTGCTTCTCATCACGGGCCATGGCCTGAAGGATGTCGAAGCGGCCATGAAGACCCTCCGCATACCCGCTTCGATTGAGCCAACCGTTGAAGCCCTGCAATCCGCCCCTGGCCGCGCTTGCAGGAGCACGTTCATGCCTCGACGCAACGCCGTTGCGGCACGCCCCACCTCGACAAGGTCCCCAATGGTTAAGGGCCGAGGCGGATTCGGTAGAAAGTAGCCGGGAAAAGAAGGGTGTTGGTGTCGGTCAGGTGGAACGGGGACAGGAGCGGTGTTGAGGTGAAGATCGTGGACCAGGTGGTCAGGTTGGTCGAACGTTGCAGAAGATAGTCTGGGCCGATGGGGCCGATGGTTTCCAGGGTCGGAAGGCCATTGCTGAGGGCAGGCGCATGGAGCGTCGGCGGGGTCAGCGGGTTGACGACCAGACTGAAGCTTTGCGTGGCGCTGAGGGGAGGATAGCCGTTGTCGGTGACGGCGAGCACAACGGGATTGGTCGTATTGGCGAAGGCGACGGGGGCGCGCCAAGTGAAAACCCCGGTGTTCGTGTCCAAGGTTGCGCCCGGGGGGGCGGTGAGCAGGGCAAAGGACAAGGTTTGCGGAGGAGAATCGGGGTCGCTGGCATTGTTGCTGATCGTGACGGTCTGGCCGGCGTTCATCGGTGCGACGGAAACGGGCGCAAGGCTGGGGGGATGGTTGGTGTAAGTCAGGGTGAACACGCAATCCGCCGGCATCACTACGGAGAAGGCGCCGTTGGTGACTGCCACGTGGGCCCCGTAACAAAGATTGGTGGTGCTCGAGGTGTAATAGAGGTCCAAACTGGGAATGGCCGGCAGCGACGTCAGCGCGCACGATAAGCTCGGCGCGCTGCTGTTGGTGTTCACGCCGGTCAACGTGAGCTGCCCGGTGTTCGTGTTGTAAAATGCCAGCAGGTACTCCAGGCTGCTCGAACCGCTCACGTCAATTTGCTGCGCCCCGGGGCGCACGAATTGGGTAATCTGCGATAGCGTGTAAAAGTTCTTTCGCGCAGTGTAGGTCTTGGGCACGGCGTTGGTGTCGTTGACGGCGAACAGGCCCCAGAAAGTCCAATGCAATCCGTCGTCAAAGTTGTCGCGGAAGATACTGTCGTAGCCGTCCCACACCATTCCCCCCGACGCGCCATTGGCCAGTTGCGACAGCAGATACTCCGCCGTGCCCCGGAAATAGTCCCAATTGTTCGTGCCTTGCCCTCCGGTCTGGCAAACCTGGCACCAAATGTTGTACTCGGTCATCCAAAAATGGAGGTCCGGATAGGCGGTTTGCTGGAGGAAATTGGACACCCCAGTCGAGCCGGCGCTTATGCCCTGGTAACCGTGGATACCGAGATCGGCCAGTTTGGCCATGACGGTCGAGTTGTTCATCATCGCTGACAGCCAGGCGGTGCTGGTGTTGCCGAGATCGGGGCCGATAAACCGTATGTCCCCCATCCCATTGGTGTCCAACTGCTGTGACAGGTCGTCCAACGTCACGGGGTACTGCGTCTCCGTGGTTTCGATCCCGGACCCGGCAATGTCCGGCTCGTTGTTCGGTTCCACCAGCGTGAACTGCAGGTGGTTGGTGTAGCGCGCATAAACCAGCGCCGACGCGATCATCTCCGCCCAATTATTCTCGTAGCCGGACTTCAGCGTCAGCCCCCCCATCCACGAGGGACCGAACCCTTGGAAATTGGGTATTACCCCATTGGTAATCCCCTTCTGGTTAAGATAGGCCATGATCCCCCAGAGGGCCTGGAAGTCCCACGAGTTGTAAACCGTGCTGAAGTAGGTCCAGTTCGTCAAGGTGGGGCCGCTGTTGTGGTTATTGGTTTCCCAGTCCGAGTTGTCGTACACCACCCGAAAGAGGGTCATTCCCGCCTGGTCGATCAATGCGTCGAGCACCGGCTCCAGTTCGTTATTGGTCCAGCTCCGGTGATTGGCGTTGACGCCGAAACCGTCGATGACCTGGTAGGTCTGCGCGCCGTTGACCGTGACAGTCGCCGGCGGAAACGCATACACCGCCACGTTGGCCACCGTCATTTGATAGGCGGTGGTATCCGTCCAAAAATCGAGGCTAATCGAGCCGCTGGGGTAAGTTGCGTCGTTTGTGCTGAGCAGTTGGTTGGTGTCCAAGTAAGCACTGATCAGGCTTCCCGAAAACTGGAGTGTGGCGGTGTGAAAGTTGGTGCCCACAGCGGCCAAATTCGTGGTCTGCAACACCACGAAGCTGGAATAACTGTCAAAGCGAAGCAATTTCAAGACATTGGAACCGCCTGCGCTGTTTTCGGGATAAATCCAGAGCGCATAATGCGACCCATTGGCGGGGTTGAGGCGTCCGCCCAGGCCGCCGCCGTAGGCTCCGACCGGGAATTGGAACTGGGCTTGAGCGGAGAAGTTGGTAAAGAGGTTGGTAATAAAGGCAAAACCGTAGCTGTCGGTGGGGTTGGGGCCTCCCAGCATCACCCCGCTGGTGACGGTCCAGTTGCCGCCGCCGGCATTGGTGGTCCAGGGGGTCAAGGGTCCGGGATCTGTTGCGCGGGTGAAATCATCGGAAAAGAGTTGGGCCTGCAGGCTCGACGCCGCGCAGAGACTGCACCAAAGAATGAGAGAGAGGCTTTTTGCACGGTTTTTCGGCACCGCCATTAGCGCCATGGCGCAGCGGAGCTTCGCGTCCATTTCTGGTCGAAACAACGCCAGGCCGCGCCAGAACGCTCTGGCCGCCTTCCCCATGCTGTCAAGACTCGTTGGGTTCACGAACCACATACATATACACAGGAATGCGTGGAAAAGCAAGTTGATCTTCTCGTTTCCAGCCCACAATTAGACCGGCGGGCTTGACAGACGACGGTTCTCCGGCTACATTACCTGGGTCAGTTGGGCCGGTCGGGACTGGGGTGGACGGGCGGCGGAGGACGGGTTCAGGCTACGGCGGGCACAAGGGCCATGATTGAGAAGTACGGTGTGCGCACGGTGGGCGCGCGGGTCTTTGAGAATTGGGGCGGCGGCGCATGTCGGCGGCAAGGCGGAAGAAAGCCCGAGGAGACAACCCCCGGGTGCGGCATCTGGAGCGGCTCAACCACCCGGTGAAAGTGGTTGCTCATCAAGTCTTGCGTGTCGCCGCAGGTATTCTGCGCAAGCAGGTCCCTTACGGATGCGACAAGCGGAAGAAGAGATTCCCTGGCGGCGACGCAAGGGTGATGAAATTGTTCGTCCCATCGTTGTGAACGCCGTGGCTGGTTGACCAGCTCGCCGTCGCCAGGTTGGGATTTTGCTGCAAGGTCCAGCCCGTCGAGGGATACGGCCACGAGACGCTGACCGTGTTGCCGGAATGGCTGATCGTCAACGTCGGCGCCCCTGGGGTTTGGACCACGGAGATGAGGCTCCAGAAACCCCCGGTGACCGAATAATTCCCGCCCGTCATTGGCCCCCCCGCGTCGGGCTGGCCGATGGCGCCGGTGACGGAGTAAACCCCGCCGGTGCTCGCGCCGCCGCCCCCGGCCACTTTATACCAGTCTATCGAGTAGCTCTGCCCCCAACCCCGAAGGCAGAAGGATGAATGCAGAATGATGAAACACAGCAGCCAGAGGCCCCCGCTTTTCTGCATTCTGCATTCTGCATTCTTCATTTTATTCATTGCCCGCCTCCGTTTCTCGCGCTCATCAGGTTCTCGAGCTTCTCCAGCCGCGCCTTCAAGCTGGCGTTTTCGGCGCGCAACGCGGCATTCTCGCTCTCGACCTTTTGGTTCAGCCCCTGGATGGCCGCCAGCGCCACGCCGCTTTCGTCCACCGTGGCGATGTGCTTGTCGTCCGTGCCGTTCAGGCCGAAGGCCGCGTGGAAATCCTGCGCCATCGGGCCGAGATGTTTGCTGCCGTCGGCTTCCGCCTTGTATTTCCATTCCGTGATCGGCAGCGCCGTTACCTTCTCCAGCACCGTGCGCGGATTGATGGCCGTGAACGCCTCCTTGGCATTGCGGTCCGACCCATTCACCCAGGTTGTGCCATTGCAATACGCACCGCCCGTGCCCACCACCAGCAAATATCCCGGACTGGTGTTGCCGATGCCGACATATCCGGAGTTGTTCCAGTATAG
>JBEKJO010000136.1:0-16332 GCA_050011195.1 Verrucomicrobiota bacterium | reverse complement strand
GAAGATGAGCTCCAATGGATTCGTACTCACCATGGCCCGCGTGAAATGCCTCTGGTCAACCAGAGTCACTACTTCGACCCCGGCTCTTATGATGTCCAGGAGTAGCATCATTTGGGCGGTCAATGTATTGCGGGATAAGCGGTCGAGGGACTCCACAATTAGCACCGAGCCAGGCGCCACTTTACCGGTCTTGACCGCATCGAGGAAACGGCCGAGACCCCCTTGGGCCAGATTCTTGCCGCGATATGCGGAGACGCCTTCGTCAGCGATGATGTCGGCAATCGTCCACCCCTGCTCCGCGGCGAATGCTTCGGCGTTGTTGATTTGGCGTCGAAGCGAGGTCCCCTTAGCTTGAATTCCCGTCGAATACCGGGCGTATACATGTGCAATTTTCACTTTGACGGCCTGTTTGGCGTGGTTCTAAGCTATTGATGCATTGAGACTTGCGAGAATCTAGCATTCCCGATGCCCCTATGAAGAAGGGGGTGGCGGCGATTATCGCCGGGGGTCTTCTCCACCGCATTTGGAGCGATATCTCTCATGGCGTTTGAGAATCGCCTGCCGGCATTTGAACGCCCGGGTTCGGATTCTCATGGATCGCCGCCGTTGCGGTTGGCAGGTGGATGGCAAGTCCGAGGGCTTCAGAGTCGTCTCGCTGTTTGTCGTCTCGCCGCTGAGCCGGCACCGTTCGCACAGCACCCAACGTTGTTGGTTGTTGCCAAAGGTTATTCTGTAACAGGGCCACTGGGAGGGGTCTTTCTTCCAGGTCATCCCGGCTGCCCGCACCGCCTCCGCTGAGAATGGGTGGTATTCCTTGAGGGCAAGATGTCGAAACTCGCCGAGGGCAAACTGGCCCGGCTACCGCACTGATTTTCCGACAAATGCCCATTCTCCATCATAGGTCTTCGAGGTGAGACTGACGTTTAAGAATGAAGTGCCCTCGATCATGGTGAGCGACGGGAGGCGGCCGCCAGCGATCCGTGATTACCATCCGGCTTAACACTTCAGGACATCCATTTTCGCCATTCCTTCCAATCTTTGAGTATGGTCTCTGCCATGACCTCGACGGCTTGGCGCAGCCATTTCGGTTTCCGCTGCTGCAAATCCCGTCGCACCGCTGCCACGGCCCGGCGCGTGCCTAAATGGATATTGGCCAGTTCCCGTCCCATTGCCCGCAACAGCTTCTCTGCGTCATGGCTGCGCGGCAACTGCGCCAACTCAATCCGGCTGCAATAGGGCGACAACCGCCGCAGCACCCAGCCATCATTCACCACAAGAAACGGATCTGGCGTGCGGACGGCGTTTGACAGAATCTGCGAATAATAAATCTTGTTGTTCGACAAGCCTCCCGCCCAAGCGCAAGCCGAAGGCAGCAACGCTTTCGCCTCACGCGCGATTTTGCCACCGCTCCAATTGGCAATGGCGGTGAATCGTTCTCGACCCCGGCTCCCCAGCCCCGCTCGCCGATGCGCCACCCGGAAAGCCAGGCCACGTTCCGGCATGGCTTGTTTGAGCATCAACATCACTTTCGCAGGCACGCGTCTGATCGTTGGCAGGGCCGCAAATTCTTCCCAGAAGAGTGTCGGATCGCGCAGCCGGCTGGTGACTGCCTCGCGCAACAAGGGACGCTTCTCGGCCAGCACAAAAGGTTCACCGCCATCCTCCAAGCCTTTCGCGTAACCCTCCAGAATCGTCGCGCAAGCAATGGCCGGGACGAGCGACAAATGACCAAGCTCAATGGCCAGCCAGGCACTGGTGGCCAGCCGCACCAGATCAACCGTGTAGGCCAACGGAAACGCCTCGTCGAAATCATTGATGCCCCATACCAGCCGTCCCTCGGCATCGCTCCAGGTGCCGTAATTTTCCACGTGCAAATCGCCAACAGCCAGCACCGTGGGTGCACGGGCCGCCTTCGGACAAAGCGCCGGGAAAAGCTGCATCCAGTGATAGAACGTGGCGCGCAGAAACGAAAATTCATCCTGTGCCATCAACTCGTGCTTGGTGTCAAGATCGCTCTTGACCACCCGGACGTGACCGGCCAGCCACCTTTCATACTGCCGGGTCGCCTGCTGAATGTTCATCGTGGACACCCTTCAAGATACCGGCTTGCTTGTCAGTTCCCAATTTTCCTTATTCTCCTTTGGAGGCGCTGTCCGGGGGGTGAAAACCAGCCACGCGTGGGCAAATTGAAGATTCAAAACCAGCCCGCAGGGTCGAGGAGAGCGGCATCAATTTCACCGTGCTCCTTGACGAAGACTTCCATGTGGGCGGGCGGTTCAACAGCGGCGAATTGCCTACCACCGATCCAGCGCGGGAACAAGGTAGTGATGGTTGGTGACGGAGTGAACGATGCGCCCGCTTTGGCCAAGGCCACGGTCGGAGTCGCGATGGGTCAAGGCACCGATGTCGCGTTGGAAACGGCCGACGTGACGCTGATGACGAGTGACTTGTCGCGCTTGGTTAAAGTGCTCGCCATCAGCAAACGCTGCTACCGCGTTATCATGTTCAATTCTTGGGGAACGATTCTCGTGGACACCGCTGGCATCGTGTTGGCCTTTTTCGGCCTGCTCGCGCCCATCATCGCGGCGCTCATTCACGTCGGCTCGGAGTTGGCGTTCATCCTCAACTCCGCCTGACTGTTTCGGGAGAAGTGACGCGGGAAATCTTCCGCAGGATTTCCTTATCGCCGTGCCCTTTTGATAAAAGATCAGAAGCTCAATCGTTGGGTCGGCCAGCCTCAGGGGTTGTGGCGGTCCTGGTTCATCTCCGCTTCGGCCATCCGGCGACGTTTCAGCCGTCCCGTGCTCCCTTCAGGCGGTCCAGCGTCCCCTATGATCCACGACCGTCATGCACTCAGAGGGACGGGGGCTTTGGCTCGCCACGACTGGGCGGTGTTCGTTGCGAATGCCGCCGAAGTGCCTGATCAAGCAGGACGTTGCTAATGCGTACGTTCGTCTTACGGAGAGCAGCCAGAGCTTCTCGGAGATTCAGCAGGTTCATTTCGGCAGCGCGCTCAATCAGGCCTACGGTGCCGATGACGATGAGGCCGTTGTCTTTGGCGATCTGGCGCGCCTCTTTTTCGTCGAGGAGCACCGGGGCACCCAGTTCGAGGGCCAGAGCAATCGCGTGAGCCTCCCCCACGTGTAAGCGGAGCGGCTTCGGATGCAGGGGCCTTCGCACTTCCACCCAGGCTGGCAGGTTGGCCACCCAGTTGCGAACCAGTGGCGGCGTATTCGGGCTCTGCAGTTCCCGGCTGACAATGTGTTCCGGGATGACGACCTTGGAAAAGAGTCTGGGCAGGATGTGTATGGCGCCGATTAGAACCAGGTAATGAACCGGCGAAGCGTCCGAAACGACCAACTTCATGCCGGGCCGAGAATTTGGTCCAGATTGCGCCGGTCTTCCTCAAGATCGCGGATGTCGTAGTGGCGATCGCAGTGGTGGCTCGCGAGGAATTCTTCGGCCCCCGCCCAATTCAAGCTCAACATCTCCGCGACCTGACCCCGGGAGAGTTGATTCGAACGATAGCCTTCGAGCGCGGCCTGCTCAAGAATCCGGCGGGCAATACTGGCCGGGTCCGGACCGAACCGGGGAGCAATGGCCGCCGGGATCTGCACGGTCACGGACACGGATGATGCCTGTTCTGGCTTGACCTTTCCGAAACGCATAACTACAACTATCTTACCTTTCCTCCCGACAAATCGCAAGTCAATCGTCAATCGCAGTCTTCCATCTCATTATAGGGCCGAACTGTCCTTTGGCGGGTCGGCAAAGATCCTCTTCCATCGCGCCAGGTCGTGGTTTTGCCCCGCGCCCCCAGAGCCTATCAAAGTAAGGCGAATGTGAAGGCCCGAGCAGACGATTCGGCCAGGTCGGCGCTTGCGGTTTGGTGGGTCCAAACCCTACGGGTCGGAATGCACTTCATCCGCACCCTGATTCTTTGTTTGGCCGGCGACCTCCCAACAGGCAATGTGGGAAAGACGCTGGAGTGCGTGATTTGTGCGCCACACATCCCGCAGTCTCTGTGGTTTTTGGGGTTACGGAAGAGTACCACTTCCGGTCTCTTTTCAAGGAATCCGCTATTTGGCGGCCCACGTGATAATCACGCCCACGATCTTCGGGACCAGGAACAGCATGACGGAGCCGCCGAGGTTTTTGCCCATGGCTTCCATGTCTCCTGACTTAAATTTGAGCGCGGCAATTCCCATAAAGAAGGGGGTGGCGGCGATTATCTCTCTAGGTCTTCTCCACCCCCACTTTGAGCGATATCTCTGATGCCTTTGAGAATCGCTTGCCGGCATTTCAAGGCCCGGGTCTGAATTTTCATCGATCGCTGCTCCGGCGGTTGGCAGGCGGATGAGGACTCCGAGGCCTTAGAGCCGCCTCCCTGCCCATTCTCCATTATAACGGCTCGGAGGTGAGGTTGATGTTCGAGAATGAAGTGCCCTGACTATAGTTCTAGTGGGTCTACTGGAGAAGGACACGTGCGGATGTTCGGACTTGGCCCCATTATGCCGAAAAAGCATCGCTGTGCAACTAACCTGGTATTGGGCACCACAAAACAACGAGGGCACATTTTCCGCAGACATAAGCTGAAACAGCAAAATATCGAAAACGAAATTCACTATGAGAATCGCAAGTATCATCGCACGCAGTTTGCTCGGGCTCATCTTCCTCGTGTTCGGCTCGAACATGTTTTTGCATTTCATCCCCATGCCGCCGCCACCGGAAGGCCCGGCGCGTGATTTCATAACGGCGTTGTTCGTGAGCCGTTACCTGTATGTCGTCGGCGCACTCCAGATCGCCGGCGGCGTCCTGCTGCTCGCTGGGCGCAGGGTTCCACTGGGTTTGACACTGCTCGGGCCAGTCATCGTGAACATCCTTTGCTTCCACGTCCTAATGGCCCCGGCCGGTCTGCCGATGGCGGTTGTTGTCACGGTCCTCGCGCTGTTCCTCCTCTGGCGTCATCGCGAACATTTCGCTGGCATCGTGAAAACTGTCCCCTCACGCCCCGATTCGCGCGCTCAACATATCGCGGCGGCCACCGCCGTTCACTCCTGAAAGCACAACCATGAACGCAATAGCACTCCACCAAGCTCGCGCGCCGGCAGTTCTCCGCCTGCCCGATGAAACCCACGTCAGCCGCGTGCACCTGCGCACGACGGACCTTGCGCGCGCCCTGGACTTCTATCAGCGCGTGATCGGGTTGAAGCTGCGTGAGCGCGGCGAATCGGGAGCGTCGCTCTCGGCGACCGGGGGCCGCCCGGCCTTGCTGATCCTCACGGAAGACCGAAATGCCGTTCCGCGTCCGCAGCGCGCGACCGGGCTGTATCATCTCGCGATCCGTTTTCCCACCCGACGTGATCTGGCGCACGCGCTTCGGCGGCTCGTGGCGGCGGAATATCCCATCACGGGCGCGTCCGACCACGTCATCGGCGAGTCACTCCATCTGGACGATCCGGACGGAAACGGCGTGGAACTGTATTATGACCGGCCGCGTTCCCAGTGGCCGATGCGCAATGGCCAGTTTCAAATGGTCACGCAGCCGCTCGACGTCGGCAGCTTGCTGGGAACGACCAACGGCGAATCAATCCCGGCGAACGCGCCTCCCCAAACGGACATCGGTCACCTGAATCTGCACGTCGCCGACCTGAAGGAAGCTGAGACCTTCTTCCACGACTTTCTGGGCTTGGATGTGATGGCGCGCATTGGAAACACCGTCACCTTCTTGGCGGCGGGTGGATACCACCACCACGTTGCCGTCAACACGTGGGCCGGAAAAACTCCCGCGCCGAAAGATTCCATCGGGCTGATTTCGTACGGCCTCGCAGTTCCGCATGACCAGACGCTGGCCGGCCTGAAAGAGCGCGCGCCATTGTTCGGCTGCGAAGCGCGAATGGCTGGCGACGTCCTGCAGGTCCGCGACCCGAATGGCCATTGGCTTGAGTTGGACCCGGGCTGAAAACGCGGCCCGATCGGCTTGCCCCAGGTCGCTAACCCTCACCCCGCTGCTTCCCTACCCACGACTCGCCCGGTCCCCAGGCGCCCTGCCATCTAAGGTCGCCCCGCCCTTCGCAATCTTTCGTAGGATCTCGCAGAATTTCTCTCCGGCAGGCGTCACGTCTCCGTGCTTCGCGCGAGCGATGCCGATCGAAAACACTTCCGTGGTGCCCGCCAGCGGCCGATAGAGCAGGCGCTTGCCGCTCACGTGTTTGAAAGCCGGGATCGCCAGCGCAACGCCGGGACCAGGATTGCGGCATCTACGGGCGCCGGCTGCACTTCTTCGTGAATGGGGAGAAGTTAGTTATCAAGAGCGAATGTTGGCGTGTTATGCGAGCATGGGGACCCGATGCCCGTGCGGCGGTCTCAGACCGTTGGACGCTTAAGTCCCCACTTTCCCATGCGCGCAAGGAGGGTCGAGGGTTTCACTCCCAGAAGCTCGGCCGCGCCATCGGGACCTTTGATCTTCCAATTGGCCTGTTGGAGAACAGCCAAAAGGTTGTCGCGCTCGCGGCGCTGAAGCTCGGCTTCCGTGAGAAATCGCGGTCCAGGCGTGCCGTCCCCCTGGGCCTCCACGCGAGAGCTCGGCCGAGGCGGAGGGCTTGAGGAGGTTGCGATGGGCAGGTCGAACTCCAGGGTTCCTCCGCGCGACAGGATGACAGCACGCTCAATCACGTTGCGCAATTCCCGCACATTGCCCGGCCAATCGTAGTTCTGGAGTTTGGCCACTCCGGCCCTTGTGAGCCGGGGTTTGGCGCATTTCAAATCCCTCACTGATAATTCAACAAAACGCTTTGCCAGGAGCGGAATGTCGTCCATGCGTTCCCTCAGGGGCGCGACCTGGATCGGAAACACGTGCAGTCGGTAATAGAGGTCCTCCCGGAATCGGCCGGCGCCGACGGCCTGCTTCAAGTCGCGATTGGTCGCCGCTATGATCCGAACGTCCGCGGAGCGGGTTCGGTCATCGCCCACCCGCTCGTACCGCTTCTCCTGCAATACGCGAAGGAGTTTGCTCTGCATTTCCAACGGGACTTCTCCAATTTCATCCAGGAAGATCGTGCCGCCGTGCGCCGTTTCAAAGCGACCGGCACGGTCCTTGATGGCGCCGGTAAACGACCCGCGGACATGGCCGAAGAATTCGCTTTCAAAAAGGTCTTTTGAAATGGAAGCGCAATTGACGCGAACCAGCGGCTTGTCCTTACGCTGGCTGCGACGGTGGATTTCATGCGCAACGAGCTCTTTGCCTGTTCCGGTTTCACCCAGAATGAGCACGGAGGCATCCGTCGGAGCGACCAGGTCAATCTGGCTGACGAGCTGACGCAACGCCGCGCCTTGCCCGACGAGGTCGCCGAACGCCCGGGCTTCCACGACTTCTTCCTGGAGGTAGGCGTTCTGTTGTTCGAGTTGGGTCTTCAGACGCTGGATCTCCTCAAAGGCGCGCGCGTTGGCCACGGCAGCGCCGATGTAGTTCCCGAAGATTTGCCCGTAAGGGAGTGACTCCTCGAGCATCTCATGGCGCAGATACGCAGCGATGACTCCCAAGACCTCTTCTTTGAAAATGATAGGCGTGACGGCAAAACTTTCGATGTTCTCTCGCCTGAGCCACGCCGGATCGGCAACCCGTTCCCAGTCCGCGTCCGACTTTCGCTGGGCGATTCGTCGCCCTGCCGCCGCAACTTGGCCCAAGACGCCCGCCCCTACAGGGATAGGGGTCGCGGACTCGCTTGGTTTGGGAGGAACAGCACCTCCCTCAAGAGCCAGGTGCAGACAACCATCTGCTTTGTCCACCAGCCAAACTTCAACGCACGCAATGTCAGGACGAGCCACAGCTCGGGCGACGAGTTTGTTCAGCAGGCTCTCCAGCGACCGCTCGTGAGCGGCGTCCAAGAGCATTTGCACCGCGTAGTTGGGATCGAACCGGCTATCACTTGCTGATTCCATACTACCCGAAGCTGCCAGATCGCGGACAATTTGTCCACCCCAGCCGGCTCAAGTTTTTGTCCGTTCAACTTTTCGACCCCGGCAGCGTGCTGCGTGGCATTTATGCAAACTACTACCAATACGGCACTTATGGCATACGCAAGCCGATGGCACGGCGCCTGCCAAGAGACTCCTGAAAGAATGAACAACAGTTGAGAACATGAGCGCGACTCAAAGCAAAGCCAGTTTCCGATACGTGGGCGAGGCGAATTTCGAGTTGGAAGTCTCCAAATCAAGCAAGCCCGTTCTGGCAGTGTTTTGGGCGCCTTGGAGTCGCCCCTGTCAAATTATTGACTCAGTGCTTGCGGAAGTGGAGGTAGCTTGCGCGGGAAGCGTGAAAATCCTCAAGGTCAATGCCGACGACAATCCCCATCTGAGTCTGTGGTATGGCGTGGACTCCATTCCGACTCTCCTTTGCTTCGTGGCCGGCATACTTCGAGAGAGACTCGTCGGCACTGTGAGCAAGGAAGTGATTTTAAGCCTGCTGAACCGCCACTGTGACACCAGATCTGGCGAAGCTTCACCTTGGAAAGGAGAGCCAGCATGAACACCACGGTCTGCAATTCCTGCTCAGCGCTCCCGTCGCGACGTTGCTCCGCAAAGCGAACGCTCCATCAAGTGAATTTCTGCTGCGACGCGCCACATGACGAAAATGTGAGGCTCGTCGGCGCGGCATTCGATGGACATGCACTGGCAGCCGTCACGCCAGCGGTGGCGAGCTGATGCCGGAAACTCCTCAACCAGAACATAGACGAAAGGTAAATCAATATGAACGTGAATACAGAGGTCAATCGAGCGATGGGATGGTCGATTGTGCTGAGTGTGCTAATGATCGTGGCGGGTATTTTGGCAGTCATCGTACCGCCAGCTTCCGGTATCGCCGTAACGATATTGGTGGGTTGGTTAATGGCATTTAGTGGCGCCGCTCACATGGTGTACGCCTGGCGCGCGTACAGTGGCAGCGGACTGTTTTGGGAAACAATCCTAGGTATCCTCTGTATCGCCGGAGGCAGCTACATATTGCTGCATCCCTTGGCGGGTCTTGCATCCTTGACGATCGTGCTGGCTGCGTACCTGCTCCTAAAATCGATCCTGGAGTTCATCCTGTCATTCCAACTCCGCCCCTTAAGCGGGTCGGGTTGGCTGCTGGTTGATGGGATTGTCACCCTCATCCTCGCAGTCATGATCTGGCGGACGTGGCCAACCAGCACCATGTGGGTGGTCGGCACACTGGTGGGCATCAGTATGCTCTTCAGCGGGGTTACTCGATTGATGATTTCCCTGGCTACGCGCCGCGTGGTAGGCGCTTTTCGGGGAGAAGTCCATGAAGCGGCTCCAGATCACTGAACGCATTGTGGAAACCAAAAACGGAATAGCAACTAGACTAAACAGAACCACACAACAACAAGAAGAAAGGCAGTTATGAACGACAAAATGATCGTGGTAATATTCGATAACGAGAAGAAGGCCTATGAGGGTTCCAAGGCCCTCAGGGATTTGCATGCCGAGGGCAGCATCACGCTCTACGCGAGCGCCGTGATTGCCAAGGATGCCGGCGGAAAGGTGACCATCAAACAGGAGGCTGACGAAGGCCCGCTCGGGACGGGTGTCGGCTTGGTCACCGGGAGTTTGATTGGCCTGCTCGGTGGGCCGGTGGGTGTTGCGATCGGTGCCACTGCCGGAACGTTTGGGGGTGTGCTGTACGACTTGGCGAAAGCCGGGGTGGGCGAGGACTTTCTCAGCGAGGTCGAGCAACAACTACAGCCGGGGAAGGTGGCCGTGGTTGCCGAAGTCTGGGAAGAGTGGGTGATGCCAGTTGATACCCACATGGAGGCCGCGGGCGGCGTGGTCTTCCGCCGGGCGCGTGAGGAGGTTCTGGACGATCAGCTTGAGCGGGACGCGGCAGCGCACAAGGCGGAGATTGCCGAATTAAAAGCCGAGCGCGCTCGGGCGGGCAAGGAGGCCAAGGCGAAGCTCCAGGCGAAGATCGCGACGGCCAAGGCCAAGCTGCAAGCAACACAGGATCGGGCCAACGCGGCGTTGGAAGCGACGAAGCGAGAGATGGACGCGAAGGTTAAGTCCCTGAAGGAGCAGATGGCCAAGGCGCAGGCTGACAGGAAGGCCAAGCTGGAAAAGCGCATCGCCGAAGTACAGTCCGAGCACAAGCGGCGCGCCGCCAAGCTGCACCAGGCGTGGGAACTCACCAAGGAAGCACTGGCATTGTGAACCTTTGCCTTCGGGCTGCGCTTGCCGCCGGAGACGGAGACGCTGAAATGTGAATAAGGCAATGCTCAACGGCATCATGAAATCGAAACGCACAGGGAAAACGACATGAAGGATCACGATTCAGCCGAAGAACTCAACAAGCTGCTCAGGGCGCGGCTCGAGGAATGGCAGTTGCGCGAAAAATACGAACGGTCCCCCGCCAAGCCGGTTGTTACTATCACGCAGGAACCAGGATGCGGAGCAGAGAAGATCGTTGAAAGACTCTGTTCCGAGCTCGACTTGCATCTTTATGACTGGGAGTTGGTAGAACAAATAGCGAAGGACGAGCGCGTCAGCACACGACTTGTCTCTGCCTTGGAAAACAATCCACCCGATGAGTTTGCGGATTTTCTGGCCGAACTCAACCCGGAATATGCTCTTACATCGGACAGATACATCGCCAGTCTCAAGAGAATCTTGCTGGCAATCGCTGTCACTGGGAATGCGGTCATTGTGGGAAGGGGCAGCAATTTCTTCCTTCCTCCCGATGAGAAGATCGGCCTGTGCTTCGTCGTTCCCCTGGCACTGAGGATCAAGAACGTCATGAAGGAAGTGGGGTTGGAGGAGAAGGAGGCGCGCCGGCACATCTCCAAAGAAGAAGCAAAACACCGGAAGCTGGTTAAAAAATATCTCCAGGCCGATATTCGAGATCCCAGCCAGTATCATCTCGTCATCAACACCGCCTTGGTGAAGCCGGACACGATTGTGCAACTCGTAAAGACCATGATGTGAACAGCGGCAGTAAGCTCACTCACGAATGACCAAGGACAACAATGAAGTCGAAAACAGAGATTACTCGGGAGGGGACTGGAGACCCTCGTGCAACAGATGCGGTATTCAACCAAGCGGCTTGGCAGGGAGTGTCTGCCCCTCGTTTCCGTGCCGACGGCGTGACCACCGCGACGTCGGCGAATCCGTCGCTGGCCTTCTTGGATGCGGACCAACAGCCATCTGCCTGGAATCACTGGGGACTGAACGAATAGGCAGAACGATATGGTAGCCGTAATCCCTTTATCTGACGCATCGCGACGCCCGGCACATTTCCCGCTCGTCACGGTACTGGTCATCGTCATCAACGCGTTCGTCTTCATACGCGAATTGATGGGAGGCGAGCAGTTTGTAACGCGGTGGGCAGCGGTGCCCGCTGACATTACCGCCGGCCAGCACTGGATTACGTTGCTGACGGCGATGTTCATGCACGGTAGTTGGTCGCATATCGTGGGCAACATGGTGTTCTTGTGGGCTTTCGGCCCGCAGATTGAGGACGCCATGAACCCACGGCGGTACTCGGTTTTCTACCTTGTCGGCGGGCTAATAGCGATGCTGGCCCAGGTTGTGGCCAGCCCCGACTCCGCGGTTCCCTGCCTGGGCGCGAGCGGCGCGATCGCGGCTGTCATGGGCGCATTTCTGGTCATCTACCCGCGTGATGAGATTCGCTCGCTGTGGTTCTTCTTACTCTCTGTGCGCATCACGTTTATCCCCGCCGCGTTCTTGATCGGGGTATGGTTTCTCATTCAGCTATTCAGTGTCGGCGCTGTGGCAAACGTTCAGACCGGCGGGGTCGCTTACCTGGCGCACATTGGCGGCTTTCTGTTCGGAGTCGCTACCGCCCGAGTTTTTGTAGATCGCCAGCGCATCGCTGAGCAAACATGAAAGGAAATATGAAAAAGTCCGCACCCAAAATTGACCTCGAGAGAGGAGACAAGAAGCCCGATTGGCGGTCAAATATTTGGCCGTTCTTCATCATGCTAGTGATGCTGTGGGTTTGGCAAGCTGCGGTGAGCCAACTCACGGTGCGCACGATTCCGTATAGTGAGTTCCGGGCCCACTTGGCCCGGCATGAAGTCATGAATGCTGTAGTCAGGCAGAATGAGATATTTGGCCGGATCGTGCCCCAGGCCGCGCCTGCCACCAATATAGCCGCCTCGGCACCCGCCGTTGCACAGACGAATATCCCTGCTGCCGGCACGAACGCCCCAGCGGCAGCAACGGCGCCGTTCCAGTTCCGCACGCAGCGCATCGAGGACCCCGATCTCGTGAGAGACCTCCAGGCAAGCGGCGCTCAGTACAACGGAGAGCGCCCCAGCGTTCTTTCGCAGTTCCTGCTGAGTTGGGTGGTTCCGTTGGCAATTTACCTGGGCATATGGTCACTCGTAAGCCGGAAATTGGGCGTCGGAGGCCAATCCGTTTTCGGGTTTGGCAAAAGTACCGCCAAGCTGGTGGAGGGCGAGAAAACCGGCGTCAGTTTTGCGGACGTGGCCGGATGCGAAGAAGCCAAAGTGGAGTTGAAGGAGGTGGTTGACTTCCTCAAGAACCCGAAGCGTTATAGAGAAATCGGCGCGAAGATTCCAAAAGGTGTTCTGTTGGTTGGGCCGCCCGGCACCGGCAAAACGCTGCTGGCTCGCGCGGTTGCCGGAGAAGCCAGGGTGCCGTTTTTCTCCATGACTGGCAGTGATTTCGTCGAGATGTTTGTCGGGGTGGGCGCCGCGCGAGTTCGGGATCTGTTCCAGCAAGCCAAGCAGCACTCCCCCTGTATCATTTTCATAGACGAACTGGACGCCATCGGCCAGAAGCGCAGCATTCATCTGGGCGCCGTCAACGATGAGCGGGAACAAACCCTGAATCAGCTCCTCGCTCAAATGGACGGGTTCGAACCCAATGCCGGCGTGATTATGCTGGCGGCGACGAACCGCCCCGAAGTCCTGGACGCGGCGTTGCTGCGGCCCGGGCGGTTTGACCGGCAGGTGGTTGTGGATACGCCGGACCTTGATGGCCGCGAGGCCATTCTCAAGGTCCACGCTCGCGACAAACGTCTGGCGCCAGGAGTTCAGTTGCGGCAACTGGCTCAGGCGACCGCCGGGTTTTCCGGAGCCGACCTCGCCAACGTGCTCAACGAAGCGGCCTTGCTGGCCGCTCGCCGCGGGGCCGAGGAAATCAGCCAGGCCGACCTCGAAAATGCCGTTGAGAAGGTGGTCGCCGGTCCTGAACGGAAAAGCCGCCGGTTGACCGAAGTTCAGAAGCGGCGCGTTGCTTATCACGAACTGGGTCACGCACTGGTCGCAGCTTACAGCCCGGACGCAGACCCGGTGCGCAAGGTCACCATTGTTCCGCATGGCCAGGCGGCATTGGGGTACACGTTGCAGGTACCCACCGAAGATCAATTCTTGATGAGCCGCGCCGAGTTGCTGACGCGCCTCCGTGGCATGTTGGGCGGAAGGGCCTCGGAGGAACTGGAATACGGCGACCTGACAACCGGCGCTCAAAATGACCTGGAACATGCCACTGCGCTCGCCCGGCAAATGGTCTGCCTTTACGGGATGAGCGAAAGAATAGGGATGGCCAACTGCGCCCAACGAGCGCCGGCCTATCTTCCGGGGCAGCCCTTTCAACTGCAACGCGATTGCAGCGAGCAGACGGCCCGCGAAATCGATGAGGAGGTCAAAAAGCTGCTCGATAATTGTTACGTTGAAGCCAAGGACATTCTGAGCACTCACAGGAGCGAGCTTCGGCGTATCGTGGTGGAATTGCTCAAGCGTGAGACGCTTGAAGGCGATATGCTTTACGACCTCATCGGCAAAGAAATGCCGAAAGCCAAAGAACCGGCTCCGATGCCGGCCGAGACTGGCGCCGCAGCCATCGCTTGATCGCATTTATTTCGGCAGGACGACCGATGTGAAGCTTATGAAAATAGCGGCGATCAAACGGCTGGAACAGAACACGAAACGGGCGAGTGAGATTTTTCGCGTCGCAGCCAAATATGGTTTCGCAGACTGGTTTAAGGATTGGCATAATGCCTGGATCCAGGAACGGCTTAAGAGTCTCGAGGGCCGGCCCATTCCGGACCTCAAAGTTGAAGAACGCGTTCGTCTGGCGTTCCTGGAATTGGGACCGACCTTTATCAAGCTGGGGCAGATGCTCGGCACCCGGCCTGATCTGGTGGGTCCGGAAATGGCGGCGGAACTCGCTCATCTCCAAATTGGCGCGACGGCCGACGCGCCGGAGCGGGTTCGGGCCACCATCCTCGCCGAACTGGGCGGCGAGCCTGAGAGGCTATTCGCAATCTTTGACGAAACGCCTCTTGCTTCGGCCTCCATTGCGCAGGCGCACCCCGCTGAGTTGGATACCGGTGGAGAGGTTATCGTCAAGGTGCAACACGCCGGTATCGCGGATAAAATCCTGCCTGATCTCGACATCTTAGCGAGCCTCGCAGAGTTGGCTGAGAAGCACGTTCCGCGACTCCGCCCTTTTCAACCCGTCGCGCTGGTCCACCAGTTTCGCCGCACGCTGCTGCGCGAACTGGATTTCACGTCTGAACGCGGAAACCTTGAAGAGTTCGCGGCGAATTTCAGCGAAGACCCGACGGTTCATTTCCCAGCTACCTATCCCGAATTGTCGGGCGGCCGTGTGCTGACCATGGAACGGCTTGACGGAATTCTCGGCACTGAAACCGCCGCGCTGACTGCCTCGGGCGTGGACCTGGAGGAATTTGCTCGTCGCGGCGCGAACATCTACCTGCAAATGATTTTCCGCGACGGGTTCTATCACGCCGACCCGCATCCCGGTAATCTCATGCTGCTGCCGCACGGCGTCGTGGGAGTAATTGATTGCGGAATGGCCGGGCGGCTCGACCCGGAACTCGCAGCGGATATAGAGGAGATGCTTCTCGCCGTTTCCAGTTCGAACTCGATGGACTTCGCGGAAGTTCTCTTGCGGGTCGCCTCCGTGCCGTCGGAAGTCCCACGGGACCAATTTCGCGCGGACGTGACCGACTTCCTGGCTGACTATACACGGCAGTCCATTGACCAGTTCGACATGAGCGCCGCGCTGAATGGGTTGATTGCCATTATCCGGCGTTACTCCATTACGCTCCCGCCGCAGCTTTCACTTCTCCTTCGCACTCTTATCGAGCTGGAAGGCACCGCGCAGACGTTGAACCCGCACTTCAGCCTGGCTGAAATCATTCGGCCTTTTTATCGCCAGATCATCCAACGCCGGCTTTCCCCCAAACGCATTTTCACGCGGATCCAACGAACCTATCGCGGCTGGGAACGCCTGGCGGAATCGTTGCCTCGGGATTTAAACGATCTCCTGCGGAGGGTGCGCGAAGGCAGTTTTTCCGTTCACCTTCATCACCGTAATCTCGACACCGTGGTCAATCGCCTTGTTCTCGGAGTGGTAACGGCGGCGCTCTATGTCGGATCGTCCCTGCTTTGGAGCATGAAGGCGCCTCCGCTCCTCGGCGAGATATCTATCATTGGTGTCGGCGGCTTCGTGGCTGCGCTTTATCTGACCTGGCGGCTTTTGCGGGCCATCCGGAAATCCGGCGATTTGACATTGAAGAAGTAGGGCCCGCACGGTTCGGCTTATACCCGTGCAAGACCCGCGAGGGGAATTGGAACGAAAACCATTGCCTTCATCATCGTTGATGCGCACACGGACCAGGACCACGGCTGGAATGTCAAGGACCACGTGCCCGGATTGGGCGATGTGCTGGACGCAGTTGGCTCGGTGGCCGTCAATCGCTATTCGTTTGAACTGTTCCGTGAAACCATCACGCGTCTGAGTCGTGAGATTACAGCAAGCCGGCTCCGGGCGGGGCTTGGTCCGCCCGACGAACTGACTGCTTACATCGTTGAACTGCATTTCAACCAGTTGGCCGACGAATCGGACCGTGGCTTCTTCAATTCCGTGCCTACCCGCCTGCAGCTTCCCGTCTCCACTGTGGATCGCCTGAAACACCTGGCGGCAGTGGAGTTAAAGAGAAACCCGGAATTCCAAAGGTTGGTTCAGGATCTTGGCCCGATAGATCGGTCGTTGGCGTTGAATGGCGCCACTGCGATTGTCCCTTTCGCAACGTTTCGCAGCATCTCGCAAAACTTTTCTCCCGCCGGGGTGACGTCTCCGTGCTTCGCGCGAGCGATGCCGACCGAAAGAACTTCGTTTGTGCCGGTCAACGGCCGATAGGCGAGCCGTTTGCCCGTCATCTGTTTGAAAACGGAGGTCGAAAGAGCGATGCCGCGGCCGGATTCGATGGCGGTGAGCAGAGAACTCGCGGTGTCGCACTCCACCACGATTGGAGGTTTGATG
>JBEKJO010000135.1:0-16432 GCA_050011195.1 Verrucomicrobiota bacterium | reverse complement strand
AAGGTGTAGGGGAAGTTGTTGCCGACGTTGTTGTGCTGCGGGGGGAAGTAGTAGGACTCGGGCTTGCCTTCCTGCCCGACGAGCTTGGCCTGTTTGGCATTCTGGTGCATGTGCAAGGGGATTGGCCCCATGTTGTCGAAGAACTTGGAATAGACCGGCCACTTGCCATACTTCTTCCAGAGGGCCTTGCCGACGATGGTGGCGCCGCAGTCGGCGACGGCCTGGCGCAGGGTAAAGCGCTCCTTGCCGGCGATGCAGTAGCTCAGGCCCTCGTCGGGGACGCGGCCCTCGTTGGCGGCCTCGGTCGTCGAGCCGAACCAGCGCTCGTCAATGCCGCCGCGGTTGGCGCCGTAGGCATAGGTATCGTCGGGGTGGAGCTTGATGCGGAGGCCGGGCTGGAGGAAGGAGCGGGGGACCCAATTGGGCGCGAGGCGCAACAAGCCGCCGGAATCCTGGAGGGCGGCTTCGACGAGGGGGCTGACGTTCTTGGTGACGGTTTTGAGAGAGGTGATGGTGTTCATAGACTTGAGGTTAAATGGGTTAAGCGGGTTAAAGAAGTTAAATGAGTTACACGGTTACGTCGTTACATCTGTGAATCCACGTTGATCTGCTGTCGGGGACAACGGTTGCAGATTTGGGCGGGGGTGGCAAGCGTTCGTTGAAACGCGCGGTTCGTGGTTCGGGCCACCCGAATCCCACGAGGCGGCCACAAGACCCACGCAGCCACAAGGTAGGTGTTCACCCCAGTAGCCCAGCCCGGCCCGAAGGGCTACGTTTTAACTGCATTAACAATTAACAGAAAGCATTATTATGATCGCAACAATGGAACAGAGCACGACACTGCGCGTTACGCGCCTGATCAAGGCGCCGCGCGAACGAGTCTTTGCGGCCTGGACGACCTCGGCCGACATCCTCAAATGGTTTGGGCCGGAGACCTGCCAAGTGGTATTGGCCAAGGTCAATCTCCGCCCGGGTGGAGATTATCATTTCCGGGTGAAGTCGGAGAAAATGGGGGAAATCAATTTGGACGGCCTCTTCCGCGAGGTGAAGCGGCCCAGTAAACTGGTCTATACCTGGAGCTTCAGCGGCCATCCGCAATTGGACTTCGGCGAGTCGCAGGTGACGGTGGAGTTTCTCGACCGAACGGGCGCAACGGAGATTCAAGTCACTCACGAACAATTGCCGAGCGAGGAAGTGAAGGAGGACCACAACCAGGGCTGGAACGGATGCCTGGACAAACTGGAGCGGCACCTGGGCGTTGGTTCAGAGACGCAGCAGCAGCCGTTGTCAGTGGGCAAGTTTTGCTGGAACGCGCTGCTGACGAGCGACAAGGCCGGCGCGACCAAGTTTTACTCCGCGGTGTTCGGATGGCAGGCGGAGGACTTCCCCGGCGCGGGCGTGAAATACACGGTCTGGAAGAACAAGGGGAAGGGCGTGGGCGGCCTGATGAAGCGCCCGAGCGAAGATATGCCTCCGCATTGGCTTGGCTACGTAACGGTCGCGGACGTGGATGCGACCGCGAAGAAGGCAGGGGAGGCCGGCGGGAAGGTGACGATGCCGCCATCCGATGTGCCGACGGTCGGAAGGATCGCGGTGTTGCAGGATCCTCAGGGAGCGGCTCTGGGGGTCATCCAGCCACTCGATAAACATGCCACTTGCAGCGACAATCAAATCGTCTGGTGCGACATCCCGGTGAAGGACCTTGATCGGGCGATCCGGTTTTACTCGGCGGTGCTCGGCGCGCCGGTCAAGAAGGAGCAACACGAGGGCATGACCTTCGCGGTCCTGCCGCACGCGGAGGAGCATGGCGTGAGCGGATGCCTCTCACCGGGTGGTGAGGGCAATGAACCATCACGGCACGGGCCATTGCTCTACTTCAACTGCCAGGGGCGGCTGGACCAGGCCGTCGCGGCGGTGGAGCCGAACGGCGGCAAGGTGTTCCAACCGAAGCACCAGATTGGCCCCTACGGCTTCCGCGCCGTCGTGCTGGACAGCGAAGGCAACCGGATTGCCTTGCACTCGAGGTGACGAACAGTTAGCATCCGGGGTCATGAAAGCTAACGTATGGACCGCGGGCCTGGCGCTCGCGGGTGTCGGGGCACTGGCCACCGGCTGCGTGGAGCGGCAGGTGGAATATGTGCCGGTGTATCACGTTCAACCGGCTTACGCCGGCCAGCCGGCCTATCCGCCTCCGGCCCAGCCTCCCCCCAATAGCGGGACAGGATTTGCTCCAGCGGCGCCGACGGCGGATTGGCAGCAACCTCCGCCGGTTCAGGCTCCTATGCAGGCGCAAGCGGCCCCGCCCCAGCAGGCAGCCGTCGTGGTTTCCTCAGCGCCGCCGCCGCCTCAGGTCGAGGTCATTCCGGCCGCGCCGGGTCCCTATTTTGTCTGGACGCCGGGTTATTGGTCTTGGAATGGCGGCTGGATATGGATCGGTGGCCGATGGGTGGTTCGGCCCTGGACCACCGCCGTCTGGGTAGGCGGCCATTGGGGGAGACGCGGCCACGGCTATGTCTGGATCGGCGGTCACTGGCGGTAGCCGGAACCGCCTGAAGCAGAGCCGCAGGTCAGAGTGGTGTGGGAGCCGGGAGGGCAATCCTCCCGGCGAGGCGATTAAGCGGGCTCATTCAGTGTCTCATGGTCACTTCGGCTGTGCGGAAATCCGTGGCTCTCTGCCCGCCTGGATGGATGTTGCTTGGCCGACAAGCACCAGATCTGCTCCCCACCAGGAGGGTCCGCCGCTGCACTCGCCGGGGCCTCCATATTGTGTCAGCTTGAACCGCAGCGGGAAAGTCCAGCCTAGAAAGTTCGTTGACTGCAAAACTTCGTAGTGGCAGATGCATTGGCCGTTCGTCGCATAGAGGTCCACGCTCTTGGGCAGCCCCAGGCCATCATCAAAGACCATCGTCCTGTCGGAGCAGGCGGATTCCAGCCAATAGGGTGCCTCGACCGGCAACGGAATCAGGCGGCCGCTCTGCTTCAAATAGGTGCCGGAACAGAAGGCCAGCCAACCGACATTGGCCACGTCCGCGCCAATCGGCTTGCCATGCGGAGAGTTATGGACCTGGGTGGTTTTCTCTTGCGGGACAGACTTGTCGTTCACAACAAAGTGCTCAATGATATTGGTGCCAGTGAACAAGTATGCAACCTTCTCGTTGTCTGCGAAATCCTCCTCGACGAACCAAGTGTTGGTTCCGACAACACACCGCACGGTATGGCTTGCCTCCTGCTGTTCGCTGACTGGGCCAACTCCGAAGCCAATCCAGTTTGTTGATCTCAACTCGGCGGTGATTTGGACAAACTGGGCGGCGTTACCCCGGAGGGGCACTGCTACGAGAAGGCTGAAGGCCACGAGTTTAGCACTGGCTGCGGCTAGCGACCAACGTCTGGTAATCAGCACTATTCTTGCTGAGCGGGTTTTTCCTGTCGCGTGGAGCATAGGTGTTGAACTTCTTCACGAGCCTGGTTTTACGCCTGGGGCGGGAGGGCTGGCAAGGGAATTCGCGGATAAGTGCCAAGCGTCCCGCCCGCGAGGGAGAAGCCGGGGGCGAGACGCCCGGATGGCAGGCCAGAGGGCTGCCCCACTAATTAGCCGGTTTTGCTCTCGTCCACGACGACGTAGTGGCTGCCGCCGTTGCTCCAGATGCGGAGCAGGGTAACTTTGTCCTTCGGGTTCTCGGTCAGGCGCACGGCTTCGTCGGCGGTTTTGACGGGCTGACGATTGATTTCCTGGATGACGTCGCCTTGCTTGAGGCCGGCTTCGGCGGCAGGGGAATCGGGCTGGACTTCGGTGATGACCACGCCTTTGACGCTGTCCGGGAGCTTGAGGTCCTGACGGGTCTGCGGGTCGAGGTCGCTGACGGTGACGCCGTTGAGGGTGCCGGTGTCGGGGCCGTTCGAGGTGTTGTTCCTGGCGAGTTCTTCGCTGCCGGGCACTTGTTGGATAGTGACTTCCAGGGTCTTGCTGAAGCCGTCGCGGAGGATTTTCACGGGCACGGTGGCGCCGGGTTTGGTCTCGCCGACCGCGAGTTTGAGGTGGCGGCTGTCGGTGACCTTTTTGCCGTTGTAGTCGAGCACGACGTCGCCGTCTTTGAAGCCGGCTTTGTCGGCGGGGCCTTTGGGGACGACCTCACCGACGAGGGCGCCGGTCATTTCCTTGAGCTGGAACTCCTTGGCCAGGGCGGGGGTGACATCCTGGATCATGACGCCGAGATAGCCGCGGGTGACGTGGCCGTATTTGATGAGGCTGTCCATGACGTTGCGGGCGAGGTCAGAGGGGATGGCGAAGCCGATGCCCTGGTTGCCGCCGGAGCGGCTGAAGATGGCGGTGTTGATGCCGATGAGGCGACCCTCAATATCGACGAGCGCGCCGCCGGAGTTGCCGGGGTTGATGGCGGCGTCGGTCTGGATGAAGTCCTCATAGTCTTCGATGCCGAGGTTGCCGCGGCCCGTGGCGCTGACGATGCCGGTGGTAACGGTCTGGCCCACGCCAAAGGGGTTGCCGATGGCGAGCACGATGTCCCCGACCTGAGCTTTGTCGCTGTCGGCCATCGGGACGACTGGCAGGTCCTTGGCGTCAATCTTGATGACGGCGACATCGGACTTGGGGTCGCGGCCAATGACCTTGGCGGTGAACTCGCGGCCATCTTGCAGGGTGACTTTTACTTCGTCGGCGTTATCCACGACGTGGTTGTTGGTGAGGATGTAGCCGTCTTTGGTGACGATGACGCCCGAGCCGAGGCCGTGCTGGCGCGGGGTGTTGAATTGGTGGTTGGGCATCTGCCGGCCAAACTGGTCGCCGAAGAAGCGGCGCCAGAAGGGATCATTGAAGCCAAGCCACTCCGGGACCGCGACGTTGCCGGCCTTGGAGGTAATGACTATCTTCACGACGCCGGGCGCGACCTTCTTCACGATGGGCGCGAAGCTGGTGTAGGGGCCGGCGGTGCGCGGGACCGGGCTTTCGTCCACCTCGAGATTGGCTGAAGCGGCCGGGGTCATGGTTTTAGCGGTATCAGTGTGGCTGACGGCGAGAGCCGAGCCGGCGACCAGGGCCGCCGCGCCCAAACCCAGGGCGAGCAGCCGAACGTTGAATTGATCAAGAATCTTTGTCATAAGTATTGTATTGTGTCAGTTATGTTTTTGTTTGTACCCCTTGGAGCGATATGACCCTTTCAGGAAGCTGTCCGCAGCATTACATTTTTGTAAGGAATGTTTGCTGGCGACGAACGGCCTGGCATGGGCTAAGGTCTAAGCAATATGGAAAATAACAGTATCATCGGCATGATTCCGTGGCCGGTAGCGGCGGCGACGGCGGCCTGGTTCGGCTTCATGGCCTACAGAGCGGGGAAGAACTGCGTGGTCTGGGCAATCGGCGGGGGCGTGCTGGCGCTGGTGGTCGCGACGATTGTGGTGGGCCTCGGGCAGGCGACCTTCATACCGTACTACACCGATGAGATCGCGACGTTCCGCCTGGAAGTGGCGGGGGTCGCCATCCTGCTGGTGTTGTGCCTGGGGTGGCTGTTTACGGGAACCTTGCACCGGCACATTCGGGAGCTTTTGAAACGGCGTCAGCAGGCCGCGCCGGAAGCGCCTGCCAAAGCGCCTGCGCCTGGCGTCAAGCAGTAACCCTCAAGCCGGCGGCGGCGCAAGCGGGGTGAGGGGTGACTTGTGACTGGTAATTGGTGATTGGTGAACGTCTCCGTCATCATTCCGGCGTTTAACGAGGAACGGCTCATTGGCGAGACCTTGCGCCAAGTGAAGGCGGCCACGGCGGCGTTCGCCCGGCGGGAGTGGGCCACCGAGATCATTGTCTGTGACAACAACTCGACCGACCGCACCGCGGAGTTGTCACGGGCGGAAGGCGCTACGGTGGTCTTCGAGCCGGTGAATCAAATTGCCCGGGCGCGGAACAGCGGCGCGGCGGCGGCTACAGGGGACTGGCTGCTGTTCATTGACGCGGATTCACACCCGAGTGCGGAGTTGTTCGACGATGTGGCCGAAGCGATTGAAGCGGGGCGCTGCCTGGCCGGGAGCTGCACGATGGAATTTGCGGGGCATCATCCGGTGGTCAATTTGGTTGCGTGGCTTTGTAACGGCTTCATGCGGGCGGGCGGCTTGATGTCGGGAGCATTCATTTTCTGTGAAGCGGGGGCCTTCCGGGAGCTGGGTGGATTCAACAACGAACTGTTTGCCGGCGAGGAAATTGACCTGAGTCAGCGGTTAAAGCGGCTGGCGCGGGAGAAGAAGAAGCGCATTGTAATTCTGCATCGGCACCCGCTGCTGACCTCGGCGCGGAAGGTGCATTTGTACACGCTGCGGGAGTATATCCGATTCCTGGTTCGGTTCGCGCTCTCGCCCAAGCGAATCCTGCGGAGCCGGGAGGAGTGCCATACGTGGTATGATGGCCGGAGGTAGATCATCTGCCGCTTGCCAAGCGGGCGGGCGGGTTGTTTAATGGGGTCGTGGTACAGCAGCAAACACTTAATCGTCCCGCGAGCTATTCCGGGGTCGGCTTGCACAGCGGCAACCGGGTGACCATGACGTTTCTTCCGGCGCCGCCGAACACCGGCATCCGGTTCCGGCGGGTGGACTTGGAGGGCAAACCGGAAATCGAGGCGCGGGCGGAGAACGTGGTCGAGAACAACCGCTCGACGACACTGGCCAAGGGGAACACACGCGTTCACACGGTAGAACATGTGCTGGCGACGTTTGCCGGGTACGGCATTGACAACGCCATCGTGGAGCTGGATGCCAATGAGCCGCCCATCGCGGACGGCAGCGCGCGGGAGTATTGCAAGATGGTCCAAAGCGCGGGGATCGTGCCCCAAGACGAGCGCCGGGAACCGTACACGGTGACGGCGCCGATCGAATTGGAAATGGGCGAGACGACGATGACGCTCTTCCCGGATGAGGCGTTCAAGATCTCCTGCACGAGCGCGGACAAACGGGGACGGTTTACGCAGTTCTACAGCCTTGAACTGTCGCCCACGACCTGGGAGCGGGACCTGGCGCACGCCCGCACGTTTTGCTTTTACGAGGAGATCGAGTTCCTCATCACCAACGGTTTAATCAAGGGTGGCAGCCTGGAGAATGCAGTGGTCATTCGGGACGATGCGGTGCTCACGACCGAGCCGCTGCGGTACCCCGACGAATTTGTCCGGCACAAGATGCTGGACATCGTGGGGGACCTGTCGTTGCTGGGCCGGCCGTTGCGGGGGCACTTGATTGCGGTCAAGCCCGGGCACGCGGCCAATTGCGAGCTGGTCCGGCGGATTCTGGCGCAAATGCGCAAGCCGTTGGTGGCCGCGCAGGCCTTCGCCCCGCCCCCGGCGGCGCCCAAAGCCGCGCCGATGGCGGAGGGCGCGTCTGAGGAAACGAAGGCGCAGGATGGGGCTATGGACATCCAGGGCGTGATGCAGTTGCTGCCGCACCGCTATCCGTTTCTGATGGTGGATCGCGTCGCGAAGCTTGAAGGCAACCACGTTATCGGCATCAAGAACGTCACCATCAACGAGTTCTATTTTCAGGGGCATTTCCCCGGACATCCAGTGATGCCGGGGGTGCTGCAATTGGAGGCCATGGCGCAAGTGGCCGGCATTGTGCTGCTCAAGAGCGTGGAGAACGCCGGCAAGATCGCCTACTTCATGTCGGCCGAGGATGTGAAGTGGCGCAAGCCGGTGCATCCGGGCGACGTGCTGGTGATTGATGTGGAGCTGACGAAGATACGGGGCAAGATCGGCAAGGCCAAAGGGGTGTGCAAAGTGCAGGGCGAGGTCGTCAGCGAGGCCGCCGTGACTTTCATGCTCATAGACGCATAGAAGCGGGAGCACGATGATATGCCGGCGGTGAGTGGCGGGTAGTTCGATACAGAAGAGCGATATGGTTCATCCAACGGCGATTATTCATCCCAGGGCGCAAATCGGCGCCGGCTGCGAAATAGGGCCGTATTGCGTCGTTGGGGAGCACGTGGAGCTGGGGGCGGCTTGCCGGCTGCATTCTCACGTGGTGATTGACGGCTACACGCGGCTGGGGCAGGGGAATGAAATCTTTCCCTTCGCCAGCATTGGGCTAAAGACGCAGGATTTGAAATGGAAGGGCGGCCTGACGCGGACAGAAATAGGCGATCACAACACCTTCCGCGAGTACGTGACCATCCACAGCGCCACCGGCGATGGCGAGGTGACGACGGTGGGGTCGAACAATCACATTCTGGCCTACTCTCACATCGCGCATAACGTGCGGCTGGGCAACCACGTCATCATGTCCAACGTGGCGACGCTGGCGGGGCACGTGACGGTGGAGGATCATGCGGTGGTGGGCGGCCTGGCGGCGATACACCAGTTCTGCCGGATTGGGACCATGTCAATGATTGCGGGCTGTGCCAAGGTTGTTCAGGACGTGCCGCCTTACATGATCGTGGACGGCAACCCGGCGGAGACCCGGGCTCCCAACAAGGTGGGAATGGAAAGGAACGGCGTGTCCGAGGAAGCCCAGGTTGCGATGCGCCAGGCCTACAAGATTCTTATCCGGGATGGGCTGACGATCCCGAACGCGCTGGCCCGGATCGAAAAGGAGCTGCCGGCGCTGCCGGAGATTCAGCATCTGGTTCAGTTCGTGCGGTCGAGTGAGCGAGGAATTACGAAGTAGGAAATAAGGCGAATTTGGAACTCAGGAAATCAGGAACCTGCTTCCTGTTTTCCTGATTTCCAAATTCAACATGAACGAAACTTTGCCGCCGCTGACACCGGGTACGCTCTATTTGGTCGCCACGCCGATTGGGAACCTGGAGGACATCACGCTGCGCGCCCTGCGCACGCTCAAGGAGTGCGACGTGGTGGCGGCGGAGGACACGCGGCGGACCGGACAATTGCTGAAGCACTTTGGCATTGCCAAGCCGCTGCTGAGCTATTTCCAGTTCAATGAGGCCCGGCGGAGCGAGGAGATCATTGAGCGACTGCGGCGCGGGGAGAAGGTGGCGCTGGTGACCGACGCCGGGAGTCCGGGTATCAGCGATCCGGGCGAGCGGGTGGTGAAGGCGGCGATAGCGGCGGGCTTGCGCGTGGAGCCGGTGCCGGGGCCGAGCGCGCTGGTCGCCGCGTTGACGGCCAGCGGACTGCCGACTGACGAATTCCATTTCATCGGGTTTCTGCCGCACAAGACGGGGCAGCGCCGCAGAGAACTGGAGCGGCTTAAGAGCGTGGGAGGAACGCTCGTGCTGTATGAGTCACCCTACCGCGTCGAGAAGCTGCTCGTGGAGTTGAGCGAGCTGTTCGCCGGGCGTCAGGTGGTGCTCGCGCGGGAAGTGACCAAGAAGTTCGAAGAATATTTGCGGGGGACGGCGGCTGAGTTGCTAGAGGTGCTCAGGAAACGCTCGCTGAAAGGGGAATTCGTCGTCCTAGTGGGGGGCGAGGCAGAACAGGTTGCCGGGCGGGGCATAGGCGATCCGCACGAGAACGGAGCACAGAAGAGCGGGTAGTGCTGACAGGCAAACCAAGGGGTGATTGCGGCTACGCAATATCGAAATGCTTGAGGCCGGCTGGATGGAGAACCGTAAAACTGTCCGTGCCAACATCACGGTAAGCAGCTTTGAGGTCGGGCATGAGGTCCTTGGTGCCAAGCAACAGCTTTATCCTCTCGAAAGCAAGTTTTGGATTATCTGTGCGAACGAAAATGTTCATTTCGCCGACTCCCATGTCATGGCCGTCCACTTCTCCCAGATTACCAATGCCCGCTATAATGCTATTCTCCAGTTCGATCAAAGCGTCGTAGTCTTTAATGGAACTCGCTGGCAACTGCAGAACGATCTCTTGGGGGTATCGGTATCTCATAACATGCCCTAGCCGTCACGGGGGCTTCACCTAGACGAACTTGCCGGGATTGAGAATCCCGCGCGGGTCGAGCGCGTGTTTCACAGTGCGATGCAGGGCGAGCACTTCTTTTGATACGGCCAGCGGCCACCAGCGTTTTTTGGCGAGGCCGATGCCGTGTTCCCCGGTGATCGAGCCGCCCCAGGCGAGGACTTGCGCGAAGAGTTCGTCAAGGGCGTTCTCACTGCGACGCTTGGCGCCGGGCTGGTTGAAATCGACCATGACGTTGGTGTGGATGTTGCCGTCGCCGGCGTGGCCGAAGCAGGCGACGGGGAGGGCGTATTTCCTTTGGAGCCGCGCGGCGAAAGCGAAGAGGTCTTCCAGGCGGCCACGGGGGACAACCACGTCCTCGTTGAGCTTGGTCAGCCCAGTGTCGCGAAGAGCGTAGGAGAACTCGCGCCGAATCTGCCAGACGGCTTCGCATTGGTTCGCACCGAGGCCGGTTTCGACAAACAGGGGCCTTTGGGGCGCAATGAGCCTTTGGAGTTGACCCAGTTCGCCGCACACGGAGCGTTTCTGGCCGTCGAGTTCCACGATCAGGTGGGCCCGGCAGCCCTGGAGGCGCTCGCTGCTGGTGCGTTTGAAAGCAGCGGCGAGGGTGAATGAGTCGGCGAGTTCGAGCGCGGCTGGCAGGAAGCCAGCGGCCAGGATGGCGTGGAGCGAGCGGACGGCGGCGCGCATCGAACCAAAACCAATAGCGAGGCAGGCGCGATAAGGCGGCAGGGGAATCAGCTTCAAGGTGGCCTCGGTGACAACGCCCAGGAGGCCCTCGGAGCCGACGAAGAGCCGGTGGAGCTCGAAGCCCGTCTTGTTTTTGTGGGTGCGCCCGCCCAGCCGCAGCACCGTGCCGTCCGCGAGAACCACCTCGAGGCCAAGGATGTAGTCGCGGGTGACACCGTATTTGAGGCAGCGTGGGCCGCCCGCGTTGGTGATGATGTTGCCACCGATGGAACTGTCCGCCCGGCTGGCCGGGTCGGGCGGATAGAATAGACCCTTCTTTTCCACCTCCTGCTGGAGCTTCTGGGTGTTAACGCCGGCTTCGACCACGGCCACAAAGTCGGCGGCGCTGATTTCCTTGATGCGGTTCAGGCGCGCCAGCGAAAGCACGATGCCGCCGCGGACAGGAACGCAACCGCCCACGTAGCCATGACCCGCGCCGCGCGGGGTGACGGGCAGATTGTGGCGGTGGGCGAAGCGCAGCAGCGCAGATACGGATTTGGTGCTGCGGGGCAGGACGACCGCATCCGGCTTATGCGCGGCGAACCACTTGTCGCCGGCGTGTTCCGCCAGAACAGAGCTGGCGAAACTGACTTCGCCCGCCGGCAGAATTCGCTTCAGTTGGGCAAGGAGCTTAATCTTTCCGGGGCTCATCAGGAGGCGTCTCAGAGGCAAGGAATTCCCTGGCGTCAGTCGCTTCTTCGAAGCGGCTCACGCCGCGACCGCCGGCTTGAGGTCGGCGAACACGATGACGCCTGCGCCGGTCTGAAGCTGGCTTTGGACTTGCACTTCGACCTGCTGGCCAACGGCGTTCTGCGCGTTATTGACCACCACCATCGTCCCATCCGGCAGATAGCCGACGCCCTGGCCCTTGTCTTTGCCCTCGCGGACGATGCGCAAGGTGAGCATTTCGCCCGGCAAGAGGACCACCCGGAGCGATTTGGCCAGGTCGTGGAGGTTGACGTAATTGACCTTTTGCAGTTCGGCGATTTTGCCCAGGTTGTAGTCGTTGGTATAGAGCTTGGCGCCCAGGTTGCGCGCCAGGCGGACGAGCTTCGCATCCACTTCCTTCTCATCCGGGAAATCGCCATCGTGGATTTTCACTTCGTTGCGGGTGTTGCGCTGGATGCGATTGAGCACCTCCAGGCCGCGGCGGCCGCGGGCGCGCTTGATGGCGTCGTTGGAATCGGCGATTTGCTGGAGCTCCTTCAGGACGAAACGCGGCACGACGAGCAAGCCCTCGATAAAATTGGCTTCGATCAGGTCAGCGATGCGGCCATCGATGATGACACTGGTATCGAGCAGCAGGAGATTGTCCGGTTTGTTTTGCGGGGCGAAGCGGACATAGGGGATAATGAGCGAGAAGTCTTCCTTGTTGCTGCGCATGGCCAGCACGATGCCAATGTAGCTGAAGCTCAGAAACAGACTCAGGCGAATCAACCAGCGCGTCGGCCTTTCCTCCACGTTTTCGAACAGGCCGGAGCGGTCGATGAGGAGCGCGACGACCGTGCCGAGGAGGAGACCGAACGTCGTCGCCGAAAAGGCCCGAAGGGAAAAGCCCTTGAGCATCTCGTCGATAGCGATCATCAGCCAGCCAAAGCCGAAGCCGATGACCATGCCGAGGGGGCCGCTATAAGGGCTGTTGAGGAACTCCGGCCGCACCTGGCTGACGGCGTAGCCGCCGATGGTGCACATGGACACAAATAGAATTCGAATGACCCAAAGCGCCATAAATCAATTAAAGGAATTCTTGGGTGAGGTCAAAGGCTTGGAGGCCGACGCGGGCGCGTTCGTCCCGGGGGGCTTGTGTTGCCACAAGATGCCCCACAGGCCCAAGCGGTTGAGATTGCTGGTCACCAGGCTCACGTTATCGACAATCTGCGACACATTGGCCGCAATTTGTTCATTTACAAGCAGTTTTCCGGCCAAACCCTTGCCTTCCTGCACCCCCTCGACCAGCTTCTTCAGTGTGACCGTGGAAGATTCGACGTTGCTCACCGCCGCGTCGATTGCCGGCGAGTTGGTCGCCAGCAGGCTCCCCAAGGCATTGGCGGACTGGTTGAGCTGCTCGGAGAAGAAATAAAGGTTGCTGACCGAGGCGCTGATGGAAGGGCGGTTGGTTTCCACGAGGGCGTTCAGGTTGTCCAAGATCGCCAGGGAACGTTCGGACGCCCGGTGGAAGTTGGAGAAGGTGGCTGAGAGGTTCGTGAGCGCCTGGGCGCTCAAAACGGTGCGGCGGGCGTCCATCAAGGCGTCGCTGATGTTTGTGGCCGCAGCGTCGATGTGTTCGATGAAGCCGGCGGCCGAGCGCGCCACGGCCTGAATGTCGAGCGGCGCGTCCGCCTTGGCCTCATCGCCGGGTCCGAACTTCCCGCCCTCGTTTTTCGTGGGGAGGATGGCGACGTATTGATCTCCGAGAAAGCCGGATTGCTCGATCACAAAGTGCGCGTCCTTGTGGATCTCGTATTGCCGGTAGATCCGGAGGGTAATAATAACGTTCTTGCCATCCGGGGCAAGTTTCATGTCGGCGACCGTGCCGACCTGGATACCGGCCATGAGCACCTGGGCGCGCGTCTTCAAGCCGCCCACGCTCGGGGCGTTGAGCAGGATGTCGTACCCGGGATGGAAGAGCGTGAGGCCTTTGCTGAACTGCAGCAGCAGCACCGCCAACAGCACCAGGCTGACGAAAACAAACAAGCCGACCTTCCACTCGAGACGTGATTTGTCCATATTGCTAGAAGAAGAGTTCTTTCGAATCGGAAACGCCCTCAACAAACTGGCGTACGACCGGGTCCTGGGAGTTGAAAATCTCGTCCGGGGTTCCGGTCGCGTAGATTCTTTGTTTGTGCAACAGCATAATGCGCTGGCCCAGCCGTCGCGCGCTGCGCATGTCGTGCGTGACCACCACGGTCGTCACGTCCAGCCGGTCGCGAACCCGCAGGATGAGCTTGTCTATGCTGTCGGACGCAATCGGGTCCAGCCCGGTCGTCGGCTCATCATACAGAATGATTTGCGGGTGATAAATAATCGCGCGCGCCAGACCGACCCGTTTTTTCATGCCGCCCGACAGTTCGGAAGGCTGCTTGTCCTCGGTGCCGGGCAAATCCACCATTTCGAGCATCTCGGCCACCTTCTGCCGGATTTCCTTTTTCGGCAGCGAGCGGTCGCGGCGAAAGGCGAACCCCACATTCTCCGCCACGGTCATGGAATCGAAGAGCGCAGCGCTCTGGAACAACATGCCGAACTTGCGGCGCACGCGCAGCAACTGCCGTTCGTTCATCGGGACGATGTTCTCGCCGTCGATCAGGACTTGGCCCGCATCGGGGCTGAGCAGGCCGATCAGGTGTTTAAGCAAGACACTCTTACCGCCGCCGCTGCGACCAATGATGACGACCGACTCGCCTTTCTCAATCCGAAAGGTCACGCCGTCCAGGATGGAATGGGCGCCAAAGCGCTTCTTCAGATCGCGGACTTCGATCATAGCGTAAGAAAAACCTGGCCCAATGTGAGCGTGAGGAAGAAATCGGAGATCAGGATCGTGATCGAGGCATACACCACCGCCTCCGTCGTGGCGCGTCCCACGCCTTCGGCGCCCTCTCCGCAAGAGAGCCCTTTGTAACAGCCAATCAAGCCGACAATACCGCCGAAGATGACGCTTTTGATCAAACCAATCATGACATGCGCGGTGTTGGTGTACCGCAGCATATTAGACCATGAATACGTTGGGTCGATGCCGTACAAATAAACCCCCACGACATAGCCCGCGCCGATGCCGACGGCCATGGATTCCGCGGTCAACAGGGGGAGAGCGATGTGCAGGGCCAGCAAGCGCGGCACGACCAGATAGTCCACCGGGTGCGTGGCCAGCGTGCGCAGCGCGTCGATTTGTTCGGTGACACGCATCGTGCCCAACTCCGCCGTGATGGCCGCGCCGACCCGGCCGGCCACCATTAGCCCGGTCAAGACCGGTCCGAGCTCGCTGCACATGCCAATACTCACGACCGCGAGCGTGGCGGTGTCCATTTTGACTTTGTGGAATTGGAAGTAGGCTTGCGCGGCGAGCACCATGCCGGTGAAGGCGCCGGTGACCAGGACCACCGACTGGGACTTCACGCCGGTGAAATGGACCTGGTAGAGCAGGTCGCGCCAGGCCACCTTGAAGGTGAACAGCGAAGCAACCGACTCTTTTGCCAGGAGGGTGATGCGGCCCAATCCCTCCAGCCATTCGGCAATCCATTTTCGACCCCAAGCATTCATAGCCGCAACCAAACTAGCAGGTCGCCGGCGCTAGCGCCAGAACTTGATTCCGGGCAGCAGCCGCGGAAATCCGAAGTCCGAAACCCGAAACCCGAAAGAAGGTCGAAATCCGAAATCCGAAGCGACACTTTTTCCAACTGCACGTGCGGAAATCAAAAGGGGCGCGCCACTTCTTCCGGGTGCACGCGCAAATCCTTCAGAAGCAGCAGCACCTGCGGCAGGTCATCCGCCTCTTTTCCCGGGAAATGCTCCCCCCGCGAAAAGGGGCGCGCCCCTTTCCGCCGGTGCGCCAACCCCAACTCCAGGTGGTTAAGGTATTCTCGGCGGTGAACCTGGTTCCGGCGAAAACGAGTCACCTTTTCTCAGAAGAAAGCCACCAAACGCCCGAGCCGGGGGCACTTTCGACAGGGCTACAGATGAACCATGCGAAGATATGGACCAATAATCAACGGTGATGTTGCAAGCAAGATGGCAAGCGTCCATGCCCGCGCCAAAGGAACCGGCCAGGCGTGAACCTGAAGGCGGTCTTCGGCCAGGATAAACACCGCCTGAAGGCCAAAGAACACTGCCATTCCAAAGGCTGCGAATGCGCCGAGCGCCACCAATGTCAGCCACGCGTGGATCGCGCCGCTGACAAGATAGGCACAGAAAAGTCCGAGGTTGGGGCGGTGCTGCCGCGCCAGCGGCAGGAAGACGAACCGGTGGAGCCACGCGCTCACCGGACGGTTCCAGCGCTTGCCCCAGAAATCCCGCAAGCTGCGGGCGGCAATCGGTGTCTTTTGGATCGGACGCATGGCCGCGCCCGATGCCAGAAAACAAAAATGGATGAGGTCATTTGCAAACTCCGCCCATGCGTAGAGTAATATAATCCCGGCAACCAAGCGCCCTGGCGCGATTACCGCATCGGGCGGATGCTGGGCCGGTGCTCTATGCCGGA
Organism: Verrucomicrobiota bacterium; assembly: GCA_050011195.1. Lineage (GTDB taxonomy): Bacteria > Verrucomicrobiota > Verrucomicrobiia > Limisphaerales > UBA8199 > PALSA-1440. The sequence continues at coordinate 655 of JBEKJO010000135.1, read as the reverse complement.
GGAACCAGAAGGCCGCGCTACCCACCAACCCTTCCACGATGAGACGGCCAATGATGCGTCGCGATAGAACCGGCCGGATGCGCCCGGCACGCAGCGGATAACCCAAAGTGAGCAGATGCAGCAAGCGATACCGGACAGACCATTGCGGTGTCGCCGAGGTGGCAACCGTTATGGCGGCCATCAAGGCCAACATGCCGACTAACGCTAGAACCGCCCGCCAGAACGTATCTACTGGCGCAAACCACTCCAAGATAAAAGCACAGACTAACAACAGGGCGGCACACGCGCGCTGGCTGCGCCGACGCCCGGCTGCGAGCACCGCTGCCGCTATCAGCCCGGCGTGGGCGCAATGAACAACCAGTGTAAGCATCGGTAGTTGGAGAAACGGAACAATGGCAAAGCCGCCTAACGATGAGCGCAGCCACGCCGGGCCGGTGACGCCCGATGCGCCGCGAGACGGACTCCCGGCGTTGGCTGGCGCGATTGGTTAGACCGCGTCTGCATATCTCAACCAATAAACTCTTCCAACTTCGCCGCAATATCTGCGTCTGGCTTTCGCCATGCAAACTTGCCGTTCTTGGCTGTGATGCCGACCATAAAATGCTTGGCACTCATCTTGAACGGGGCATCCGCGCTGAAACGTCTGAGAAACTCA
>JBEKJO010000134.1:0-16551 GCA_050011195.1 Verrucomicrobiota bacterium | reverse complement strand
AGCATTAAAGAAGCTCTCCCTTTTTTGGCAATCACTCACCCTTTTTTGGCATTTTACACGAATCTTCTTGACACGTATTGGCCGGTTACGTACCAAGAGGTACGCTGGGGTCCTTTAGTACTCTGGTGGGTGCGCCTGTGTGAAGTCGTGATGTGGCCCCCACTCTGTCTCACACAGGAGAGCACCCACACCACTCTGTTCCGGGTCCAAAGCGCCCGGCCCCTCCTACCCCCTCCTGCCCCCCCTCTGGCCACAACCAACCCCCATACTCTGCTACTCCTGCTACTAGTCTCCCTTGTATCATTATGGGGTGGAGATTGGCTGGTATATCAGGCGAGATCATTGCCGCTGCCGCCGTAATAGTTGGCTACGAAGTCGTAAGTGATCCCGCCGTAGCTCAACGCCACCGCCTGCCCCTGCGCGAGGTTGCCGAAAGTCCCATTGATGAAGCCCAGCCCCGTGTTCTTCACCACCATCAGCTCCGTGCCCGTGGCCGGCGCAAAGTTGAGCGTGAAGTTCACCGTGTTGCCCGTGGCGGTGTAGCTGCTGGCCGTCACGGGCACGTCCGTGGCGGTATTCCAGAGGGCGTTCATCGTCCCCGCCGACGCGACGGTGGTGACCAGACTGTAGGCCGCGAGCGCGGTCACGCAAAGAAGTCCCGTGCGAATGAAGTCTTTGAAAGTTTTCATAATGTTCCGTCCCACCAAACCGCTCCAACAGATTTGTAACCCATATCGCTAAGTAGCATTACTGATGCCATCGCCAATATGTTGGTGTTTAGGCTGCTTTTCGTAGTCTATTGGTGAGTCCCTGCGTGGTCTCCACGCTTTCCGCGCCATTACTGCACAGGCCGACGGCAAAAAAAGTAAATTGAACGCAAACCCCAATTGCCGTAATCGGCTTAAGTCGTTATGAATACAGCCAGACAGGCGCATAGATTTAAGGCCTTGAAACGCAAAGAACTGGCCAGGTAGCAGGCTGCGGGAAGGGTGCGGACCGAGGATTTTGCCTTGGTGAAAGCCAACAGAATTAAACGCCAGCCACTAGATGTCAGCGGGGGGGGGAAGTGTTGGAACATAAAATTACCCTCGACAACTGAGAAAACTCAACCCGAGGGGTCCAAGAAGCGAATTTTTGTCCCTTCTGATTTCGGGGAAGTCATCCAAAAACTACCAGACGCATGCCTCTTGGTTGGAGGTCAGGCGGTGGCATGGTGAGCGCGAGAATAGGCGAATCCACAATGTTATGAATGCGGCTGAATGTCCATGCCGTCCAATCCGCGTCAGCGTTAGACACCAATGCGCGGTTTATCTGGTGCTGGCTATTTTCACCGCTTTTGCCCTGCAGGCTTTCGCCTTCGTTGAGGATCAGTTTAATCCCCTGTCAGCCGGGGCGGTTCGGCTGGAGGGTTATCTCGAAGACTAAATCGACAACTCCGTTACCCACTGGAATAACGGGGTGGTGCTCTATGCCGCCTTCGTGCAGATGTTCCGAACAGGGCGATACCAGTTTGCTCAAGGCGAAATGTGGGGCAACGCCGTGCGGTCAGGGGCCAGGTTCTACCGCTATAGGCAGAATCCCAAACTCAAAGCTATTCTCAAGAAAACCGTAGCCGATCTGCTATCGGCCAGGCGCGCCAACGGCAGCATCAGTTGCTCCGAAATCGCCAACCAGCCCGACAGCCCCGGCGGCGACCTCTGGGAGCGCACATACGTCTTGCTCGGCTTGGACGAGTATTACGAGCAGGTGGACAAGGATCCGGCCATTCTACAGGCGATGATCAGCCTGGCCGATTGCACCCTCCATCAAATCGGGCCGCCGCCAAAGATCCGTATCGTTGACCAGGGCTGGAGTCCGAACCACATCGAGTCCAGCACCATTCTCGAGCCGATCATACGGCTCTATAAGCTCACGGGCTATCAGCGATACCTCGATTTTGCCCGCTACATCGTCGAGGAGGAAGGCGGCGCCAAAGGTTACAAGATCATCGAGGACACGTTTAACAACAAAGATCCCGAGCAGATCGGCGGCCCCTACCCAAAGGCTTACGAGATGTTGTCGCTGTTTGAAGGGCTGCTGGAATACTACCGGGTCACTGGCAACGGGCACTGGAGGCAGGCCACGTTGAACTTGTACCGCAACATCCGCGAAAAGGAGATCACCCTCATCGGCAACGGCGGCGTCGACCAACCCTACCATCCCCAAGTGCTCGGCGAAGCCTGGGACTACACCGCTTTGGAGCAGACCAACCCGAAAATGGATCGGATGATGGAGACCTGCGTGGGTGTCACCTGGCTCAAGTTTTGCAGTCAACTCTGCCGCCTGACCGGGGACCCGTCCACTATCGACGAGATCGAAAAGTATGCCTACAACGGCTTGATCGGCGCCATGAAACCAGAAGGTGACGGCTTCAGTTATGTCAATCGGCTCAATGGCGTAAAGACCAATCCCAATGGCTGGGGCGGGAAGATTGACGGCGTCTATGTAACCTGCTGCAACCTGAATGGGCCCATGGGGTTGGCCTATCTGCCGTTCGTTGCGGTCATGGCTTCGAAGACTGGCCCGGTAATCAACCTTTACAATGCCGGAATTGCGACCGCGACAACGCCGCGCGGCCAAGCTGTCCACCTGGTCATCAAGACAGATTGCCCGGTTTCGGATTCCGTCAATGTGACCGTCTCCCTTCAAAAGCCCGAGCGGTTTACCATTAAAATGCGCATCCCGGCCTGGAGTGCCTTGACCAGACTGACCGTGAACGAGAAACCGGTCAGGGTTCTTCCGGGCGCTTATGCGGATCTGCAGCGAGAATGGTCGTCGGGCGACCAGATGGCGCTGAGACTCGACATGCGCTGCCGGGTGATCAACGCCCTCCACGGCAGCGACCGGGCCGGCGACCGCTTCCAGGCGCTGGTCAGGGGCCCCATCGTTCTGGCCCGCGATGAAAACATCGATCCAGACTGCAACCAACCGGTGACCCTCCGGGCCATAGACGGCTACATCGAGTTGACTCCTATCCTAAAAACGCTGCCGGGCACCCGGATGCAGTTCCGCGTTCCCACCGCCGACGGCTTCATCCAGGTGGTGGATTACTCCACCGTGAACAATTGGAACAGGAAACACCTCTGCACCTGGCTGCCCATGGCCGGGGTCGCGCAATCCAAATAAATCAATATCGCGCTCAAGAGCGAGCCTCGCGCGGCCATCTGGCTGCTCGATTCTCTCGCCGGGGCGCACGCTCTTGGCGTCAAAGTCATCCTGGTCGCGCAATTTTTCAACGGCGAACTTAAGGGCGACAAAGTGGGGCCCGATCGCACAGTGGATTTGCTCAAGGAACTTGCGCCGCGCGCCGAAAAGGCCGGCGCTATTCTCGGCCTGGAAAACTATCTCAGTGCCGTGGAGAATCTTGATATTCTCCAGCGCGTCGGCTCTCCGGCGGTCCAAGTTTATGATGACGTGGGCAACTCCACCGACAAGGACTACGACATTTACCAGGAAATCCGGATGTTCAAGGACCGCATCTGCGAGTTCCACGCCAAGGATGGAAACTTCATGCTGGGCCAAGGACGCATCGACCTCCACAAAGTCCGCCAAGCCATGGACGACATCAATTACTGGGGCTGGATTCAGATCGAAGCCGCCGCGCCCCACTCGCTGGTCGAGGATTGCCGCGCCGACCTGAAGTTCCTCAAGGGGATATTCCCCGCTTGAACCAGGCCGAATTTGGACCCTACTTAAGATGAATGACCCCGGGCAAATCAATCTGGTGAAAGCACCCCCTGGCAAACTCATGAGCAACGAAACTTCGAACTCCCGCCGACACTCCACTTTCACGCGCCGGCAGTTCCTGGCCGTAGCCGGGGCTTCGGCCCTGTCGCTGACGGTCACGCCGGGGATGGCCCGTGGCGCAGAAAGCGATGACAAAATAAACATTGGCCTCATCGGCTGCGGCGGGCGCGGCACATGGATCGCCGACTTGTTCGTGAAAAACGGCCATTACAACCTGGTGGCGGTGGCAGACTATTTTCCGGACAAGGCGGATGCGGCGGGAGAAAAGTTCCAAGTGGACACTCCCCGCCGCTTCACTGGTCTCTCCGCTTACAAGCGCCTTCTCGAACAGAAACTCGACGCGGTGGTTATTGAGTCGCCGCCTTATTTCCACCCCGAACAGGCCGCCGCAGCCGTCGAGGCCGGCAAGCACGTCTATTGCGCCAAGCCCATTGCGGTGGATGTACCCGGCTGCCGCGCCATGGCCGAGAACGGCCGCAAAGCCACGGAGAAGAAACTCGTCTTTCTCGCCGATTTCCAGACCCGGGCCCACCCGTCCTATCAGGAAGCGGTGCGCCTTGTGCATGCGGGCGGCATTGGCCGGATCGTATCCGGCGAAGCCGGCTATCAAACGGGTGACACTTGGGGTGGAATGGATGCGATCATCAGAGCCAGTCCGAAGAGCAACGAGGCCCGATTGCGCGGGTGGGGCGCAGACCGCACCCTGTCCGGCGACATCATAGCCGAGCAGAACATTCACGCGCTGGATGTGGCTTGGTGGATTCTTGACGCTGCGCCTCTCCGCGCCTACGGCACCGGCGGACGGACCCGCCCGCCATTGCCGAATGGCGTTTGGGACAATTTTTCGGTGATCTTTGACTATCCCAATGACGTGCGCCTGACCTTCAGTTCCAAGCAGGCTGGCAAGTTCTGGGAGGACATCGCCTGCCGCGTCTATGGCCTGGAAGGCGTTATTGACACGCATTATTTTGGCGTGGTCAAGGTCATGTGTGACGACGCTTACAACGGCGGCACGATGACTAACCTCTACACCGATGGCGCAGTCAACAATATCTCCACTTTTCACAAATCTATCACCTCGGGTGATTATTCTAATCCAACCGTCGCGCCCAGCGTGCGCAGCAACCTTACCACCATCCTCGGCCGCACCGCCGCCTGTCGGCGCCCCGAAGTCACCTGGGACCATATGATTAAGGTGAACGAGAGATGGAAAGCCAACCTCAAAGGCCTCAAAGCGTGAGGCCCCGCGGCTGTCCGTTTGTCTCGCATTACGGCGCGGGGTTTGATTGAATTCCAGCTATGCGCAAAACTTTCCTCATTGTCATCGTCAGCGTCACCGCCGGCTTGGCCGGGATGGCCTTGCAAACCTGGGCCGAGACCCTCCTCGGCTACACCGACACGCCCATGCTACCTTCCGGCAAGTGGCATGTGCATGATCCCAACCGGCCCAAGCCGCCGGTGGTCACTCCCGGCGCCAGCTTCAGCCACGGCGCACCCGCGCCCTCGGACGCCATCGTCCTGTTCAATGGCACCGATTTTTCCCATTGGGAGGGCGACCAAGGCGCGCCCCAATGGACAATTCACGATGATTACATGGAGGTGAAACCCGGTACCGGTTACCTTCATACCAAGGAGAAATTCGGCGACTTTCAATTACATGTGGAATTTGCCGAGCCTGTGGTTGTCGGGAACAGTCCGGACGCGGGCAATAGCGGCGTGTATTTGCATGGGGGTTACGAAGTGCAGATCTACGACTCCGAAAACAATCACATCTATTCCGACGGCGTCTGCGGCGCGATCTACGGCCAGTCGCCGCCCTTGGTCAACTCCTGCAAAAAGCCCGGCCAATGGCAAACTTTCGACGTCGTCTTTGAGGCCGCGCGCTGGAAGAACCATGAGCTGGTCCGCCCTGCCATCGTCACCGTCTTCCAAAACGGCGTCCTGATTCCAGAACTCCTGACATAGCCCGCGTGGTTTCCCGCGATTCTCAGGGTTTTCCTCTTCGGTAAACCAGGCCGGGGTGCGGACCCAAACCTGTCCGCTTTTTTTAACGCCCGGTATCCGCCGGTGCAGAATTACCAAAGTCAAAAGCGTGTCATTGCACGCCTCCCGCTACGCTTGGCCCGAGCACGCTTCAGGATTTCTGTTATTCCCGAGCACCCCCTCCTTTGACGAGCTGGTGTCAATCCGGATTACGTTGACCTTATTAGGGGATTGGTTGCTCGCGCTGTTCATCCTCATTGTAACGACAGCACTTTTGGCGGTGGACGATTTTTAGGAGCTGGTGCCGGCGGAGGCGCTGTTCTCTCAGTTCGGCTTGGAGCTCAGCACGTCCTCGATTACAGCCAGGACCAGCCGAGCGGCCAATTCCACGCTGTCGGCATCGACGGCTTCGGGTACATCGGTCGGGGCATGAGTTTGGGCTCCTCCTTCGACGGTGATATCGGTTGCGACAACACCGGCCTGACCAAAGACCCGATGGTCCGAGCCGGAACCGTCCTGTGCAATAACCTTGCGGCCCAGACCCATGCCTGCCCTGGAAACGGCGGAACGCAGCCATTCGGGAACGTTCGAACTGGCATATAGCGGACGCTCACTCGATATCAGAAGCCTCCACGTCCCATTCGTATCCCTGGCGGCTTTGTCCGCAAATTCCCTGGGCAGTTGGCTTCCAAACTTGTCGGGAACGCCTCTGATACCGCCGCGCGTGTCGGTCTAGATAGCGCCATCGCCGCCAACCTGGTCGATGTTGAATAACAACTCGCAGTTTGGCAACTCGGTCTGGTGCCGCAGCAGATATGCTTTCGATCCCAGCCAGCCGGGCTCCTCACCACCAAAGGCAACAAAGCGCATGGACACGGTCGGAGGCAGCTTGACAGAGTGAAAATAGCGCGCCAACTCCAGCAGGACCGCCACGCCAGTAGCGTTGTCGTTTGCCCCTGGCCCTCTCCACGAGTCGTAGTGGGTGGACAGAATAATCTCCCGAGCACCCGGCTTGGCCCCCAACGCACCAACGATGTTTGAGGATTTCGCGGTACCCAGCTTGCCACGAAATCTGATCTCGCCGGAACTTGCGCCGCTCGCCTTCAGCCGCTCGAAATCTGGCGCCGACAAAGACAGCACTGCCTTGGGGTTCTTGTGGAAGGAAACGATGTTGAAACTGTCGTTGCCGGCGAGGACCACCAGTTTGCCATCCAGGTTCGCTTTCAGAATGGAGGGCTGGTCGGTTGCGGTAACTAAAGCCAGCTCGCCCAAGATTGGGCCGTTTTCCGAGTAGGGATTGAAACCCAGTCTTATGATGTCTGCTTTCTCGGTTCCGGCTTCGAGCACCGCGTTCTCGAGAACGAAGGACTGAAACGTGAATGGCTCGTTGCCGACTGACAGTCCCGCCTTCTTCATCTGCTCCTTAATGTAGCGGGCCGCTCTCCGGTCGCCAATGGTCCCAGCCTCGTGTATTCCAAAAGCGGCGAGTTGCCGAACGTGCGCCATAGCCCGACTCTTGAAACCAGGGTCGAGTGCCGGCGCGGACTGGGACCGCAACTGAGTTGCGGCACCAGCAGCAAAAAGGACTGCGACTGCCCAAAGTGCGGGACCAATGCCATTGCGGGACTGTTTAGTAGCTGTCATAAACCGGCCGAATTATTGGTTTTGGGTCTCACTCGTCATGAGCGGAGTATACCAAGATAGGGGACTGAACTTTAAACCGCAAGTTCAACCCGTTTCGTTCATCTATGGGAGCTTCGTCATGGAGGCAACCATGCGGGTTTGGAGACAGTTACGAGGGTGAAGGCCTTTTTGCTGTTGTTGGCGGACATGAAATCGTAGAACCCGCTCAGCGTGGCCTGGCGGCGTTTGCGGCAGTGTCTTATCCAATGAACGGCCACGTTGACGACCGCGCGACGAATGACGGCCAAATTGAGGGCCGAAGTGCGGTGGCGTACCCGGCTACGGTCTTCTCTGGCAATAACGTCCAAGCGCAGGTGTAAGCCCGTTTCGATGCTCCAATACCGACGGTCGGCCCGGAGCATCTGCTCGGCGGTCATCTGGGCGGCGGGGCGGGAACAGACCAAGTATTCGGTTTCAATGCCTTGGGCGGGCTTGCGTGGGCTATCGATGCACCGGGTCAAGCGGGCCGCTTGCTCTACGAAGGGGAAACCGACGGTCGTGGCCGTGGTGTCAAAAGCGATCAGGCAACGCGCCTCGGTGCGGCTGCGGTTGAGTTCACAGGTTTGGGCCAGGGAGGTTTGGGCCCGAGGGGGAAAAGGCGCGCGCCAAACTCGGCGCGAGTTGGTGCAGGTTCTCAGCGACGCCCGGCTGATTGCCTTTGACGGGCAAAAGGAAATCGGCCCCGCGGTCCTGCACGATGATGCGGGCCGTCTCGGACTGGGTGTGCAGAGCGTCGGCCGTGACCAGCGCGCCCTCCAGGTCGGTGCGGCGGAGCAGTTGCTGCGCGGCGGGGATTTCGTTGGAGCCTTCGGCCACGGGCTCCGACCCCAGCCAGCGGCCATCACGGACCGAATAGGCACTGACCACCTCCAAGCCCTGACTATTGAGCAATTCCTTGCCATCGACGCCGACCTGATCGTCCTTGGGGTTCCGCGGACCCAGCACTTGGTCCTGCCAGGCCAATAAGGCCTGCTGGAGCCTTCGGTTGTCCAAGTGCGAGAGCATCCGGAAGAAGGTCGATTCGCTGGGGGGAAGGTAACGATGCACCCGACGGGTCCAGTCTCGCGGAAAGCGCAACGCTTGCATCTGCTCCCGAGTCAGATTAGCAGCAAAGGCGGCCAAATCCCGCTGCCCCAGGCAGACCTTGCACAGCAGGGCGCAAACACTCACCGCCACCAAGCTGCTGAGCCGGTAACGGCACCTGCGCTTACGCCAATCCCCCAACCCTTCAAAAAAGAGCATTATTTGCCGCAGTTGCTCCGGTGACTGGGGACACTCCGGCGGATGACTTTGCTCGCAGGCCTGACAGGCTGCCGGCAGATTGCGCCCCCGCAAAATCGTCCGCGCCCCCGGGCAGAGCTCCCGCACCCAAAGCTCTTTGGGACGATCATGAGCCTGGTAAAAATCCTGACGCGAACGCTGGTAGCCTTCGGTCTGACCCAGCAACGTCCAGCCGCTGACCTTGTAGGAGGTGCCCAGATACCGTTCCCGGTCCACAAAGCTCTCCGCCACTAATGCCGCATGCTGGTAGGCCCGCTCCCAATCCGCACTGAGCCGCTGCACCGTCAATTTCATCACCTTGCTGGCCAGATTGGGCACATGAAACCCCGGCCGGATCAGAAACCGGCTGTTGTTGACTACCAGCGGCAAGCGCCGCCGCTTTTGCCGCTCTGACCACCCAATCCACGCTTCCCGCAGCTTCAATTGGTAGGCCGCCGCGCTCCAAGACATCAGGGCGACCCATTGCCCCTGATACTCGGCCACGTAACGCAATTGCTCTCCCACCAACTGCGCGTTGCCCAGGTAGTGCTCTTGGACGATGAGTTGGTCAAACCGCTCGCGCTCTCCAGACTCAATTAGGCGCACCTGCACGCCATCCAGCAAGGCTTGCTCTGCTTCGGTGATTAGGGGCCGATGTCTCGTTTTCACAAGCGCACCCTAAAAATAGTGCAGCCCAATGTTCAGCCCAAAACGCCAACCCGCTCCCGTTGAATGGCTTACCCCGCTCGTGACTCCGCCATATCGGTCTGGCAGTTGCGATTCAATCAGCACCGGCTCCGATGAAAGCTCAAGAAGCACACGAAGGCGACGAAATCATAAAGCGCATGGGTGATCATCGGCGTCAGCAGGTTACCAATCCAGAGCCACAGCAAGCCCAAATATGCGCCGATGAAGGCTGTGATGGTGGCGTGACTCCACGTAATCAAGACCGCGTGGTTTCCCGCGATTTTCCGTTTTTTTCCTTCCGTAAGCCACGCCGGGGTGCGGACCCAAACTGGTCAGCTTTTTTGGAGCTTGGGTATTCTTGCCCCGTATGCCTGTCCTCCAAAAGGAAGATTTGTTCCCCGAAGCTCGGAACCCGGAGAGCCTGCACGTCATCAACGAGCGGTGTCTGTTGCGAGCTAGGAGGGCCACTGCGTGGTGCTCGTCTCGGGAATCACTCTGGCCCAGTATGCGTCGAGCGACCGCATGGCCGAGGCATATGCCATGGTTGGTTTGGTGGAGCAAGGCTGGGCGAACCAAATCGAGGTCGCGCGAGCATTTGGTTGCTCGGCGCGCACGGTGCGGCGGCATCAGCGCCGCTTCGGGGCGGGCGGATTAGCTGCACTGGGACATACTGACGGTTATCCCGCTGGACGTGGGCGGTTGGCCGCGGCACGGCAGCGGTTGGTTCAACGACTCACAGCCCGAGGCGTTGGCCAGCGCGAGATCGCCCGGCGGATCGGTGTCAGTGAGAAAGCCATTCGTAAACTCCTGCGGCGTTTGGGATGGAAAGCTGCCCCGCCTCTTCAGAGTCAATTGTCCTTGGAAGCGCCCACTGCGAACGCAAACCCGTCGGCTCTGGCCAGCCTGAGGGCTTGCGTACCGGCTGGGCTCCCAACCAAAGGTGCGGACCTAAACCTGTCCGCTTTTTGGTTCGCCCGAAGCAGTTCCACGCGCTGGAGTTCTCCTGGCCTTGCCTGTCTTGGTCGCCAGCGGCCTTTTCGAGTGTACGCGGAAAATCTATGGCAGCTTGGGCCCGGCCCTTTATGGATTGCGCACCAGCCTGCTTACGCTCTTGCTCATGGCGCTGTGGCGCATCAAACGGCCGGAGGGCCTTAAGGAATATTCGCCCCAGGACTTGGGCCGCGTGCTGGGGCTGGACCGGGCGCCCGAAGTCAAAACGCCGCGGCGCAAACTGGCCCGCCTGGCAGCCGCTGGACGCGCCGCTCAGTTCGGCCAAGCGCTGGCTCAACAGCGGGTCGCTCTGCGTGGATCGGCTCTGGGATTCCTCTATGTGGACGGACACGTGCGCGTTTACCACGGCCAACACACGCTGCCCAAGGCCCACGTAGCCCGTATGCGCATCTCGCTACCGGCGACTTCGGACTACTGGGTCAATGATAGTGCCGGCGACCCGCTGTTCGTCGTCACCGCCGAGGCCAACGCTGAGTTGGTCAGGATGCTGCCGGGCATCCTCGCCCAGATTCGTGCCTTGGTGGGCAAGCGGCGTGTCACGGTGGTCTTCGATCGGGGTGGCTACAGTCCCAAACTCTTCCAACAGATCCTAGCTGTCGGCTTCGACCTGCTGACTTACCGCAAGGGGCGCCACCCTCGCATACCCCGCAAGCGTTTTCACACGTGCCTCACCCGTCGCGATGGGCGCACCCTCACCTATGCCCTAGCCGACCAGGAGGTGCGCTTGCTCAAGGGCAAGCTGCGTCTGCGGCAGGTCACTCGCCTGATGGACAACGGGCATCAAACGCCGATCCTCACCTCCCGGCGGGATTTGCTCGCCGCTCAAGTGGCCTATCGGATGTTTGATCGTTGGCGGCAAGAGAACTTCTTCAAATACCTGCGCGAGGAATACGCCTTGGATGCCTTGGTCGAATACGTTGCGGTGCCCGACGACCCCACCCGTGAAGTTCCCAATCTGGCTTGGACCACCCTGGATGTTCAACTCCGCCAGGCTCAAGCACGTCTGGATCGACTGCAAGCCGAATACGGCCTGGAGGCCTTCGTCAACTTGGAACACCAGCGCCGGACCATGCGGGGGTTCAAAACCGCGCAAGGCAGGCTCGGCCAAAAAATCTGCAATACTTGGCAACGAGTGCTGCAACTGGGAAAACGTCGCGATGCCGTACCTCGGCGAGTGCCGGTCCAAAGTGTAATGCAAGAACCGGTGGTGAAACTGGCTCCCGAACGAAAACATCTGACCAATCTAATCAAGATGGTGGCCTATCAAGCCGAGAGCGATTTACTGCGATTGGTCGCGCCCCACTACCGGAGGGCGGATGACGAAGGTCGAACTCTGATCCAATCGGCTTTGGCCAGTGCGGCTGATCTGGAAGTCACCCAGAAGGAGTTATGGGTCAATTTGGCGGCGCAAAGCTCGCTGCACCGCACGCGTGCCATTGCAGCGCTTTGCGAGGAACTCAATCACACCAACACCCTCTTTTCCGGATCGCCGTTGCGCCTGCGCTACGCGATTCGGGAGCCATCCTGAGGCAAAAAGCGGACATTTTGCGTGACGGCTATGTCAGGAGCTCTGGACTCGGCGACGATCATGGGAAAGCACAATGAACACGTAGAGCACTTTAAAGGTCATGCTGGGAACGGTGAGGAAGTCGACCGAAACCATACGGCCGAGGTGATGGCGAAGGAATGCCTTCCAGTTGTGGGACGAGCGGGGACCACTGCGCGGAACCATGTATTTGGCGACGGTTCGTTGAGCAAGGGGGATACCGAGCTTGAGCAACTCGCCGTGGATCCGAGGAGCACCCCACAACGGATTGGCATGGTTCATCTCTCGGATCAAGGTAATGATGTCCGGGGAGATGGTTCTCCGGCCGGCTTTGCGAGGACGACTCTTCCACCGCCAAAAGAGGCGAAACCCCGCTCGATGCCCTTGGATGACGGTGTCTGGTTGAAAGATCCGAAGCGACCCCTTCCATCCGTTCCAAGTGTGGGAGAGCCAGATCCAGAGCGCCCGGTCCAGCGGCGTCAGGCGGGGTCGCTTGGAGCCTCGGCTGAGGACGAGCAGTTGGTGCTGTAAAGCCAAGTTCTCCAACAGCAAGTTACGATGGGATTTCAAAGACGCGCCGGCGAGGCGAAGGAGCAGAATCAGCCAAACGATCATACGACAAATGATTCAAGGAACCGTCTCAGGAACCCAGCATTTTCGACCCGGATGGGGTTTTTGCCAACGACAGGGGTGCGGCTGCTTCCTTGCCCGCTCCTGGCTCCAGTCAACGCTCATTTCTTCGCGGATGAACCTAGCGAATGGCAGAATGTTCTGTTCTGCGGATGCTGCCTCCAGGGCGTCGAGATACTCTTTCCTTCGAGTTGCGCGCACGATTGTCCAGGGATACCCGCCGGAGGCCATCATAACGTTCATCACAAATCGGGCCATCCGGTGCCTCGCAACACCGATTTCGTCAGGCCACACGGTCCGGTAAGGCAAGGAGTGTTTACACACGAGCCAGATCGCACTGTCTGACCCGCACGGTGAATTGGGCAGGGACGCGTGGCCCACGCGGTCGGGCGTCGGGAGGGTGGTTCGCGTGGGCGGAGGCCGCGGCGAGGCGTCCCTACCTGGCGGGCCTGCGCTTGATCTGGCTCATCGCCAGCAAGCAGTCGGCGGGGACACGCTTGTCGGCCATGACGCAGAAGAGCTTGCAGGGCTGCATCCGGGTCCAAGCGCGACTTGTCTGCCTGGGCAGGGATGCCTCGCCGAAGCGTATAAAAGGAAATTTTTACGGCTTACGGGCAGCAAAGGACACGACATCGTGGCGGACGCAACCCTTCGGCCCATTTGGCGTGTCACTCGTTTATTCCCCAATGACGCAACTCATGAAACTCCTCCTGCTGCGCAAGGATTTGGTTGAGGAGTGCTGTTGTGGTGGAAGCTCCAGCCATGATCCGGTCGGGCGAAAGATTCGGTTCAATTGGGAGTTTGTTCTGCTTTTCGTCCGAGAGAGTGATCGCTTGAATCGGCTTCGCGTGGCCGGTTGCCTTGTCAACTGAGCGTTTCTTTTTCATGTTAGGCCTTTCTTCGGGTATCCATGTGCCCAAGCGTTACCAACAAGTCCCAATTATGCTCAGGCACAGGTTTCAAAGTACACCGCATATGGTTCATTGTCAAGAGGCACCACAATATCTTGGGTTTGGCAGCCCGATTTCACAAGCTCGCGCCGTTATCGGCTTGCTCTCCCTCCTCGTCGCCGCAAGGCTCGCCAGCCCCAATCTGCGGATTCCGAGGATTGCTCAGGGCGTTCGCTGGAGTGCCGGTTATGAACTGCCCAGTGGTCCGGGATGATCCGGGCTTGCATGATCGTCGGATTGCATTTGCGGTTGCCGAGAGGAATCACTACAGATTGGCGGCCAATCTTTGACGAAAGGGAATTGGGGGCGGCAGAGTTTACTGGCATTATATGCGGGAAAAACCGCTGACGAGCAAAGAACTGACTGAATTGACGGCGGGGCTGAATAAACTGGCCCGAAACCTTTGGTGGACTTGGGACCAGGGGGCACAGGAGATTTTCCAAGAACTCTCCCCGCGCGCGTGGCAGAACCTCTACCACAATGCGGTGGCCATTCTCCATGAAGTCTCCGAGCCCGAGCTTCGTGTTCGGTTAGAGGAGCCTGATTTTTTGGTGAACGTACGCAAGGTGCTGGGGGCTTTTAACGCCTACATGGAGGAGAAGCCAACCTGGGGACAGCTACACGCGGCGTCTTTGCAGCGCAACCCCGCCGCATATTTTTCGGCTGAGTTTGGCTTTCACGAAACGCTGCCCATTGCGGCTGGGGGGTTGGGCATATTGGCCGGGGATCACGCCAAGTCAGCCAGCGATTCAGGCGTTGGCTTTGTTGGGATCAGCTTGTTTTACCGGGAAGGCTATTTCCAACAGGCCATTGATTCCCACAATTGGCAGACGGAGTATTACACCCTGCTGGACCCGAAAAACCTGCCTATCGAACCGATTTTGAACAAAAAGGGCGAACCGTTGGTGTGCCAGGTTGAGATCGGGATGAATGAGGTGGCGTTCCAGGCCTGGCGTGTGAACGTCGGCCGCGTTTCGGTGTTATTGCTGGACGCCAATCGTCCGGAAAATGAGCAACGCTTTCGCGATTTGACGCTGCGCGTTTATGGCGGCGACAGCACGACACGGATCATGCAGGAGGTGCTACTGGGGATCGGAGGCGTGCGGCTGCTGCGGGCGCTGGGAGTGCAGCCGTCGGTTTTCCACATGAACGAGGGCCACGCTGCGTTTCTGACGCTCGAACTGCTGCGCGAGAAAATGGCAGCGGGAAAGAGTTACCCAGAGGCGCTCGACCAGACGAAGGTGGAATGTATTTTCACCACCCATACGCCGGTCGGAGCCGGGCACGACCGGTTCAGCCCGGACTTGATGGACTACGCGCTGCACCGGTTCCGGACGCAAATCGCGGCGCCGTTTGGGGAGCTGATGAAGCTGGGCCGGGTGAATCCGCAGAACCACCACGAGCCGTTCTGCATGACGGTGCTCGCCCTGAAATTGTCGCGTGCGGCCAATGCGGTAAGCGAACTGCACGGGCGCATGAGCCGGGAGATGTGGCAGTGCCTATATCCCGGCAGACCTGTGGAGCAAGTGCCCATCGGGCACATTACCAACGGCATCCACTTGCTCGGCTGGATGAAAGGGACGGTTCGCCGTTTCTGGCGGCGCAAGCTCAACGGTGACTCTCCGCCGCGGGTGGCGACCGGTGCGCCGGCAACGAGTTTCGACTGGGACACCTACATCAACTCGACGGCGTTTTGGCAACGGATGGCCGATCCCAACTTCATCTCTGACGAGGAGCTGTGGGCTTTGCGCTATAAGCTCCGCCGCGAATTGATCGAGTTCACCCGGCGGCGGCTGCTCATTCAGCGCCAGCACGCGCAGGGGGATTTCATCGCTTTTGACCACCTGCTGAATCCGGACGCGCTCACGATTGGCTTCGGGCGCCGTTTCGCAACCTACAAGCGCGCGCTGCTCATTTTCCAGAAGCTGGACGAGATCGTGCGTCTGACGCGCGATGCGACCCGGCCAATTCAGTTTATTTTTGCCGGCAAAGCGCACCCGCGGGATGACGAGGGCAAGCACTACATCCAGCACATCATTCACTTGAGCAAATACAGCGACCTGCAAGGGCACTTGGTGTTCATCGAGAATTACGACGTGCACATCGCCCGCCAAATGATTTCCGGCTGCGATGTTTGGCTGAACACCCCGCGCCGTCCGCTAGAGGCCTGCGGGACCAGCGGGATGAAGGCGGGCTGCGCCGGTTGCTTGAATCTGAGCATCCTGGATGGCTGGTGGCGCGAGGGCTACGACGGCACCAATGGATTTGCCATCGGCGAAGATGCCCATGTCAATTCCGTCGAGGAACAGGATCGCTCCGATTGCGCCAACCTTTACAAGGTGTTGACACAGGAGGTCATTCCGCTCTTTTACGAGCGCGACGCCAAAGGCATCCCACGGCAGTGGATTCACAGAATCCGGCGAGCCATGGTCACTTTGGTGCCGCAGTTCACCACCCGGCGCATGGTGCGGGAATACACTGAACGCTATTACCTGGTGAAGTAAAATCGGGCCGCTGTCTAACTCACTCCCTGCCGGCGAGCGGTCGGGCACTGGAAGCCTTCCGGCTCAGTTCTGTGAGCACTTCCCCTAGCAGATCCGCGGCCTTACGTCGTCCGGCAAGCACCTCCACCAGCCAGATCCTGTAGAGACCGACCCCCAGGGCCATGCCCAGCCCATAGTTGCGCAAACTCTGCTCGAGGTCGCTGAGAGCGGAATAGAAACGGTCCTGGTCCACAAGGGGAATCCGGCGGAAG
The DNA here is from genome assembly GCA_050011195.1 of Verrucomicrobiota bacterium. Lineage (GTDB taxonomy): Bacteria > Verrucomicrobiota > Verrucomicrobiia > Limisphaerales > UBA8199 > PALSA-1440. Next base: position 260 of record JBEKJO010000134.1, on the reverse strand, counting down.
GCGTCCATCCCGCCAAACCGGCGGATGAAGTCCGTATTGGCCAGATAAACCCCGGCGCCTACGGCGAAACGAGTCTGGACATTCGACGATTTAAGACAACTCAACACCTTGACGAGCTCATCCAACTCGCCACGAACAGGGTCGCCGCGGCGCTGAAAGAAACGGCTCATTTCCCGTCCTCAGACCAGTGGTTGATGCTAAACCAGTAATTGTTTCACCGACAACTGCTTTCCTGCCTGGAACCGAGTCAGCCGGCCCTC
>JBEKJO010000133.1:0-16629 GCA_050011195.1 Verrucomicrobiota bacterium | reverse complement strand
CAACCCTTTCACGCCCATTCCCAACATCTTTGAAGCTCGTTCACAGACCCTTTCCCAAACCTTTCAGAGCCTTTTCACGCGCCCCTGCTGGCGTTCTCCCCGCTCCTGCCCCTCGCCCCTCACCCTCAACCCTGCCCCCCCAGGCCAGACATCCACGGCCCGCCCCCAGTCGGTGCGGCGCAATCGCCGCAACGGTCCCCAAGTGTCGGAGTCCATTATACACACTTCAGAAGGTTTGTCAAGCATGGATTTGACCTGAAAAAGGGCATTAACGCAGAGGATTGCTTTGCCAATCACCAATCACCAATCACTTTGGTCGCGTCTTTGCCCCTTTGCGCCTTTGCGCCTGCGTGAGGCAACTGCGATTACTTGTGGCAACAGGACGCCCCGCTGCCGGACAGGTCCGGGCTGAGATACGGGATGCCCAGCGACAGGCCGCGCAGAATCAGCAGCGTGGCCAGCAGAAAGACACAGACCGGGATCGTTTTCACCAATTTCAAGCGCAGCGAAGCCGGGACCAGCTTCCCGGAGAGGCTGATCGCCAGCATCATCGGCACCGTGCCCGCGCCGAACGCGGTCATATACCATGCGCCGGCTAAAGTGCCTCCTGTGGCGGCAGCGCCCGCGCAGGCCACATAGACCAGGCCGCACGGGAGCAGCCCGTTCAGCAGGCCGAGCGCCGCCAGCGCCGCGAAGGAGCGGCGGCGCAGCAAAACCGACATGCGGGACTTGAGTTGATCCACGGCAGACGTTACCGGGTGCGACAGGGCCAGTTTCCGCGAGGCGAAGAGGCCCAGCAGCAGCGCGACACCCAACACGATGGAGGTCCAGCGCTGAAGCCCGGCCATGCTCGGGCGCACCCGTCAGACTCTGCTCGAAAGCTGTGCTCACGCGACCGGTTGTAAACCCTCACAACAGAAACGCCTTCCCCGTGCACTTCTCGCAGAAGATGCCTTTTGCCCCTTTAGAGTAACCTCCGTCGCTCAATTTGATGACCACGCCGCAGCCGTCACAGTGCGTAGGCTCGTACGCGGGCGGGTTCTCCAGCTTCACAAAGTTGTATTCGTTGGTGCCGTACCCGACGTAGATCTCGGCGGGAAACGATTCGCGGCACTTGGGACAGGTCTGCCAGTCCCCGGGATGGCCTTCGCCGTGGTGGAAGGCGCAAAGCGTGTAGCGGCGGTGATTGCGATGGCAACTGTTTCGTGCGTAGGAGAAGAGCACATAGTTGTCCTCGTCGTCGCAAATCCACTGGCCACAGCACTCAGTCTGAATGAGTCGGCCGCGTTTGCCGCACAACCCGCAGCGCGGGGCGTCAGGATTCGATTCTTTTGACTTGCCGGTTTTGGTCTTTCGGACGGTTGGTTTCCTCATAATCGCCAGGTGTTTTTCATAAACTTCAGACTCTAGACTCCAGACTTTAGACTTCTCCTGTGGCCGATTTGCGCGCACGGAGGAGTTTTCGCAGCCGCGCCGCCGTCTGCTCGTGATCAAGTTGACTCGCCGCCACGTCGAAGGTCAACTCTTCCGCATTCACCGCCTCCACCGTGGGATGCGAGAGCGCCCGCTTCATGCCAGCCGCCGGAACAATTCGGCATTCCTCTTGATCAAACGTTTCGCCGCCGCTGCCGCCTTCGCCGGACCGATCACGGGCCGCACCGGCGTCAGCACGATGGCGCCGCCTTCATGCACGGTAACGTTCACTTGGTCGCCCACCTTGATGCGCGCCAGGTCCATCAGCGCCGCGTCAAACATCAGCCCCTGCGAATTGCCAATCTTCGTGATCGTCTTGGTCATGGCATAAAACTGTGTTTTACCGCCCCGCCCGTCAAGCCGCCGCCGCGCCCCAGCCGGCGCGGCCCGCCAGCAGGGCGGATTCAAAAACCGCACCGGGCGATTGGCCGGTGGTGGGGGTGGAAGGGAGTTTCGGCATTTCGAAGTCCAAAGTCAGTGGTCCGTGGTCCGTGGTCCAAAGTCCGACTCGAAGCCGAGCCGGTCTGGCAAGCCAGCGGCCTCTGCCCGTCCTTACGCGTAGTGCCCTGAGCGCGCCTTGACCGGCCAGCTTGTTCCGTCCGTGCCGCCCACCGCGTAAGCGCCCCAGTACCCAATCTGGTTGCCACGCCCGCCCGCTTGACTTCCGCGGCCACGGCGCTATAGCATAGTCAAATGAGAAACGCAACCATCCGGCCCCGCTTTGCCAAGTACGCTCCCCTCGGCGGAATCGCCAACGCGGCAAAGAATATTTTCAACGGCTCCTGGACGCTTCAGCACGCCGCGCGGCGCATGTGCGTCACGCGCGAGTGTGTCCGCCAGGATCTGGCAGCCCTCGTTGGCGCGGCCCAGTACAAGCGGCGGGTCAAAGCAAGAAAGGCCAGGCTAAAGCAGAGCCGCCAGCCCCGCACACTATCCACCACCCGGGCAATCCAATTCCTGTCCCACACGCAAGAATTCCGGTTCGGCCCCGCACCCCGCTTCCTCAAGTACATCATCAAGCGCTGCCTCGCCAGCGGCCTGCGCCTCGCCCTCAGGGTTTGCGAGGGCAGGCGGCCCATCCTGCTGACACCCGGAGGCCGGCCCATATCCGTCCGCATCGTTTTTATCAACGGCACCAGCCGCGAGAACGCGCTCGGCCTCCACCGGATCGGTATCAGTTGTCTCCGGAGCGAGACCCACCCGATCGCGGTCTTCCTGCTCACGACCCCCGCAATAACCTGCTCCTATGTCTTCCGCACAAAAGACATCACCAGCGTTAACTGCATCGTTCTCCGCTATCAGGCCCTTCACCGACCGCACAAATACTCCCAGGCGCTGAACAACTGGAAAGCCATTGCCGGCTCCTGAAAACCACTTATTTACAGTGGGTTAAGTGGTGGGCCCAGAGGGATTTGAACCCCCGACCAAGCGATTATGAGTCGCCTGCTCTAACCCCTGAGCTATGGGCCCATCAATTATAAAATCAAGGACTTACAGCAGATTTGAAAGTGGGTTATTGACAATTTGATACTGCCATCTGATACTGTTTGCATGAAAACGAGCCAGACAGTGCAAACGGCAGAAAACACCGAGAGCCAATCCGACTGGGTGAAAACGCCAGTCGCCAACATGATCCGCTACAAACCATCGGGTATCTATTTCGCCCGAGTTCGTATCCGGGGCAAGCTTTTTCGGCAGACGCTCAAGACAGACGTGATGAGCGTCGCGAAACTGCGGCTTTCGGATTACATCAAAGAGAGGCAGGAGGAAATGGGGGATGACTCGGCAGCGCGGTCCGGCAAGATGACGATGGCCGACGCCGTGGCCATTTTTCGGCAACGTCTTGACGGTCGGCAGGACATCAAGGAAGGGTCGAAAGTCTATCGGCGGAAGTGCCTTGCGGCGCTGCTCAAGTCCTGGCCGGAACTGGAAGCGAAACCAGTCGGTAAAGTTGGCAAGGATGACTGCCTGACTTGGGCGAAGAAATATGGGGCGGACTACAGCGCGAGCGTTTACAACAACACCGTGGGCACGCTACGGATGGTTCTGGACATCGCGGTTGAGAAGGGAGCGCGAGCGCAGAATCCGGCGCGGTTCATCTCAAAGCGGCGTATCAGCCAGCGCGAGCTTGAGTTGCCGTCGCCTGAGCAGTTTGAGGGTTTCGTTGCCGCTGTTGAGCAGGCGGGCGCGTGGTGCAGCCGCGAGTGCGGCAACCTGGTTCGGTTCCTGGCCTTTGGTGGATTCCGAAAAAACGAAGCGGCAAACATTACTTGGGCGGATTGCGATTTAGAAAACGGCCAAATCCGTGTGCGCATGACGAAGAATGGGAAGCCGCGGTCGGTTCCCATGATACCGGAGATGAAAGCGCTGTTAGAGTGTATCAAGGCGGAGAGGCTAGAGGCACAGCCGGGCGAGACGGTAATGCAGGTTCGCGAGTGTCAGAAAGCGATGGACAACGCGGCGAAAAAGGTCGGGATGCCGCGTATTACGCATCACGATCTGCGCCACTTATTTGCAACGCGCTGCATCGAAAGCGGCGTGGACATTCCGACAGTCTCACGTTGGCTTGGACATCAGGACGGAGGCGCCCTGGCAATGAAAGTTTACGGTCATCTGCGCGACCATCATTCTGTCAGCATGGCGCAACGCGTAACCTTCGGCAGGGCAAGCGCGTCGAATGTGATTACTTTGCCAGAACAACGAGCGATTCGAGGATGAGTGCAAAATTCAAAGGCCAGCGGCAATGGATACGAGAAATCCTGGACAAGTTTGGGGAATTAGAAGAGTGGCAGCCCAAACCTCTCGGTGAGGATCCGCAATGGCCGGAGTGGGTTTGGAATCTACTGGTGATTCTTATGGGAATCTCGCATCCAGGAGTCAAGATTAAGAGTATAAAGAAATGGAAAGCCAAACACTTGGGGAAATTTCTCGGGCGGGAATACGCTGGTGAACATCTGACGTGGGGCGAAGTGCCGTTGAGTTCACAGGTCGTTCAAGAAGGGGCGAGGTTTGCGGCATGGGCGGAAAAAAGGGCTCAACAAAAACGCCCGGATATTGACCTGGATGAACTTCAAAAACAGTGTGGGCAAGGGATGAAAATATGGAGGCCGAAATTCAAGAAGTTCATGCAAGAAACTTTGTCGTCCGCCTGCGAACGTCCTTACATCGAAGCCTCCGCATTCTTTGAAGCCTTCGGCAAAGCCATCGTGATGAAACCTGACGAGTTGCTCACTGAACACACAATGGGTGTGGGCGAGAAAATTTGTTGGCTGATGGTTGTGCTTTGGCAAGAGATAGAGCGCCTTGAAAGCGTTGCACAAATGCACCGTATTTTGGAGCGGGCGTTGAAACCGCATGGAATCGTGGTCAAATATAAGCGCATCGAAAAACTCTGCCAGCGTATCAAGTTAAAATTCAAAGGCCCGGGTCGTCCTCCAGGGAGCAAAACTCAGACAAATCCCATATCAGTCTAGGGGTGTATTCTAGTCCTCGGCTTTGATCCATAGTTCGTCCAGTTATATGGGCGAACATATTGAGACCAAAGTTGAGCAGGTGCCCAAGCTGGCACTAAACCGCATCGACGCGGCGAAATCGATCGGTGTTAGTCCCGCAACTTTAGATCGGCTGGTGTTGCGCGGCATTCTCCGGCCCTGCCGCGCGACACGGCGGCCACTTTACGCGGTTAAGGAGATTGAACGCTTTCTCAAGGCGACAACCCCCAACTCGGACTGGACAATATGAAACCCACCTGGGGAAACCCGATAAGAAATGTGAGCCAAGGAGGTGGGGGTGGGCTTTTCCCTCCGGTTGGCAATGAGGCCAAGAATCGCCTGCCGGCCCTGGGTTGCGAAACACTCATTGAAATTACCCGCCGGCATTCCGCGGCCCGGGCGGGTTCAGCAAAACGCGGCGCATGTGAACACCGGCTGGCAGTGTGCGTGCGAACAACAGCCAGCAAACAGTTAAATTCATTATGACAATTAAAGCATTAGTAATGAGTGACCGCCCGGACGAGTACACCGGAAAAAAAGGTCTCGTAAAACAGCAAATCATCACGGTGATGGACCAGAGCGAAACGGGCGAGCGATTGGCACAGCCGATTGAGTACGCCCTGAGCGATGACGAAAAACCAGTTCACGCGGGCAAGTTGCAAGACAAGGTGATCAACCTGGGCATCCGGGAACTGCTGCCGTTCGGCGGCCGGCTCCGGGCACGGGGCAAGATCGTGGGTCTGGTCGGAAAGCAGGAAAGGTAATCCATGCACAATCCGGAACTCCACGCTTTGGCTGCGGTCAACTGGCAGTACTTCTGCAACTTCTCATTCAGAAGCGAGAAGCATTGCGCCAGGTTTGGGCCGCAAATGTTCGTGGCGTTGGTGCGAATCCAGGCGCGGAGCTTCCGGGTGCATTTCTCTAAAATCCTTTGGTGCCTTCGGCGGGAGCGTGGGGAGTCCACGGGCCGGTGGCATCAACATGCGGTAATCGCGGGGCTGCCCCCTTCTGCTGGCGCACGCAACTGTCTTGCCCTGATGTCTCAATGGGAGAGTCTGGGCGGGGGGATCGCGCGGGTCAGCGTGTATAATTCTTCACTCGATGGACTGGATTATATTTTGAAGGGGAGCGGCTTGACCGAGTCAACGGCTTCACGGTGGGCCGGGGACTATCACGAGCTGTCAAAGTTTGGCGGTTCGTGCGACGTGACGCTGTCCAAGAGTGTTTGCCGATACCTGAGCAACCGGAGTCGGTCCGGCTGGCGCGGGGTTGGCGGGTACGAGATGAGAGGGACAGACACGGCGTCGAGCACAGTGCAAAGCGGAGTAAGCGAAGCGCCTCCTTCAGAGGTTGTCACTGGACCGGCGATAACGGTTCAAACGCCTCTTAACTCTTGACCGGTTGAAGCCAGCCCCAGACGGGGCGGTAAACGTCAAGGGAAGGGCCATAGCGCGCTGCCCAGGCTGCGGCATATCTGCCAACTGTGAAATGAAGCAAAGTGGTGCCACTACCACCCCCGCCGCGCCAGCGGCGGGGGTGGTAGTGGCTCGCTTGAAGATGAACTATGCCCGGATGAAATCAAAGCATGGACACTTGGATTGCACGGGCTGCTTGGCGCGGTCCTGCGAAACGTCTTTGGTATAGAAGGAGGACCTGCCGTCGCTTGCTGACACTCGGGCGTAATTCAATCAGCGACACATTTTTCGGGACTATGTAGCCGTTCTTTCAAGAATGACCAATAAGTTGTGCTTTGAATCAAATTTTCGATTGTCTCCTCGTCAATTTTGCTGTCCTTGGCTGGAAGCGGAACTGTTACTCTTTCCAACTTTTGCTTGTAGCACTTGCGATAGTAGGAAAAGCGCCATTGCTCACGAGAAAGCATGACTTGAATAAAGAGCTCGGTGGTCAGTCGGAGCGGCTGTTTCGGGAAACAAACGGCTACATCATCCTTTGCCGCGAATAAGTATGGGTGATACTTCGCCGACAATGTGCTACCGTTGAATGCGATTGTCATCTTGTGACGATAAACGTGCTTTTTGATCTCGAAATAACCACAAACACCATTTTCCAGATCACCACATGAGACAACCGGAACAGCGCCAGCGGGCAAATTGCCGACGCTGTGGTAGTCACCCGGCTGGAGATCATAGATGGACCCCAATGTGAACCGTTCCAAACTTAGCTTCGGGTTGATCGTGAGCGGCTTGCTCATAGTAGGCATAGCATCACGAATTTTGAAGTGCGCCTTCACCGATGACAGATCAGGGATTTGTAACCGGGATAGTCGGGTGACCGTCGTTTGCCAATACCATGAAAATCGCCATCGCATTCCAAGATTGATATAGGCAGCAGCACACGCAAGCTCCCCAGGGGTCATCGGGCTCTTTGGTTGCAGAACAACTATTCCATTCCCGGCTCGACCGCATCCTATGTATGGAGGAGCTTGGACGGTTGCTTCACAAAATGCGGAAACAGCAATCCCCATAAAATCAAATACCTTGTCCCCGCTCTTTGGCTTAACCAATCCGGCAACGGCATTGTCGGAAAGACCATTGCCAACATAAGGAACATCACCAGGTTTATATCTTGTAAAGATATCTGAGCGGGCACGGTGCAATGTGAATAATGTGTCAAGTCTTTTCATCATAAACTCCTGCTGTCGCTTCCTTTCCAAAGCGAATTAGAAACGCGGCGGTTTGGCGAGCCATATCATCGACAGCGTGGCTTAGATCTTCTGACGACAGATGTTTTGTGTCCAAATATGCTTCTGGAACTAATTCGAGAAGCGGATCGGAAAAGTCAATTTGAGCGGTCTTGCAAAACTGCGGGTTGTTAACCGTCACCGTGCCGGGGTGTGCAATAAAGTTTTGAAGTAACGGTAACGCTTCGGGCAATTGATTAGGTTCAGAGCGAGGTGGTCGGAACTCGGATGCAGGCAATCGCTTTGATTTTGATTTGACATGTCCATCATGGGCGATCCTGCACCAAAACACTGCCTGATCTTGCGGGTGCGGAATTCCCTTCTTAACGATGATCGCGGCTACCTGCTTTTGTGCCGCCGGGTAGAATAACTCGTCGGGCAAACTGACTACCGCTAAAAGTGTGTGTTTCGCAAGCAATTCATCTCGTCGCCACACTTTTTCATCTCGCGCGCCAAACAACGAGTTTAGCGGCAATAGAGAGAAAAGTATTTTCCCATCAACCATCATTGATAAGGCTTGAGAAACAAACCGATATTCTTTGTCTGTGCTACCCTTCAAAGCAAATGGTGGATTCATTAGCACTCGCGTAACAGGTTCATTGCCGGGTTCCGGCATTTCTGGAGTATACGCTGCGGTTGGATGCCCATTGGATGAGCGTTTGGTTAAGTAAGTGCTAAAAGAATTTCCCTCGGTGATATTATTCTTGCCGTCTCCACGAAAAATCATATTCACAATTGCGAGTGCGGCGATGGCAGATTCCTGTTCGATACCAAAGATATTATATTTCTTAAACTTGTCTCTCTGTTGAGGGGTGCTCGTGCGGTGAACATGGTCAAAGGCTGCCACCAAAAATCCGCCAGTGCCACAAGTGGGGTCTAATACAATATCGTCGCTTGCAACCCCTATCGCCTCGACGGCGAACCGCGTGATGTGACGAGGCGTAAGCACTATGCCGATTTCTTTTGCGCCATTGCCATATTTCAAGAAAACCTCATAAAACTGTCCTAGCACGTCGGTGCTGGAATTCATTGCGGAGCGGATGTTCAGATTTTGAAGTTCTTGAATTGTTTTTACCAGCGCGGATTTGAACTTAACATGGTTCGTTGTATTCGTCGGCTGAAGAATTTTTACGAACGGAGCAAAATCTGGCTTGCCGTGGTGTTTCAGTATTGCCTCACTTCGGGCGTTAATCTCGCCAATAAGCACGGAGAGTTTGGTGTCAAGATTTGGGGGTTCTTCAATTACGGAGAGAAGAAGCGCGGCCATCGTTTTGGCCCGGTCATTTTTGTTAATTCCGCCAATGTGAAGGATTCCATTGATGCGCTCGGCGGCGGAAAGGAAGAGCAACTGCGGAGGACAGAAATCGTGAACATCAGAAGTAGCATTTTCTAATAATGAGCGAATTTGGTCAGGTGAAAGGAAGCCGGTCGCAATTTGTTCGTTGATCGTTATATCCTTCCATTTTCCATCAATCCGAATCGCTGTCCTTATCAGGTAACCAAGCTCTTCCGTTCCTGCAACTCCTGTCGCCATAATCGCTCGGACTTTTGCGCTCGCATCATTGATTTGCTTGCAATAAATTTCCTTCGCCTCCTGCATCGCAAGGGCAAGGTCTTTACGTGCAGCTTTGGCCTCAATTACCCAAAGTGCGCTTTCTGAAATTTTGACGATGTTTTCCGGGCGTTGTTTGCCGAGTGCCTGTTTGATTTCAGGTTCGGAGAGGCATTGATTTTGCGTCCACACTTGACCGCCAGCAAAGCCGCTTGGGTTTTTCACAAGCCAACCGAGATCGCGGAGTTGTCTGCGAATAAACTCGTATGCCTCAACTTCTGTGTTGGCGAGTTTGGGCACGGGCAACAAATCAGGTGTTACGCTTTTGCTTCGCTTTTTCATTTTGGGTTGCTTTTTTGTGAGTTGAACCGTTGCGCTTCGCTCTGTTGCTGCGAGGCGTGTTCCAGTAGGGACTTTTACAGCCGGGACAAACCGTCGGAAGCCGATTTGCGTCGCGCGGTAACCATTCGTGGTCACACCGGTGACATCGGAATCCGTGAAGTATTACTTTCGGCATGTGCGAAATTTCCTCCTTCTAGGGTATTATGTCAACGGTATTATTTCAAGGGTATTATCTATAGTTGCTCGCGTAATCAACTGGGCCAGAATCGCGGCCAGGACTCACGCAAACCGGTGGTGCCAGTTCGCGCGTGACTTTTCCTGGTGGTGTCGGTTTTTGAAACCAGTTCTGCGAGGGTAGAAGGGGCGCAGTGCTGGTTTCAAAAACCGATCACGACCAGGCATTTGTGGGGCGGAGCGTTCGCGTGTTGGCATTCGGCTTGGCCTTCGTGTTTTTAGCAAGCCGTATGACAACACGGGAACGCGAAGGGGGGAAGTCTTTCGGGGGGTGTGCAAGGGAGCTTTGGGGTGGTGGGGTTCGGGGGAGAGAAAGGCAAATCTGATACTGCAATCTGATACTGTTTGCCATTTTTTGAGCAGATTGGTGCTGACTCAGGCGGACGGCGAAATCGAGAAACCCCTGTAAACATTGGTCAGGATGATGTATGAGGACTCGTGCAAAATGCGATTGACAATTATGAGTCGCCTGCTCTGACCACTGAGCTATGGGCCCGGACGATTGGAAACCAACCTTTTGGGCCGGCTTTCAAAGGCAAACCATCGGGCCTCTATTTCGCCCCAGTTCGCATCGGAGGCAAGCTATTTCGGCAGACCGGCTCCGGCACAACTCCGAGGCGGACGTGCCGAGAGCTTTCAGACCTCCTGCCGTCAAACTTCCCGCTTGTGTGCGGAGTCGGCCGTCATACTCTCCGCGGTGATGGACCTGGGACCGCCCAAGCTGGCCTATGCAGCGTGAGCCGGCAGCCAAACTGCGCGGGCGTGTCGGGCTGATTCTGCTCGCTGCGGCGGCGGCCGCAATTTGGTGGGGACTTAATCGCTTGGAACCCCGCGCGGACTGGCTGCGAGTAGAGGCGCCGCGCCGCGCCGTTGCGGGCCAGCCACTGCCGATGCGCGTGCATCTGGCTCATCGGGTGGAAGCCGGTTACCTGTGCGCCGACCTCCATTGGGGGACCTCACGTGACACGTCCATGGGATACCTTGCCACCGGCGGCTCCAAAGCAGTGGGCAAAGAGGGAGGGACCTTCGACTTCGCAATAATCGTCCCCCCCGCCAAGGGGCTGCGATTCGTCACCGGAATCATCTTCTTGAGCCGGACAGGCAGGTGGGATGACCACACGCTCGTGGCCGGCACCGAGGTGATCCCGGTGAGCAGCAATGCGTTCCATAAGGTAGAATCACGGCTGGAGCAGTTGCGCCTGCAACCGCTCGGCGACGACGCGACAGAGCACTCGCGCCCGGCCGCGCTCCCGCGTTTGCTGACCGCCCTGCTGTTCCTGGCCGCCACGGTGGCGGCCTGGGGCGCCGGCCATTCTCCCGCAGGCTCCAACGGGCGACCAGGTCTGGAGAACCGATGGTGGCAGGTGCTGGCCGTGCTGCTGGCGCTGGCCTGCCTGTGGGAATTCTTCGGGCTGGAGAGCTGGCTGGGCGCGCAGGCGCGGGCGATGGCACGCGCGGGAGATTTCTACTATCCGCGGGCTGTGTTTCAAAAAGTCGTCATCAGCGTCGCTGTCGCAACCGTGGCCGTTTTCCTCCTCTTCGTTTGGCGCGCGCGCAGCTCGCGTCGGCTCCTGCTTGTCTTCTTCGGCCTGTATCTCGGGATTTCCGTAGTGAACTTGGTGTCATTGCACGCGATCGATAAAGTTGCCGACCTCTCGTGGCATGGGCTCACGCTCGTCCAGGCGCTGAAGTTGGGCTGCGCGGCCATGACCCTGCGCGGGGTTGTAATAGCCTGATCACCGATTACTTCCGGCTTGCCACCGGGCCGCAAAGGAGTATGGCTTGGAGACGTGGCAGAGCATTGGCGCGGATGGGCTGGTCCGTTCGCGCAACTGTCGAGAGAAAGGACGAAACTATGTCACTCGTTGAGCGACCGATGTGGCGCCAGGGTGCAGCGCAGGTTTCCAAACCTGCTGCAACGCCGACTTCCAAGTCGGCAGGCGCGAGAACGAAAACAACGCCGCAAAACTGCCGGACACTCGCGGGTTTGGAAACCCGCGCTACGGCAGGTTGGGGAACCTGCGCTACGCGCCCTGGCGGTATCGTTAGGGTCGGAATTATCCTGACGGCGTTGCTGCTGCCAGGCTCTGGGTGCGGGGCGCGCTCGGATGCCTCGCGCGACGCGCAACCCACCAACCCGGCGGGGCGGGCAACGTCCGCCGAACGCACCCATCGCGTCCGGGCGCCCGCGGTGGCGGGGCTGTTTTATCCCGGCGACGCGGCGGCGCTCTCAAAGACCGTTGACGGCTTGCTGGCCAGCGCGCCGGAGCACTTCATCCCCCGGCTCAAGGCCCTGGTCTGCCCGCACGCGGGTTACGAGTTTTCCGGGCAGACCGCCGCCATCGCGTACAAAATGCTGGCCGGGCGCGACGTGCAAACGGTCGTCGTCGTGGGTCCCAGCCATTATGCCTATTTCCATGCCGCCTGCATCCCCAATGCGGACGCTTACCAGACGCCGCTCGGACTGGTGCCGATCTCGGAGAAGGCAAAAGTGCTGGCCTCGGTCCCACCGTTTGTCCTGGAACCGCAGTGCCCGGTTCAGCGGCCGCCCTGGTGGCGGCAGGCGCCGAAGCCCGCGCCGGAGGCCGGCCAGGACACGCCTGAGACCTGGGAACACTCGGTCGAGGTGCAGGTCCCATTCCTGCAGAAGGTGCTGAAGAACTTCAAACTCCTGCCGGTGGTGATGGGCGATGCGGACCCCGAGCAGGTGGCCAGGGCTTTGGCTGAAAGGATTGACGATAAGACAATAGTTGTCGCCAGCTCGGACTTGAGTCACTATCATACTTATGAGACCGCGAAAGGGCTGGATGATCGTTGCGTCAAAGCCATCTGTGAGGTGGACATTGACGCGATGAGGACGCAGGAAGCGTGCGGCAAACTGCCGATACTGGTGCTGCTGCACCTGGCCCGGCAGAACGGTTGGAAGGCGCAATTGCTCGATTATCGTAACAGTGGTGATGTGACTGGTGATAAGGACCGTGTGGTGGGGTACTCGGCGGTGGCCTTTTACGCGCCGGCGCCGGAGAACCTGGCGGCGGCGGAGCGGAAGTTTTTGCTCGACCTGGCCCGCCAGACCCTGCGGAGCGTCACCACCAACGGCAGCGTGCCCGAAGTTGCGGCCAAAGATGTGCCGCCGAAGCTGGCGGAGCAGAAAGCCTGTTTCGTCACGCTGACCAAGAACGGAGCGCTGCGAGGCTGTATCGGCCACCTGACGGCCATCGAACCGCTGCACGAGGCGGTGGCCGAGAACGCCCGCAACGCGGCCTTGCGCGACCCGCGTTTCCCCCCCGTGCAACCCGACGAGCTGGACCAGATCAAGATCGAGATCAGCGTGCTGACGGAGCCGCAACCGCTCCCGTTCAGTTCGCCGGAGGATCTGCTGAGCAAACTGCGCCCGAACGAGGACGGCGTGCTGCTGCACATCGGCCCGCGCACGGCGACGTTCCTGCCGCAGGTCTGGGCGCAGATTCCCGACAAGGTTGATTTCCTGAATCATCTCTCGCAGAAGGCCGGCTGCGAACCCTCCGCCTGGCGAGGCAAGGATGTTTCGGTCTCCATTTACCACGTCGAATGCTTTGAGGAAGAGCACAGCCGTCCCTGAGCGTCAGCGGCTGGTCCTGGTCGCCGTCGGCGCGCTGGGCGTCTCGTGTGTGATGACGCAACTGGCGCTGATGCGCGAGTTGCTGGGGGCGTTCTCCGGGAATGAAATGGTGCTGGGCGTCGTGCTGGGGCTGTGGCTTTTGTTGATGGGCATCGGCGCCTGGCTGGGGCGCACCTCCGAGCGGTTCCGCAGCCAGCTCGCCGCCTTGTCCGTGATCCAGATACTGGTGGCGGTTCTGCCTCTCGTGCAGGTCTTCCTCCTGCGGGCGTTGCGCAACGTCGTGTTCATCCGGGGCGCGGCGGTGGGCCTGACCGGGACTGCGGGCGCGGCCTTTGTCTTGTTGCTGCCGTACTGCCTGGTGGCCGGCTACGCGTTGACGCTGGCGTGCTCGATTCTTGCGCGAGAAGCAGGTCCGGCGGGAATCGGTCGCGCCTACATCGCGGATAGCATCGGCAGCGTCATCGGGGGTGTCCTGTTTAGCTTCGTGCTCCTCCGGTTCCTCGACCATATCGCCATCCTGGTCTGTCCCGCCCTGTTGAACCTGGCATTAGCCGGAGCGGTGGGTCTGAGAGTTCAAGGTTCAAAGTTCGCCCCCAGGTTGCTCCTGGGGCTTGCCTTGGCTCTGGGCGTTGGGCTGGTCGCTGCGACACTTCTCGCGGACCCGGACGGCCTTTCCACGCGCCTGCAATATCCGCGTCAGCACATCGTCGCCCGGGCCAACTCGCCCTACGGCAAACTCATCGTGACCGAGTCCGACGGCCAGTTCGATTTCATTGAAAACGGCATTCCCATCACCTCGACGCGCGATGACCAGCACGTCGAGGAGACCGTGCATTACGCGATGGCGCAACGGCCCGAAGCCCGCCAAGTGCTGCTGGTTTCCGGCGGCATCTCCGGCACGGCCAGGGAGATCCTCAAATACGGTGTCCACCAGGTTGACTACGTGGAACTCGACCCCCTCGTCCTGGCATTCGGCAAGAGATACCTGCCGGAGAACCTGGCCGACCCGCGAATTCGGGTCATCAACACCGATGGGCGCCTGTTCGTGAAACAGACGCCGGGACAATACGACGTGGCCATCATTGATATTCCCGCGCCGGCGACCGCCCAGCTCAACCGGTTCTACACGGCTGAGTTTCTGGCCGAAGTCAAACGTGTGCTGACTAAAGACGGGGTGGTGTCCTTTACGCTCGGCCAGTATGAGAATTACGTCAGCCCGGAACTCGCGCGAATGTTGTCTTCCGCCTGCTTGTCCTTGAAACAGTCTTTCCGCAACGTGCTGGCGCTCCCCGGGAGCCGGGTCGTCCTGCTCGCCTCAGACGGACCGCTCTTTGCCGACATCGCCTCCCGTCTCGAGCAGCGCCACATCAAAACGAAGCTGGTCAACCGCCACTACCTGGAGGCCGTGCTGACCGCCGACCGGATGGCGGACCTCGCCAGCGCCATAGCGCAGCCCGCGGCGATAAACACGGACTTCACCCCCATCCTTTACTACTATCACCTCCGCCGCTGGATGAGTCAGTTCAACGCCCGATTCGGCCTGATCCAGGCCGGGCTGCTGCTGTTGCTGGGCTTCTACCTCATTCGGTTGCGCGGCAGCGCTTTGGTCCTGTTCGCTTCCGGCTTCGCGGCTTCCGCCCTCGAGGTGGTCTTGCTGTTGGCTTTCCAGGTCCTGTGCGGTTCGGTCTATCATCAAGTGGGTGTAATCGTTACCGTCTTCATGGCCGGCCTGGCGCTCGGGGCCTCGATGATGAACCGGTTCCCGAATTCCCGGTTTGGCAGCCTGTCCCTTTCGGCTTTTCTCATTGCCGCTTACGCCGTGCTTCTCCCGCTGCTGTTGCCACGGCTCAATCGCATGGGAGGTTCGGCGGCCTCACTGGCGATGGTCAAAGCGATCATTGCCCTGCTCACGCTGGTTCTGGCGGCGCTGGTCGGGATGCAGTTCCCCCTGGCCAACCGGCTGGAGTTCGACGGCACCGCCGCCGGGGCCTCCCGCCTTTACACGGCGGATTTCATTGGCGCATTTCTGGGCGCGTTGCTGGCCTGCACGCTATTGATCCCACTGATCGGCGTAGGCGGCGTATGTCTGCTGACCGCGCTGCTGAACGTCGCTGGCGGGTTGGCGGGCCGCCGCAGGAAGGCCGCGCCGTGAGCCGAGCGCGGGCGCAGGACAAAGTATCCCGCTGGAGCGGGCACACTCCTGCCCTGATATACTTGGGCCATCTGTACCCCACAATGGCACAAGAGGCGCTAACGGCGGCAGGGGGTGGGGCGGCTGGCCAGCCGAAAAGATTTCTCAAGAAAAGCCTTGGCAGCAAGAGTCCCCGGGGGTAAAAATCACTTCCGAATGGAAGCACGTTCGTAACCTATGTAAGAGAACCCAACCAAAACAATCTGCGTAGCCTTGGCTACGGGCTCATCAGAAAACCGCGAATTTTCTCAGGTCAGCAGACCAGTCAAGCACGCGCCCATCGGGCGCGGCTTGGCGCACTCTGTTGACGGGCGCTTCGCGGTGCCTCTGATGAGGGTGCGTTAGGTTCGCGCCCCTTCAGTTCCGCAGCGGAGGACTCACACAGAAGGAGAACTCTATGAAACAATGGCAGTCGGCGTCGGTAATCGCGGCAGTAACCTTGCTGGGGGTGTTCGCCCCCTGTCCCCCCTTCACGTTGCGCGCTCAACCGCGGCTGACGGAGGCCCAAGTTGCGGCGCTTCGGCCCCTCCCGGCAAACCTCATCCCCCGCTCCGGGACGTTCTGGTCCCTGTCCCGCACGAACTATCCACCCTCCCCGGTTGATCCCTACCCTGATTTGCCTGTCTATCGGCTCCCGGACGGCTCCTACCTCGTGGACGACAGCACCGTCCAGTTTCCGCCGCCGGGTCCGGTCAATGCCCTCGCCGCCGCCCGCAGCTTCCTAACCCAAGGCAGCTTGTCCACCCCGTCCACTCTGTCCACCCAACAGCCTTTGCCCTCGCCCACGCTCAACGACGCCGCTGTTGGGCTACCCGACCTGACCAACTCGCCCCCGCAGAACACTCCCAGCCCGCCGCAATTGCTCCCTTCCGGCTCGGCCCCCACCAATGGCACCTTCTGGTTTCTGGCCGAGACCAACTGGCCCCCCATGCCTTTCGACCCCTGCCCGGGATGCAACGTCTATGCCCTGAGCGACGGTTCCTATCTGGTGGATGACACCTCCTTCTCTTGGCCGCCAGCCAGCAACGACGGCGGCGCCACCCC
>JBEKJO010000132.1:0-16642 GCA_050011195.1 Verrucomicrobiota bacterium | reverse complement strand
TCGGTGGATCTGGCGCAAACACGCCTGCACGCGAGGTCTGTGGAACGCCTACCCCGATGAGCGCCTGCACACGCAATACGGACTCTATGCGCTGCCGAGCACGGCGGCTTGGAAAGCTGCCCGATGAATGAGTTCGGAGAGCCGAATATGGGAAATCCGTCTGTTCGGTTCGATGAGGGGCGGGAGAGAGTTGGTCATTGGCCCTGGGCCTTTCAACCCATCCTCTCCCGCCTACTCTACAACCGCCAACCCCGCCAGCCCCCCGCCCAGCGAAATACCCCACAGCGCCACGGCGGGGCAACCTTCCCCCAACAGCCACCCGGTCAGAGCGCGTATTTCGGCAACCCCTTGCGCCAATGACTGCGCCCACAGCAGGTGATTGGGGATGCTAAACGCCCCGCACTGGCGCGGAGCACGTTGAAAATGGTAAGGCGCCACCAACGTCGCGGCGTTGAATCCCGCTCGATTGCAGCGGCGGGCGATCAACGGGAATCGGAACCGATAATCGGGGAAGCCACCCTGACCATGCAGCAGGACGATCACTGGCCGTTCCTGCCAGCGCTCCGCGCAACGGTAGAGCCGGCCATAAGCGACGTTGTTCTCCGCGAAGCCGCATGGCCAGGACCTGAATGGCCGACCAGTCAATGCATTTGGCCAAGGGCGCGATCAATCGCTTGCGAGTTCCGGCGACAGGTTATGTGTTCGCGGTCTCATCTGCTTGAGTCCAATACCATACCGTCACTACGCCGTCACCCCGGTCGGCGGAATGCGAAATGCCAACCACATACTCTGATCCAACCTCCGTCGCAAATTGCGCCGCTTGGCTGAACAACTCATCCCAGGCAGCCAGCGTGCCGCGAAAGTACTTGTAAGAGAGCCGCCATACCTTCTTGCTGTCCCCGCCGCCATCGGGATTTTCTGAAGCAGCCGTCTGAACCTCGCTTTTGGGCGTCGAGCACTTCCAACAGGAGTCGAACTGGTCATCTACCTTCTCCCCGCATTTTTGGCATGTCCACATAGAATTCGATCGTTGAGTTGCAGCCTAACAGGTATTACCCAATTCACTACCTGATTGATTCGGTTATTACCTGATTGCCGAGTCTGCGCCATCGGGCGCTCTGGCCGCGGCCAAGGCACGCAACCTTCGTCCCGCGTAGGCTAAAGTCAGAGGCTGAAGTGAAAAGGCGGCGGGAGCACTCGTCATAATTCACCCCTGAACGCTTTGTCCAGGATGGCCGGGAGCAGGGCGTCCAGCTCGGTGGCGGTCTCGGCTTGCAGGCGCTTCAGGGCGTCCAACCCCGCCTGCAACGCGTCCAACTCGGCAACGATCCGGCGCTGCTCGAAGAGCGCGTCGAGCGGGTGCAACTCGTCGCTGGAAGTGAAATGGATGCCGGCGACCTTGTTGATGACGTCACGCAGGAGGCGACTGAGCGCCCCGTCATGAGGCGCTGGAGAACCTGCGGCAACGGCATGTATCGTCTCACACATTCGCGAAACCCTGGTCTTTTCCTGGGTCGTCGAAGAACGAGCGCTTGCCCACGCGCAGTGAACCATCCTGGTTAAGCACGGCCCATTGAGAGTAGTGCAGTGGAGGGGTTTTATCTGTGTGGTGGCCGAGGATGTTTTTCTCGCCAAGCATAGTCCAAACCATTCGATAACCCATCTTGTTCAGCCGCGGCAGTAGATCATCCAGGTCTGCCAGCAGTGTCGGGGGACCTCCTTCTTTGAGGTGTGGATCACGAAATACCGTTGCACCGCCAACTTTGGCGAAGCCATCCGTTCCGTTCCACCACAGATCGCCTGGGGAAAAAAGCGTCTTCGTTGGAACCTCCAGGTAGATGCTGCTGGAAAGTGTGGCGTCATATTCCCATTCTATCACGATCTCGTTGCTGGAATGGATAAGTTCCAGAGATGAGCCTTTGACCTTTTCATTGGCCCCCAGATACCAGTCAGGGTCGGTGTTACACGCGGTCGCCCAAGGGTATTCGCCGGCAAAAGCGTGGAGCCATTTTGCGTGTCGTGGCAGCCAGTCTCCGAAATAGTTGCGGCCATCTATGGCTTGAACCGTTGGCTCCAGGGTTAGTTGTGGCACGAGATAGCTGTGTATGTGGAACCAGGTCCAGCGGTACGGTGTGTCGCGTTCGGCATCGCTCCGATATTCGCTCCAAGTCGGATAAGTGGTTAGGACAATCCAGCGCTGTCCTGAATGCGTTGTCGTGGCGAGCAGCGTTTCAAGGGCCGGCAGATCGTCTCGCTTCTGTAGCCAGGCGGCAAAATCCAAGTTCCGAGTTGCGGGCAGGTCAATGCTCCCACGCATCCACCAGCATTTTGATGGTGTTTTGTCCGGCACTACAGTATGGGAAAGGGTAGGGTCAAGTTTCCGTTCTTCGAGGAGGATCAGTGGGGTGCGCACCGGCTCCGGTTCCCACCTTCGCTCTTCGCAGGCCAAGTGGTCGTTAAACCGGGAGGCGAGCCGATAAAGGGCAGTCCATTGGTATTTCTTGCCAATCCGCTCCGCCCAGGCGGGCTTGCTCCGTCCACCCCCTCCGATGTATGCAGTAAACTTGTCGTAGTTGTCGCAGCCCGCGCTGCCCAGACCAAACTCCTCGACGACGTGTTTTAGAATCCAGCCTCCGATAGCTTGATTGTCCATCTTGTGTGCCCAGGAATTGAGGCAATTGATTGAGTAGTGATTGAAGTCATCGTGGAGGCAGCTATTTGCGACGCGGTAAACCGCCCCGTCGGGCTTGCTCCAGGATTCAACCTGCTGGTCGGTCGGCGGGCTTATTGGCCAGTCGGAGTCCTTCTGCTGTGCCGATGTGACCAGTGGATCGAACCGAGCGTCCAGACACCCGCGTTGCCGAGCTAGTTCACCGATGCATCTGATGTCATCGCGAATGATGGCGTTCTGAAATGCTGCCGGAGTGGATTCGTATTTGATGAGAAGGTCCTCCGCAACGGATTTGAGAGTGTTGGTATCTTGTGATACGATGAGCGCACCATAGGCGCAGAGGAGAGCGCGCTCGCACAATTCGTCATCGTCTGAATCGATCAATATGTCGACCAGCGCGGGTATCACCTCCGGGTTAGCGCGAAAGATGGCGATGGCTGCGCGTGTCGCATGATCCTTCACCCTACGGTCTGCCGCGGCGGTGAACAGAAGTAGCACCAGTGCCCAGCGGGATGCGGTGTCGGGGTCGAGTTTACAAAGCTCGACGCCGGCGGCCGCTTGGATGAGGCGGTTGACCATCCCGTTTTTCTCAAAGCTGTCATGCAGATACGGACACCAGCCTGCGTCGCGCCTGGCGATCGGGCGAGACGCAAGGAGGCTGTGGACCCAGTACGAATCAATGGCTGATGGTTGGACGGAGACGGCGAGCAGGGAATCCATCGTTTCTATTCCATTCTTCGCCAATCCTTCACGAGCAATGGTGCGTGTTACCCCAGTGAACGTAACTGCTGTCCGCCATGGAAGTGCCCGGATGGTAAGCGCGAGTGCAGCTTCTCGGACCTGAGGGTCCTCGACCAAGTCTGGCAACTCGACACCTATGTGCTCAGGAACTAGAACTGACATGGCCGAGAGTACCCCGGTGTTTTGTCGAACAGCCGCTGGATTTGTCAGCAGAAACTGAATGCTCTGACTGGACTTAAACACCGCAGCGAAATTCTGTGGTGAAGTCTTTGGCAGTAATTCCGCAGCCACCAAGAAGTCACCGAACCGTTCAAATGCGGGACGAAGAACGCTCTCCCCGGCAAGGAGCCCTGAACCACCGGGGCCGTCTTCAATGAGCAGATCGGCCCCTACGAGCCACTCAAGAACACGCATTCCCCGCGCTTGTGGGACCTTCTGATCGACTGCCTGATGGGCCTGAGACCAGGGCAAGGCCAGATTGCCTGAGTCTGCTACGGCGCTAGCGATGGCTGCGAGACTTCCGGCAACAATTGCCGCACCAACTGAGGTGCCATGCTCCTGGGCAAACTGCCGTTCTTTTTCAGCGAGGAATTCGCGGATGACCGGGGCAAGGCCGAGCCAGCCATTGGGCAGGTGCTTCAGTCCTTTCAGCTTCAGAGTCTCGCAAACCAGCTTCAGATAGAGGGGATTCGACAGCTCAGGCTGCAACACGGGCACGAGCGGCGGCTCTAGCCCGTAATGGTTAAAGAATGCATTGCATGCCTCCCGCTCGATACCCGCAAAACCTTGGTGTTCCACGATTGGATAGGGAAGGGTGTTCGGCAAGCAGGTGGAGAGGAAAGATGTTCGACACGAGACACACAGCTTCAGGAAAGGCCGTTTTTGGAAGTCGTGCGCAAGCGGCAGGAACCGATTAACCCAGTAATCGCGTGGCCGCGTTTCGTTTACAGCATCAATACAGAATATCAGAGGTTTTCCTGAGGCCTCACCGGCTGCATTGAGCGAATCGAGGACGCCGTCTTTGCCCAGGGTTGTGGGAAGCCCAAGCGATTCGGTTAGTCTTGTCCACTCTACGGGTTGGCCACTGAACTGGTGGCCAAACAGCACACACGTGTATGCTTTCTGTGCGAAGCGCTTGAGGGCCATGTCGCAGATGCCATGTGTTTTCCCGGACCCTCCCGCACCAGAAAGGACAAAAACCTTCCTGAAGGCGAGACTGCCTTCCGGAGAGCGAACCCATGTTGCCAATGCGTCGAATGCCGCTGCAGCATCTCTCACCGCGTCGAGATTCGCCGCCGGAAAACTGACCATGTATTCGGCCATGTACGTGCGGAAGGGCTTGGAATCCGCGGTCCCTTGGCCGTGCTCCGCGTCGAGTGCGGCAGCGAGCGTAGCGTCGAGCTTTTGCAGGGACGACTGCGGGCCTGTGAGCGCGGCAAGGAGCTGATTCAACCCACTTTCATTGGAACTCATTTGCAGGAGCTCCGCCTGGGCCAGAGTTGCCTGACATGCGCTTAGCGCCTGTTGGCCCGCATTTAACTCGCTTGCTGGCCACGGCGGATTAGCTGGGTCGCCGCGACTGGTGCTGACCTGTCGCTGCAGGCGCTTGATTCCGTGACGACACTCGACTAATAGAAGCTGGAGGCTTTCACGCCAGAGGGCGCCACCCTCGAATGCTGCAAACCATCGCCACAAGGCCGTTTCTACGTTTAGCTGGGGTGTATAGCGGGGCCCCGCCGCTTTCGCTGCGGCGACGAGGTGGTCATTGAACCACTCAGGTGAAAGTACGGTTGCAGAAAAGAAATAGTGCCGAATTCCGCCTGACAGATCGTGCTGCAATATGAGGTTCTGAATGAGGCTCGCCGGCCAGCATTCGATGGTTATATCACGTCCATCGGTCTTTGCGGCTTTGGTGGTCTCAGAAATCCAGCCTTTAAGCTTGTCAGTCTCACTTTTGGCGGGTCGTCCTAGCTTATTAGTGCGACCAGTCTTGCCCGTTGGGTTGAATGGAAAGCAGACAATGTATTTCTTCAGGTCTTTGTGAATTGAAAGTGCGGTCTGAAGAGAGTCGTTCGATTGGGTGATTAGGCCGTCGATATCGAATACGAACTTGGCCTGCCATCCTGTTACGGAGCCGTCGACGAGGCGCGCGAGGCACTCCACGCCCCCGTCTCCTCCTGCGCCGCGATACCTTTCGAAGGCGGCGTTGGCCGGACACCCTCGTCTGGCTAGTTGGCAACACAATTCCTCAAAAGCATTGGCTTGGCTGCCACATCGGGCGGTGATGCTGTCAAGCTTGATGTCCGGCATTGGATTGAATGTGAGTTGAATTGGTCAGAGTCTTTTGCGAGCGGCAATGAGTCTGTGAGGCTGGCGCGAGCACCTCCTCAGAAACTCCCGTTTCGCTGGCGCGTTGGAGTTCGTTTCTGCGGCATCGGTCCAGCGGGCGCGCAGTTCGTCCGGGCTGGCGAAGAGCGTCTGCACTTTCTCAGCAGTGTAGTGGAACCCGTTGAACCAAAGCTTGCCGTAGTTGTCCCGGACGCGCGTGCCGCGCCCGATAGTCTGCTTGAACTCCACCATCGAGTTGATGAGGCGCACGAGCACGACGTTGCGGCAGGTGAGCGGGGCGAGGTCGGGGGTGAGCAGTTGCGGCCTTGTGAACACCCGCTGCGCGCCAACGGAATGTGGCTCGTCGTCCCAGCCCGCCGCCTGGAGCTTGGGCACGACGAGTTTCCGGCAGGTATCGGCTTCAGTGGGCATAGTTATGGCAAGCGGAGATTGCTGACTCTCCGCGTCAACGCTTGCTGCCTTGCCTGTAAACAGACCCTCATTCGCTTGAGTCGGCGGACCAGTGCTGCGGCGATTGCCGGCATGGCTCAGAAACGAGGCTGCGCGGCACCACCGCCGCGAATCGTATTCCAAACCGGCTCAAGGACAAGCGCAAAAGGGCTGTAGTCGGTCAGTCAGCCGGAAATGCCATCGTGCCGGCCTCGGCATCAGAGGCGCTTCAAGCGGGCAACGGGTGGCTCCAACACCCCTGCGCCCTGGGGACCGCCGGAATTGGGGACGCTGGGGACAGCGTCCCTGCCTGGCCCTGGGGACCCGCAGAATCCACCCCCCCCCCAACATTTCTTGATTTCGGGCTTGACTAATGGCCGTTGTGTGATATATCATGCGGTGATAGTTGAGGTTTTGCCTGATTGGCCTGTTGCAGCCGGACCAAGCGCCCAGCCAAGCCCGTCGGCAAGCTCAAGTTATGAAAGTTGGTTATAGTCAGTTATGAAAGTGCCGTACACGAAATCCGGCAAGTGTGGAATCATGGTCTATCAACGCGCTCGCTACGGCCAAATCTGCTATTTGGCCTTCATCCCCATCAACCCCCGCACCCCCGATCAGGTGCATGGGCGTGAGGCTTGGCGCGCGGTCAACGGGCGTTGGCCCACGCTCACCCAAGAGCAGATGGTCCGTTGGAACGCCGCAGCGGAGAAGATCAACTCCAAGCTCCACCTCACGCAGGGCAAGCTCACTGGCGAGGTCCTCTTTGTCAAAAACAACTACTCGCTGGCGTATTGGGGCCGCGAGCAGTTTGACGAGCCGCCCCGCCAACCCCGGTTTCCCGAACTGGCGGTTGCGGGCTTTTTGGTGACCAACGTCGCGGACATCATCAGGATCAGCCTGGATTGTCCCACCGACCCCGGCGAGCGCATCATCCTGCGCGCCTCGGCCCCGCTGAACGCAGGCCGCAAGACTTGCACCCAGTTCCGCATTATCGGCATTTGCCCGCCGCCAGACCAGGGTTTCGCCGACATCACGGCCTGCTACACGGCCAAGTTTGGGGTTCCGCGGGTGGGCTCGAAGATATTCCTGCGGGTCAACCAGATGATTGATGGATGGCAGGACAAACCGGTGGAGTTTACGTTTGTTGTGCCGGCGCCACAGGCGGAACCCGTCTTGGGCCGTCCAGCCACCCACTGCCGCAAGCGGGAGGCTTACGCTACTACACAGGCGGGACCGGTGTTGAGCCGCCCGACCATCGTAATGCCATGCGACCACGGATGGACAGAGATGGACACAGATCAGCAATCTGAGGTCTGTGGATTGACGCTGGGGACGGAGAGCACGGACATGGGTTACATGGGGGGCAGATTAAGATTAGCCTCCACGGTCTTTTGCCCGCGCATTGGGACCATGAACCGATTAAGATTACGAGCAGGATTAAGATTAAGAAAGGCAGGTTCATGGAAAGGAGCAGGATACATGGGTTACGTGGGTTATACGGGGTGGCGTGGGTGTACGGCGACAGGGACTGGAAAGGGGAGGGAATGGGGTTTGGGGGTGAGCGGGAGTGGGGTATTTTGTCTCAAAAGGGGACACGGGGACGGGGGGGATCCGCCTTTGATACCGGAGTGCTACCGGACCGCTATCGTCGCGCCACGCCAGAGCCAAGCCGGAACCCCGTTCAGGCCACCGTAGGGCTTTGCGTAGGGCGACAAACACCGTCAGAGACACGGATTCCACGGATTGACACGGAGGGAAGGCTCCAAAAACAACGACCGGCTTCCCGAAGCACGCCGCTTTAAGCCAGAATCCGTTGCTCAAAGTTCCCAGTGCAGTCTTGCGCCGAGGACGGAGACGGGGCCGCGGTCGCGGTTGTAAGCCGGGTCGGTGATGAACTGGTAGTCCAGCGCCCCATGCAGGGTCTTCCAGATCGCAAAGTCGTAGTAGGTTTCCAGAATCTTTTCCAAGCCATAGTCCAGGTTCCCGTCCCCGGCGAGGATGCCCGTCCCGCCGCCGGCGAGAAACTCCTCGTGCACGCGCGAGATGCCGTTGATGATCCCCGCCAGGCCGACCGTATCGTTCGCGCGCCCCCAGAACTCGCCTTTGATGCTCAGACCCAGTGAAGCTGTGCGGTCCACGTCGGAGAACACCCAGGCCTCGTTTTGGCCGTCGCTCCAGCCCAACCGCGCGAAGGCCCCGACGTTCTTGATGATCTCCTGCTCGAGGTTCAACCCGAACCCATACTTGTAGCGATAGGCCCGGGTCGCCTCGATGTCAGCGGGGAGCCCAGTGCGCACAGCATTATCAACCGCGGCCTGGTAGCTGCCCATGTGCGCCGAGTTGAGAAAGCCGAGGAGCCGCACAGCCCCCGGGTGGGCGTTCACGGTGTAACGGCGCTCGAATTCCGCCACCATTCCCCACGCCTCGAGGTAGTGCGAGTCCTGCGCCATGTCGTTAGACGAGCGCGGCATTTGGAAAAAGCCGTAGCGGGCCGTCCAGTGAGGCTGATTCAGTTCAGCCGCAAACCCGGTCTCGTAGCCGATACTATCGGCCGGATAATCCCACGCTTCATTGGCCATCAGCCCCCAGTTCATGAACTGGGTGCGCGGGTCGTTGGCGTAGGCGTTGTTATCAAAAATGTCCTTGGCGCTTATCTTCCCCAGGGTCAGCGTAATCCGTGACACATCCTGTTTGCCGGCCAGGTGAAGCTGGTCGTCCTCGACCGGTTCCTGCTCGCCACCGAGTCCGATGGTTTGGCGGATGAACAGCCGCGCGAAAGTCACATTGGGAACCTTGGTGCCCAGGCGGAAGGCCTCGCCGTTCGGAAATCCTTCCACCCCGAGGGTCTTGCTCAGGCCGAATCCCTGCCACATCAGCCCGTCAATGTGCGCCTCGGCACCGGGCCACAAACGCGCCCCGGCATACAAATCCAGCGACACGGTGTCCGCGACCTCAGCGGCGTTACGCAAGCTGTTCGGCCCCGAATAACTGGCCGGAAACCCGGGATGATACTGGACAATGTCCGTATTCTGCGCGTGCCAGTTCCAGGTTTGCTCCGGCGTCTCCGTGGGCGTGTTGACCCCCGCCGCGTCCAGGGAATTTGTGGAGGTGTCCGCCGCCATGGCCAGTGTCGCGGCGGCGCACACTGCCGCGGTGGACAGGGCAACCGCCTTACAGAGGAGTCCGTAGCCTACGCTACACTCAGAACGTGGGGCGGCTCTCCCTCTCCCCATCTGATGGGGAGAGGGCCGGGGTGAGGAGGCGCGGTGCGTAACCGATCCTCCAGTCCGCCCTGTAAGGCTCCGCTTCGTTTTCATTTCTGCATCATCTTTTCGGTCCAGTGATCGCCCTAAGGGAGCGGCAGGAATCGCCGCACAGCCCGGAGAACGATTCCGCCGAATGTATGACACTGGAACCGGGTGTGCCACTTAAGGCCGCCTGAAGATTTATTCAGGGAGGCAAACCAGAGCGGCCACGTTCTCCTGAGCGCGGCCCCATTTTGAGTGATGTCAATACGCGGAGCCTGCGGGCTAAAACTTCCCCAGGTCGCGCTGCTCGTCTTTGCCATTGTCCACCCTTTACCCTGTCGCCTGTATTGTGTCAAATAGAATGTTTTAGGCTAAAAACATTGGCCGGCCGCGCCATTTGGCGCCAGCCGTAGGCGACGCTGCGGAGCACACCGCTGCGGTGAACAGGACAATGGGCTTCCAGGGCAGACTGGCGCATAGGCTACGCACTGCGCCCCCTCACCCCGGCCCTCTCCCCATCGGATGGGGGGAGGGGGAATACTCACCAGCTCTCTGGCGAATCGAGGCTCATGGGGAGAGCCGCCACACATGCTGAGCGCAGCGTATCCTACGGACTTCCGTGCAAGACTTCCGATGCCTATTTACTGCCTGACGGCAGGGGGCAGTGAGTTGGTTTGGACTGGCTGGGCGCCGGTGTTCGAGCCTTCCTGCTTTTGCGGGCCGGAGAAGACGCGCGCGAACTTCAAGCCGATCAACGAGAGGAGAATCAGCAGGTAAATTCGCAGCGCCCACAGGGCAATTCGGACCATGGGTGTCGTTTTGATGCGCGGCATAGCTCGTGGGCGTTGAGTTAAATGAGTTAAATGGGTTAAATAAGTTAAATGAGCGCCGGAGCGCGGACGGCCACATTCAGGCGGCGGCTTAGCTCGGGAGTTCGATTTTGGCGTTTTTCATCATATCCTTGTAGCGCACGACGCCCAGCAGGTGATCGTGCGCGTCCACCACAGGCAACATGCGGAACTGGTATTTGGCGAGCAGCGCCACTAAGTCCCCCCGCAGGCAATCCTGCTCGGCGGTAACGACGGGCGAGGTCATCAGTTCCCCGAGGCTGGTTTCCTCGGGCGCGATAACCAGGTCGCGCAGGTCCACCACCCCGACCAGCAATTTCTCCTCGCCCGCGATGACGTAAAGGTAGGAGATGTTCCTATGGTCACGTGGGGAAGTCCGGAGCGTCCGCAAAACCTCGCTGGCCCTGGCCTCTTTGGGAAAGGCCAGGAACCGGTCGCCCATCAAGGTGGAGGCCAGCACGTCGGCATTGGACAGGACGGCCTGCACGCGGGCGGCGCGCGGGGGCGTCAGGCATTTCATCAGCTCGGTCACCTTCTGGTGGGGCAGGTCGGAGAAGAGGTCGGCGACTTGGGGGACGGTCAAGCGGGCCAGCACCAGGCGGGCCTTCTCCTCGCGCAGAAAGGCGATGAGCTGGCGCTTGGCGCGCGGCTCGGCCTCGACCAGCACTTCCGCGGCCTTGTTTGGATCGAGAGCCGAGAACATGGCTTGCTGTTCATCGCCGGAGAGGACTTCGAGGGCATCGGCCAAATCCTCGCCGGGCAGTTCCAGGGCCTGCTCGCGGGCGACCGAAAGCGTCACGATATCCTTGGTGTGATCCTCAACCGATAGCGGCTGCACGTAGCGCCACGAAATCAATTGGTCCTTGCCGGAGATGAAGCGCTCCAGCCCCCATTTGCGGAGAAAGCCGTTAAAGGAGATGTCCACGTGAACGAGAATCATCCGGCCTTTGGAGGAAAGCAGGTGAACGTCGTTGACCACTTCCGTGCGCCGGCCGTCCATGTCCAGAATCGTCTGTCCCATCAAGTGCTCGTTGAGCAGAATCCAACCCTTCTGATCGACAAACGGAGGATAAGGAGCAGCGCCTTCGTTGGGGGCGATGAAGATGGCTTCATCCTCGATGCGCACGACCTTTTCCCAGGGGATAAGTTCCGAGGGGTAGCCTTTGCCATGCTCGATGTAAATGCCGACCGCCTCGGGATAAGGTTCGGAAAGGCGAAAGACCAGGTCGGTGAGGCGCCCGTTCTTCTGGTTGGTCTGGTCGAGGCGAATCCGGCGGTTGAGCAGCCTGGAGAAGTACAACAGCTTGTATTCCTCAAAAGCCGCTGAGAGCCTCGCCGGTTTGGTGCCGGGTGGGTTGTTATCTTTGGCGCTATTCATTGGACGTTCCTCCTAGCTGCCCGAGCCGAACCACTCGGGGAACAGAACCGAGACCCCGTAAGCAGTGGAGATGACGATGACAAAAGCGGTGATGCTCCAGTTGGCGATGTTCTGCCAGCGGGTATTGACGTGCTCCCCCATGAGCGGTTTGTCGTTGAGAAGCAGAATCAAGAACATCAACGCCGCCGGCAGGAGCGTCACCGCCACCACCTGGACGAAGATGGTGATGATGTTCTGGAGATCGATGGACGCGATCAGCGAGACGACGCCCGCCGACATGAGCATCAGCACGTATGCGACATAAAACCAGGGCGCCTCGCGCACGGTCTTATTCAGGGAGTGGGCCCAGCCGAACACCTCGCCCAAGGCCCAGCTTGTGGCCAGCGAAATGCAGAGTGCGCCCAGCAACCCGGCGTCGAACAGCCCGACGGCGAACAACACCTTGGCCCATTGCCCCCAGGGACCGTGCAGGACTAGGGGCATGGCCTCCGCCGTCTTGGCGGCGGAATCAATTTCCCGATAGCCGTGGCCCTGGTCCGGGTTGAAATAGAACACTCCAGCAGTGGCAATGATGATGAAGGCCGCGACCACACAGGTCATGAACGAGCCGAAGAAAGTGTCAAACTGCCCATACTTAATGTCTTTGATGTCCATGCCTTTGTCCACCACCGCTGATTGCTGGAAGAAAATCTGCCAGGGGGTGATGGTCGTGCCGATATTGGCCATGATCAAGGTCAGCAAGGCGACGCCCGACATGCCGAAGGCAAAACTGGGATGGTAAAAGCCGCGCCCAACGGCGGTCCAGCCTTCCTGGACGTTGCCGGTGTGCATGGCCCAGATAGCGGCGGGGATATAGACCAGATTGAAAAGGCAAAAGAAGAGCGTAATCTTCTCAAACGTCCAATACCGGCCGCTGATCACGATGCCGAGCATGAGGAAAGTCACCCCGAAGAAGGTAATCGAGGGCGGGATGTTGAAGAGCCTCATCGCCTGGGTCATGCCGATGTATTCAGTAACCAGCGTCAGCCAGTTGATGACGGCCAAGTCAAAAATGGAGAACCAGCCCCAGAATTTGCCGAAACCATCGAAGATCGCCTCGGCGTGCCCGCGCTTGGTGACTGCGCCCAACCGCACGGTCATCTCCTGCACATAATACGCCATCGGGACCAGGATGACCATAGCCCAGAGCAAGTTGAAGCCGGTCTTGGCGCCGGTCTGGGCGTAGGTGGAAATGCCCCCCGCGTCGTTGTCGGCAATCATGGTGATGATCCCGGGTCCCAGTGCGGCAAGGAACAAGATGGTCCGCCGGTTCAGCCGACGGACTTGATGAATGCTCTTGCTAATCCAATACATAGTGGTTTGCCAACGATACTGCCCACCGAGCGCCCTAACCGCTTTGGAGTGCCCATTCACTGCTTTGGCTGTGGCTCAGCCACAGTCGGAGTGACCACCGAAGCCAATATGGGGATAGTAACCAGTCAGCCCGAAGGAGCGTTACTGAAGAATTCTTAAGGATTCCGGTGAGGGGATGGTTTAGGGAACTTGCCGGCAGGGATGCCGGGGCTCCCGGTCAGGCGCCCACCTGGCGCAACCGCAGGCGGAAGGTGCTGCCGTGTCCGGCCTCACTTTTAAGCTCGACCGCCCCGCCCATTCGCTCGACCGACCACTTCACAATCGCCAGCCCCAAACCCGCCCCACCCTCGGCGCGCGAGCGGGCCTTGTCCACCCGATAAAACCGCTCGAAGATCTTCTGGTGGTGCTCGGGAGCGATGCCGGGACCCTGGTCGGCGACCTCGATGACGACCGCGTTCTCCCTCTGAAAGGCCCGCAGCGAAATCGGCTTGGCCGGCGGACTGTAGCGAATAGCATTCTGGATGAGGTTCAGCAACGCCAGCCGCAGCAGCGCCGGATCGAAAACCGCCAGAAGATGGTCCGGGCAGTCCAACCCCAGCCGCTGCTGCTTGTCTTCGGCTACCAGCGCCAATGCGTCAGTGACTTCGACCAGGGCGCTACGCACCAACCCCGCCTCCAGGCGCACCGGCAGGTTGTCGTCATCGGCCCGGGCCAGCAGCAGCAACCGGTCAATGAGCTGGTTCATCCGCTGGACCTCCTCGAGGATGCTGCCCAGAGCGTCGTAAAGAATCGCCGGGTTGCGCTCACGATAAGCAACTTCTCCGACGGCGCGGATGGCGGTCAGGGGCGTGCGCAGTTCGTGGGACACGTCCGCGGTGAACCGCTTGAGTTCAGCAAACGAGTTCTCAAGCTGTTGGAGGGTCTCGTTGAACCCCGTGGCCAGTTGGCCCAGCTCGTCGTGGGGGTTGGCGACCGGCAGCCGCTCATTCAGAGATTTGGCCGAAAGCCTGCGAGTCCGTTCCACCATCTCCTTGACCGGAGCCAAAGCGCGTCCGGCGATAAAATAGCCCGCCAAGGAAAACAGCAGCAGGGTGGCGGGTCCGCCCAGCGCCAAGGCCAGCCCAAGGTGCGAGCGGTTCGTGGGCTTCCCGACGCCCGCCACCAGCGCCAGGGTAAAAAGGGCGGCGCAGATGGCTGTGCCCGCCACCGCATACCAGGCGGCCAACCGCACGCGCAACGAGCGCCGCTGCCACCACTGCTTCACCCGTGGGCCTCCTCCCGGAGCACAAAGCCCACACCCCGAACGGTGTGAATCAGTCTGGAGGCGTGGCTCTCATCGACCTTGCGGCGCAAATGCGCAATGTGGACATCAATTACATTGTCCAGCGGCGTGATGCGGTTGGGTTCGCCCCAGACATCGCGCGCCAGCATTTCGCGCGTCACCACCTGGCCCGGTTGGCGCAGCAGGTAGGCCAGCAGGTCAAACTCGCGGGGCGTCAGTTCAATGGGCTTGCCTGCGCGGGAAACCCGTCGAGCCTCCAGATCCACCAGCAAATCGGCCACCGTTTTCTTGAGCGCTTCGGCGGGCGAGGCTCTGCGCAGCAGCGACCGAATGCGCGCGAGCAGTTCGGCAAAGGCAAACGGCTTGACCAGGTAATCATCCGCGCCGCTTTCCAGCCCCAGCACGCGGTCTTCAACCGCATCGCGGGCGGTCAGCAGGAGCACGGGGGTTTTGGAGCCGCGGGCGCGGAGAGTCTTGAGGATTTCAATGCCATCCCGTCCCGGCAGCATCCAGTCCAGCACCACCAGGTCGAACGGCTCCGCGTTCAGGAGGAAGAATCCCTCCTCCCCGGTATGGGCCGAAGCGGCAGAGAAGCCTCCCGTCTCCAGCCCTGACGCAATCGCGCGGGCGGTCTTCTCGTCGTCCTCGATTATCAGTATGCGCATAAGGCGATTCCCGAACCGGCACGATGCCAGAATCCTTTTGGGAGCGCGAGTGCCAACCAACCCAACAGATCCTGCAAATGCCGGCGCCCCATTCTTACACCGCTTCAAAGAAGTTCCGCAGGGCAAGGCTTTTCGCTGCACGAATTTTCTTGTTTGCAGAGACTGGATACCGTGTTATGAATTGAAGGGGCAATGGAGTTTGCCTTCCCCGCCGGGGGAAACCGCCCGAATAGCAGCGGGCTAATGACTCCTACTGACGCAGAAAAGTGCGTGAGCAGGAATCAGTATGCTTGATCATATCTCGACGAGTTCGGGCGATGCAAAGGGCCGTCAAGGCCAAGGCGGAAGGATCATTTCCGAACGCCGACGGTTCAGCGGTTCACTATCCACTTGGTCATGCCGAACGTGTCGTTCAGGCGACGCGGTTGAAGCAGTCTCGCTGCGACGCGGCTTGGCGGCCCCAACATGCCGCTGGCAGGCTGGAGCCGAGGAGGTCCCCTTATGAGCCAGCGCATCCTTTTCAACCTCATTCAGGTCCTGGTCGTGATGGCCTTGTCGCCATTGGTCGCAGGAGTGCTGAATCGCTTGAAGGAGATTGTGCAGTCGAAACGCGGTCCCAGCGTCTTCCAACCCTACCGCGACTTGTGGAAGCTTTTCCAAAAGGATGAAGTTGTCTCCGAAGAAAGCTCCTGGGTTTTCCGGGCCACGCCCTACATTGCCTTCGTGACGCCCATTTTCGTGACGCTGCTCATCCCGGTGCTCACGGCGTATCCGCTCTTTTTCGCGTTCATGGCGGACATGGTCGGTGGCGGTTTCGTGCTTGCGCTGGGCGGATTTTTCAAAGCGCTGGCCGCCGTGGACACCGCTAACCCGTATGGTCCAATGGGCGCGAGCCGGACGCGCATGGTCGGCTTCCTGGCCGAGCCGGTGTTTATCATTGTCTTTTTCACGGTCGCGTTCGTGGCCGATTCCACCATCCCCTACATTGTGCAGAAGCGGTGGATGTCGCCTCCGGCCAATTTCCTGGAGCCGTCGCACGTGCTGCTGATGGCGGCGTTTTTCATGTTGATCCTCGCGGAGGCCGGACGGATTCCGGTGGACAATCCTTCCGGCCACTTTGAACTGGCCATGATTGATGAGTCCAAGGCGCTGGAGTATTCGGGCAAAGGCGCCGCGCTAATGAAGTGGGGCGGGCAGATGAAGCTGTTCGTGCTGCTGTGCATTTTCCTCAACGTGCTGGTTACGCCGTGGGGTCTAGCGGAGAAGTTGGTACTTGGCGAAGTGCTGCTCGCGGTTCCGCTCGTGCTTTTCAAGGTCTTCATCTTCGTGCTGGTGCTGGTGATCATCGAATCCTCACTGGCCAAGTTGCGTTTGTTTCGCATCAGCGAATTCCTGGGCAGCGCCTTCATCACGTCGGTGGCGGCGATGATCATGCGGTTGTTCGCGCTGTGAAGGAATGAACATGAACGACCCACAAACAACCCTCTCCGTGCTGGACTCGCTGAACACGCTGATGGGCGGTCTATTCCTGCTCACCGCCTTCGGCATTGTCACCACACGGCAGGCGAAGGGCACCTTGACCCTCTTCATCACGCAATCGCTGCTGCTGGCGGCTTCGGCGTTCCTGTTGGGCCTTCGGCACGGCTCGTGGCATCTTTACGGCGTCGCGCTCGTCAAC
>JBEKJO010000131.1:0-17203 GCA_050011195.1 Verrucomicrobiota bacterium | reverse complement strand
TAGCCGCCGACATCAATCCGCCCCGCCTTAATCCTAATCCTAATCCTTTCCATGAACCTTGGTTCGCCAGCGAACTGCCGAGTATTCCCCCTCTCCCCTTCCGAAGGGGAGAGGGCCGGGGAGAGGGGTCCGTTTCTGCCTGGGGGTTCATGGTCCCAATGCGCGGGCAAAAGACCGTGGAGGCTAATCTTAATCCCGTAGCCGCCGACGTCCATCGGCGCCCATCAGATCAACAATCAACAATCAACAATCAAAAATCTCCCTCTGCGCCTCGTCTGCGCCTGGAACTAGTCCTCCATCGCCGTGTCAAGTGTGACCTCTTGCTCTTTGGCAGTGCGCCCTGTAGTGCGGGCTGGTCCACTATGCGGCGGCCAGTTTATCTCGGTCTGCTGCCGGTGCCCAAGGAGGGGGTCCACGACATCACGGCGCTCTATCTGGCCCGCTTTCGGGCGCCGGGGCCGAACGAACAGGTCTTCATCCGCTCCTGCCAGCAACGGCACGGCTGGCAAAGCGCTCCCCAGGACCACAGCGCCCTCGTCCCCCCCAAACCCGCGCCCCTCCCCCCGCCCGCCCCCAATGGCCAATTTCCAATCCTCAATTCTCAATTCTCAATTGGCCCGCGCCGTTCCCCATCTTCTATCCTCCATCCTCTTTGGTTGCGGCTCTGCCGCTCCGCAGTGCAATACCCGGGAATCGTGCACGTTGAGCAAGATTCCTTGTGCGCGCGCAAAAGCATACCCGAACGCGAGTCCTTCCATTCTCCATCCTCCATCCTCCATCTTCTTTGGTTGCTCCCTGCTCCCACCGGGGACACCCCGTCCACATGCCCCTTGCACAAGGGGAACCCGCTTTCCACGCGCTGCCGCAACTGCCGG
Source organism: Verrucomicrobiota bacterium (assembly GCA_050011195.1). Taxonomy (GTDB): domain Bacteria; phylum Verrucomicrobiota; class Verrucomicrobiia; order Limisphaerales; family UBA8199; genus PALSA-1440. Next base: position 16,328 of record JBEKJO010000131.1, on the reverse strand, counting down.
CGTCCGTCGCCACTCCTGCTTGGCCTGCCACCGCCGCAAATCCCACTGCCGTGAGCTTTGGCGCGGCACTTAGCGCCACGGATAGACCCGAATTTCACGCATGACAGGCCTCTTCAACGAACGCCCCCCGGGGCGAAGGGAAGCGTTGTACTGCTGTCCATCCACCTCGCTCATTTTTGCGAGGATTTCTTGGGCGAGTGCAAAATGCTGGAAGCTGCGTGTTTTCGCCATCCTCTATCTTCCCTCCTCCATCCTCGCCGGTTGCGGCTCTGCCGCATTGTGTCCTTCGCCTGGCAAGTGTTGCTCTCAGCCGTAACGATGCCTTTGCAGCGGGGAGCGCCCGCACAATAGCACCACGCTCATACCACGCTCCTGCCACGACTCTATCACGCTCGATGTCCGCTGAGGCGGCCGGGGGCGCAGGCGTGAAGTGCATAGCCTCATCCACCGAAAATAGCGAAACACCCGGCACTGTTTGGTGGGGTTCTTGCGAAACCTTTGCAAAAGTTACCGAATCCTCGCGCGCCTTTACCCAAGCCAAATGCCAACACGCGAACGCTCCGCCCTCACAAGTGCCTGGTCGTGATCGGCATTGATCCCAGCATTGCGCCCCGGCTGCCCTCGCAACACTGGGGCCAATGCCGTCACCACCAGGACTATTTACGCGCGCTCATTGACGACACTCCGCAGCCCGGCGCGGGGACCCCTCTCCCGTGTCGTCACTTGGAAAAATGCGCCGCCCTGCGGGGCGTGACGACGGCTCGCTCAACCAGGGAAATCATTTTTGACGCCAAATCAGCCTTTTCCGCCAGTTGCTCCTGGGTCGGCCCTTTGGAGTTCCGCTGTCGCCTCACGGCTTCCCCGAAAAGTCCGGCGAAATCTTCAGAAAACATCCCGTAAATCTGCCCAGCGTGGAGGCATTATTTACAGCTACAGTTTTTCCATGTTTTTAGGCTTGCAAGACGTTCAGAAATCTGCATGAATGAGCATCATTGGCAATAATTGAGCACAAAGGAACAACGAAGAAATGAGATATTGTTATGAAATCAATTAAGCAGGTGCACGGGCTTTGCGCAATCGTTCTAACTTAAGGAGTGCAGTCGTTGTAAATCTATTCTTATGAACGCACGATATTTTCTTTGGCGAGCTGCCTCATCCTCGGGATGGTTCGCACTCGGACGAAAAACTCACCTCACGAAACGCTTGACCGCGTTGCTTGCCGTGCTCTGGACCGCGGCGGCGGTCGGACAAATCACGATGCCTTTGCCCGGTCGAACCCTGGTCAAGTTGCTGCCTGATTATTCCCGTGCCATCGTTTATGCTCTGAATCAGGGCAATGGTTCTGTGGCGGGAACACTCCTGGCGCTCAATTCCACCAACGGAGCAATCATCAGTGAAATCTCCCTCGACCTGAACCCCACGGACATGTCCATGACACCCGCTGGCGACGCCCTCTACGTTATTAATGCCGGGAGCCGGACCATTTCGAAGGTGGATTTGACCAGTTTTAGCGTCTTCGCTGACAAAGCGATCTCCACGCCCAATACCTACAGCCTGTCCAATCCCCTGTACGTGGCTGCGGGACAATCAAATCTTATTTATTTCACGGACGGGGCCTGGGGCCCGGAGATCTATTCTCTCGATTATGACACCGGGACGAACATGCTGGTTTTGGACACCGGAGGCAACGAGTCTATCGGCGCTGGCGGCATGGTATTGAACACCGCTGGCAATATTCTCTATATCTGGCAACAATATGGATGGAGTGCCGGCTACGCCGACTCGGCCATAGCAAGCCTCGCTGTGGGAACCAATTCCTTGACAACGACCGCAACCGGCCCGTCGCAAAGCCGCGACCCGCTGAACACACCGATTCTACTCGATGGTGCCCAGCAGCGGGTCTTTAACAAGGTGCAAATGGTGGCGGCAACCAACGTTACCGTCCTGCTGGCTCAATTTTCAGACAATATTTACGCAATTTCACTTGATGGCTCCGTCGCGTTCGGACCCACGGAAGTTTACAATACCCTGAATGGCACGATTCTCACAAACCTGCCATTTTCGGCTACGGTTCAAAGTTTGTCCGGCGACCAGACGAAACTGTTCCGTTACAATGCCTCGGCCACCAACCTCGTCATTTATGACATGAGCACCATCGCGCCCGTGAGTGGACCCAGTCTGGTGCCAACACCAGCCAATGGTTCGGTCGTCAGCCTGCCATTGACGAATCTGAGCTGGACCGTCTCACCGTTTGCGCTGGCGTATGATGTCTATTATGGCACCAATCAGGCCCAGGTGGCAGCCGCAACCGCGGCCTCCGCCCAATATTTGGGGCGCGTGACTGCGCTGGAAATGCCGTTCTCCCAGGCGCTTAATCCGGGAAGCAATTATTACTGGCGTGTGGATGTGGTGGGTTTTAGCACCACCAACACGGGCACCGTTTGGTCGTTCACTGCTTCCACTTTGTCCATCAACCCTTCCCAGATCACCTACAGCGCCATCGCCGGTTACAACCCTCCCGCCATGACATTGAGCCTGACCAGCGCGGTTCCCGTTGGCTGGACGGCCGCGGTGACAGGGTCGAAATGGCTGGCGCTCAACCCGGCAGCCGGAACTTCGCCGACGAACGTCGTTATCACGTACAATACCGTCGCCCTTCTGTCCGGACAGTACACCAACAACATCGAATTTACCGTGGGGGCGTTAAAGCTGGAAGTGCCAGTTACGTTGAACATCACACCGCTCAACATTGTCAAAATGACCGCAGATCGCCAGCGGCCTTATATCTACGCCTTGCAGCCGCCTCCGCTTTCGGGACAGGACGGCTTGTTGCTTTTCATCAACAGCATCACCGGGAACATTGACAAAACACTGACTATTGGCATCAACCCAGTGGACCTCAGCATTAATTACGGCGAGGGAAATCTGTATATAGCCAGTTGGGGTGAAACCTGGACTTACGTCGTGAATTTGAAGACCCAAACCCTCCTCCCCTCGTTGAACCTCGGCACCGATATTTACAAGATTAACGCAGGCAGGGCGGGAAGAGTGGTCACCGAGGGGGAAGACCAATGGATCGCGGTGAATGTCGTTGATACTGTCGGAGGGACAAATATCGGCTCATTCCCTTACCCCGAGCGAGAAGGCGACGGTGAAGCCGACCCGACTGGGAACTTTTATTATCACTGCGACAATGATATATCCGATGCCTATGTCCACAAATTCGTCATGACCAACGACACGCCGGTGCAAATCGCAGGCAGCGATCAACATCCCTATGGCACGCGAAATCTGGTCTTGTCCCCGGATGGCACCCGTCTCTTTTGGAACAGTTATGCCTATGACACTAACCTCAATGATCTCGGAACCCTCGGCACGGAAATCTACTGCTGCAGCAGCAACGGTCGCGTCGCGTTCGGTGCCAGCCAGGCGTTTGACAGCTCGACGAGGTTGGCCATCTACAATCTGCCTGTTTCCAGTTCCGTTTCCATTGTGGACGGACAGAATCAGGCTTTTTGGTATTTTAACAGCGCAAATGGCAGCCTGGGGAGCGTGCCGCTCAGTGTTATCCAGTCGCCCTTCATCACTCAGCAACCGGCAGCCAACACGGCTGTCACCGCTGGCAGCGGCGTTTACTTGACGGTGACAGCCATCGGACTGGCTCCGCTCTCTTATCAATGGACTCTTTTCGGAACCAATGTCTCAGGGGCCACCAACTACTTCCTTTCACTGCCCAGCCTGCAACCCGCGCAACAAGGGAGTTATCAGGTTGTTGTAAGCAACCCAATCGGTTCCATTACCAGCACCGTGGCGCAGGTAACGGTGCTCACCCCGCCCGCCATCAGCAGTCAGTCTCCCAGCACCAATGTTTTGGCCGGCTGGCCCTTTGCCTTTTCGGTCACCGCCACCGGTACTGCCCCGCTCACTTACCGCTGGTTTTTTCAGAATTCGCTCATTAGCGGGGCTACCGCCAGCGCGCTGACGATCCAAAATGCGCAGTCGGTCAATGAAGGCATCTACTGGGCGGTGGTGGCAAACTCGGCGGGTTCGGCCACGAGCTCCGTCATTTCGTTGCGGGTGGATCCCGCCGCCCCGACTATCGTGAGCAACCCAGTTTCCCAGGTGCTGCCCGCGTCCTCTAATGTGACTTTTAGCGTCACGGCTGTCGGCAGCCAGCCTATGGTATATCAATGGTTCTTCAGCAATGCGCCCATTTCGGGCGCCACCGCGTCTCAGTATTCCCTGGCCGGCATTCAAGCCGGCAACGGTGGCAATTATCAGGTAGTGGTGTCCAATGAACTCGGTTCGGCGACCAGCACGGTGGCGGCGCTCACGGTCACACCCTTGGCGCCGTATTTTACCACGCAGCCCGCCGGGGGCGCTGTCAGCGGTGGATCCAGCCGCACGCTCTCCGGAGCCGCCAACGGTTCCCAGCCCATCTCGTACCAATGGCAGCACAACGGCACGAACATCCCTGGCGCTATTCAGAGTTCGCTCCTTTTGACAAATCTCGCCCTCACTGACAGCGGCCCTTATATATTACTCGCTTCTAACATCGCCGGGGTTACGCCCAGCGCCCCGGCGCAACTCACCGTTTACCAAATCCCAACATTGACCCAGGCTTTGACCAACGAGATCGTGGACATCGGCGCCACGGTCGCCCTTTCCGTCAATGTGCTTGGCAGTCCCAATCTGGGTTATTCCTGGAGCTTGAACCGACAGGTTATCACCGGTTCAAATTCCACGCTCATTATTAGCAATATTCGGCCATCACAATCGGGATTCTACAGCATCACTGTCACAAATTCATTTGGCCGTGTTTCCTCCACCGCCCTTGTGAGTGTATTCGAATTGAGATCGACGGTCACTGCTTGGGGTGACGATTCAGGCGGCCAGATCAACGTGCCCCCCAATCTGACCGACATTGTCGTCGCCGCCGGCGGTGATTACCACACTCTCGTGCTGCATCACGATGGAACGCTGATGGCCTGGGGCTACGATGGCGACGGGCAGACTAATGTTCCCACTAACGCGCTCCCGTTTGTGTCAATTGCCTCCGGCACGGCCCATAATCTTGCCATCACGGAAACTGGTTCTCTGGTCGCTTGGGGACGGAACGGGTCGGGACAATGCAACATTCCCGCCGCCGCTTCGAACGGAGTGGCCGCCATCGCCGCTGGCGATTCCCACAGCTTGGCTTTGACAGGGGCGGGCACTGTGGTTGCATGGGGAGATAATTCCTTCGGCCAGACCACCATCCCTCCGGGCCTTTCGAATGTCGTAGCCATTGCCTCTGGACGCGATCACTGCCTTGCCCTGGGTGCCAACGGCATGGTTGCTGGTTGGGGATATAACACCTATGGACAGGCATCGCCGCCCGCATATCTGTCGAATGTCGTTGCCATTGCTGGGGGCTATTTGCACAGCGCGGCTCTGTTGGCCAACGGGACGGTCGTTGCTTGGGGGAATAACTCGTTCGGTCAGACCACCATCCCTCCCGGCTTGTCCAATGTTGTTGCCATTGCCGCAGGTGATTATCACACGCTGGCGCTTTTGGCCAATGGCCAGGTTGTCGGCTGGGGCGATGACACTTATGGCCAGATCAATGTGCCTTCCAGTTTGGCCGGAGTGGTCAGCATCGCCTCCGGCAATTATCACGGTCTGGCCTTGAGCCCCGTGCGATCGGTGTTGCAGGCATTCCATACGTCTTCGGGGTTGGTCATAAACTGGACGGGCGCCGGCACATTGCAATGGGCGCCAACCGTACTAGGACCCTTCAGCAATATTTCCACAACAGGAAGTTCCTACACTAATACCAGCATGACCGCCTCCGCAAAATTCTTTCGGCTCCTTCAATAAAGCGCCAACGCTTTCAGGTTAATCAAAACGAAGGTTCAAGCGACCCAGGGGGCGGGCGGCGTTGGCGCGCCGCTCCGCCCGCCCCCTGGGACCCTTGAGTCCCTTTCACGTGCGCGGCAGTAAGACCGCGTTTGACCGGCTCTAGTCAACGCGGGAGCGGTCGTATGCCCGACACTTGCTAATCGCACCTTGACCGAACAACCCGTACCACCGGTGTTCCAGTTGATGCGCCAGCGTGATTTCGGGGTTCGAATCCCCCGAACTGTTGACGCGCCTTGAGCAGCTTGAACTACAGCGGGTCAAGGTTCACGTAGTCCAGACCAAACATGTAGGACTTGATGGCTTTGTCGTTCGCGCCCACGATCTCGACCGTAAGCTTGTGTTCGCCAACCGTCAGGTCGTGAGCGCCCAGGGCCAGCAGGCCGGTGGGCATTACAGACTCGTGGTAGAGGTCAATCGGGTCGCCGAGCTTCTGGCCGTCAAGATAGAGTTGCACGATGCCGTAGTCCGGCGCTTTGGTCAGTTGCAGGCCCAGCCGGTACTTTCCAGCCTGCTTCACCGGCAACGCCAGGTCCAGCTTGTCGCCGGGCTTGGCCTCGGTCCACCAGAGGTGAGCGTCGTTGCTCCATTGGCCGGCAAACCCGGTCATATCCTGCTCCTGCGTGTGGCCGCCGGTCTGGCCGAGGATTTTCAGTTTCTCGCCCTCGATGGCACCTTTGACCTTGAAGGTCTGGACTTCCGTCCAATAGCCGACGCGCTCGGTCAACGGCAATGGGCGGTACGGGTCATTGCCGCCGGGAGCCAGATACCAGTAAGCCATGACGGCATACAGCGTCGGGCGCTGGTTGGGGTAATATTTCTCGATACAGCCTTCAAACGATGTCTGGAACGGCACGTTGTCGCTGATTTGCCAGCGATTGACCGACACGTGGCCCCGGTTGTTCCCATCGTTGTGCGTCTGGTTGTGATAAGCGTGCTGGAAAAGCGTGGGATTGCACCAGGCGTAGCCAAAATAGTCCTCCGAGCCGGTGCCGAAGGTGGAGGGGAATTTCTCGCCGTTGACGAAGAACTTCTCGTCGCCCTCGCCCCACCAGCCGCCGCGCGGGTTCCACACGTGGAGCATCACGCCGACAAAGCGGCCCGCGCCTTCGGTCTTGAGCATGGGCCAATCAATCCAGCGCTCGGGCTCCCGGGGCAGAAACGCGTCCCGATGCCATTTGGCGTGGAAACGGGCATACCCGCCTGCATCGGCGAAGAGCGGCCGCGTGGCGGCAAGGAACTTGATGCCTACATCGAACTGACTCTCATTGCGGATGCGGATTTGGGCGTTGGTGGCAAACGGCATAAACCAGTGGCAGTAGAACCAACCATCGTCTGTAACCCCGACTGGATATGAGCGGTAAGTGTTCATTCCTGGGGCGGTTCCAAAGAAGTCGCCTATAGGCGACCACACGCTGGGTTCGGTTTCACCATCCCAACGCATTTCGAGTGTAATAGCGCGCAACGCCTCGCGATCTGCTGGTGAAGGAGGCAGACCTGAGAAGTGGACGTTAATGCTGGTGATTGCCGCAGGCAGGATCAGGTCCCCAGCAGGTTCTGGATATGTGAACTCCATCTTGTCGCCCGCTGCCAAACTCTGGTGAGAAGCTTCCCTCGACATTGACTCCATTCCTTGGAAGCTAAACGGGCCGGTGAATGCGCCGCAATGAAGGAGCAAATCGTTTGCTTGGTCGAGAGCGGAGCTCTCCGCCTTTGACAGGTCCCGCTTGAAGGTCGGCACGTGTGTGCCTTTGGGAAAGGTTCCATAGGTGAAATGGTAGTAGAGACCCCAGCCAGGGTCGGCGACGACCTTGCAGGATTTCTGGTAGGGGATGGGCGTGTAATTGTTCCAGCCGGTGCCGACGGTATGCACAAGCGCAGACCGGGTGAACGGCGCATTCTTGCCGTTGAAGTAACCGGCAAACGGCAGGTCCACCGCCGGCTCGCTCGCCCCGTCCAGGTAGATGCGCACGTGCCCGTCCTTGGGCGCGGCGGACCAGATGCGCCAGATGCAGCCCGGCCCTTCCATTTCGGCGAGGACCAGCTTATCGCCCTCCTTGCGGATGATGCCGTCGCCGTCGGCGTTGGCGTCCCAATTGATGTATTTGCCGGAGGCGGCGTCGTAGCGGCTGGCGCGGTCGTAGCTGGAGCATTGGGCGCATTGCTCGCCCGGCGCCGGCAGAGTGGCCAGACGCTCCAGGTCCGTCAGCCGTTTGACGAGGTCAAGGTAAGTGAGTTCTTGCTCCGCTGCGCAAAGCGAAAGGGATGTAACTAACGCCATTAGACCTGTGACGAGTTTCTTCATAGTATGCAGATTCGATCAGTGGCCGCCGGACGCGCCGACTCCGTGCAACGACTCGGCTCGGCTCAGCTTCGGCCAGCAGTAGCCGTAAACGGCGATGAGAATAAAGCAGACCATCGGCACAATGAATCCGCGGGACATGTCGTAGTGGTCGGCCACGGCCCCCATCACCTTGGGCAGCATGGCGCCGCCCACGATGCCCATGACGATGTAGGCCGAGGCACCTTTCGCCCGGGCTCCCAGCCCGAAGATGCCCAGGGCAAAGATGGTGGGGAACATGATGGACATGAAGAAGTAGCTCAGGAAGACGCAGAACACCGAGAGCCAGCCCAGCTTGAGGAAGATCAGGAAGCACACCAGCACGTTCAGCGTCGAGTAGAGGCCGACAGTCTTGTGCGCCGAAACGCGCCGCAGCAGGGCGGCACCGCTGACCCGGCCGAGCAGGAACCAGCCGAAGGCCACTGAGGCCAACGTGGAAGCGACGCTGTTGGTCACGCAGATGATGCCGTCGCGGAAGGTCAGCTCGTTGGGATAGGCGTCGGCGAGGAGCAACCGATTGAGGCGGGCTTCATCGCGGCCTTTCTCCTTTTGTGCCAGCAGTTGTTTCGTGGTGTCCTGCAAGGTGACGCCCGCGAACCGCTCGGGACTGTAGATGTTGGTCTTGAGGATGAGGCTGGTGAGGTCCTGGCTAATCGCAGTGCGGGCGGCGGCGTCGCTGGCGAGGCCCTGCTTGTAATAGGCGAGGGTTTGCAGGGTGGCGTCGGAAAGGTTGGAGGCGAGGTAAGCCGACAAAGGATAGGCCTTGTCGCGCAGCTTGGCGGCCAAGGAGGAGACATCCTTGAAGTCAGAGCCGGTAAAGGAAGTTCTGACTTCGATCCATTTGCCGATGCCACTCGTCATCCAAGAAGAAGGAAGGGAGGGGGGCTCGAAGGTGATGTAGTTGATGAAGAAGCTGAAGATGCCGCATTGGGCCGCGACATACAGGAATTGCGCGAGCGTGGCGCCGGTGAAGTGTTCGTGGGACCAGATGCTGTGGTGGGTGAGGCGCTTGGTAAAGCCGATCAGCCAGAGGGCGGCGAGCAGCAAAGCCATGCAGTCCACGACCATGAGCGTCATGAGAATAGCGGTCTCGCCGGTGATGGCCATGCTGGCGGGGTGGGGCAGTTTGGACGCGAAAGCTACCAGGTGCGGGCCGACGCCGAGCTCTTTGAGCACCAGCCACGCGATCATGTTGAAGACGCTGAACAGGGCGATGATATTGCCCAAAAGCAAGCAATAGCTGAGGCCGCGATTCACGTTGCGTACCGCCGAGGTGTCGGCCTCCCCGCCACTGTCGTCCTTACCCTCGATGTTGTAATCGTCCTCGGCCTTGACGTCGGGCACGGGAGCAAAGAAGAACATCACCGCCAGGATGAGCACTGCAACCGCCACGCCCGCATAGGGGATCCAGAGTGTCAGCGAGCCGGTGCTGTGGCCCGAGGTGTCCTTGCCGTAGAAGAAAAGGGTGCCGGCAATGGGGCCGAGGATCCAGCCGACGCCGTTGCAGGACTGGGCCGCGTTGATGCGGGTGGCGGCGTAGCGGGGCGGGCCGAGCACGGTGGTATAGGGATTGGCCACCGTTTCCAGGAATGTCAGGCCGGAGGCCACGACGCACACGCCAAGCAGGAAGGCCCAAAAGGCCGCGATGTGGGTGGCCGGAATGAACCAAAAGCCGCCCACCGCGACCAGCAGCAGCCCGGCGATGATGCCGCCTTTGTAGCCCAGCCGCGTCGCCAGCCAGCCCGCCGGCAGCGACATGAGGAAGTAGCCCATCCAGTGGGCGAATTGGACCCAGGCCGATTGAGAGAGGCTCAGGCGCAGTTCCGTCTGAAAGTGCCTGTCCATCACGTCAATCATGCCGTTGCAGAAGCCCCAGAGGAGAAAGAGCGAGCTGACGAGGCAGAACGTGAACAGGACCTTCCTGCCGTCCGGCAGGACGAACATGCCTTGCTTGGCGGGCTTTCCTACGGGCTTGTCCGTAGTGACCAACGGGGTTTGCTTGGTGGTATTCATTTAGTCGGCGTGATTGGCTGGTGTGTGGGACGTAGAACCGCGGCGCGCACGGAGTGACGCGCCCTACCAGCGGCCCGGCATCTCACCGGTTCTTGAGTGCGCCCTTGATGTCGGCCAGCGAGACACCCAGCGTGGCGCGGGCGACACCGTCCAGGGCGGATTCCGGCCCGCTCAAGTGGATCGTGCGATGGATGTGCGAGAGACTCTTGCCCGGCGCCAGCGCGGCGGCTGGGGAGGAGGATTCCAGTTCGAAGAAGGGGCCCATAGGTTTTTCGCCGGGGGCGGGCGGGCCGTCGTTGTAGCAGTTGGCCGCGTCGCCGCCGTAGGGGTTGTCCTGGAGCTTCCAGAGCGAGTTGACGTAATCGGTCACGCCGGCGGGCACGTTGTATTGCACAATCGTCAGCACATTATTGTCAGCGTCATAACTGCCGGACACTCCTTTGCTGCGCTTGGGATTGACGCCGATCTTGCTGCGGTACTTGCCGTCCGCGCAGAAGTAGATCACATCATCCTTCACCACCAGGCGATCCGGCGGCACCTGGCCGAAATAGTCGGAGGTCACCTTCACACCAAGCTGGGACTCAGGGCCGGCCTTAATGGGCACTACGATGGTCGCCCCAGGCGACGGCGTAAACATGCCGAGAATCCAGACTGAGAGCAGGCCGGTGTCCTTCTTCCACGCCTGCTTGCCGGCGTTGGTGATCTTGTTGTCCGACTCGTAGGCGACGAGGTTGACGTCCGCGGAGGGCTTCACGCCCAGCTTCTGCCAGGCCGCCGGCACGCTGAGCATGCGCACTTCGCGCTTTACCGCCACCCGGAACTTCGTGCCGGAGTAATTCGTGAGGGCAAATTCGGAGGCAAACACGGCCCGGTCCCTGGCTTGGCTCACGACCTTGAACGGCAGGGTGTCGTAGGCGGCGGGCGTGAACCAGTTCGCGAACTCAAACTTCACGCCTTTGGCGAAGAAGACCGAGAACTGCCCGCCCTCGGGCCCGATCCAAAAGCGGTCCTCGCCGCCGAAAGCGTTCATGTGCGGCAGCAGCTTGCCGGAGGCAATCAGCTCGCGGTTGATCCAGCCGAAACCAGGGCCGGCCTCCGCGCCGGCGGTGCTCGTCATGACGCGGCCCTGCCAGGCGGGCGCGACGGCCACTTTGGCGAGGCCCTTCTCATCGCTCAACACGATGAGTTCCGTGTGGCTCTTCAGAAATGCTGTGTCGTCGCCAAAGCTGGCGGCGCAAACGCGGGGAGTAAGGGATGCGGCTGTGCTCATAACAAGAATCGCGGCAACAATAGGATTGCGTTTCATGGTCGCGAGCCTACGGATTGACGCGGGGTGATGTCAAGGGTTCGATGGGATTCCGTCCCCGGCACTGACCCATTACAAGGTCGAACCTTTTTGCCGCGTGCATTGAGGTTCAGACCTGCTACAAGAAGCGGGAAACGCATGACCGAAACAGTTGTGACCCTTGCGGTTTGTATTTCGTTGCTGGTGCTTTCGGCTTCTGGCTTGGCGGGCGGGCGGGGTGAACTGCGGGTGGGAGTGGCGGGCCATGCGTTCGGCCACTTGGGGCCCATCGGCGAACAGGCCGAAACCGCCGCGGCGAGCGGCGCGAACACCGTATCCGACTGACGAACCACATCCCGCACAGGGACGGAAATGAGAGCCAATCGAATTGATACGCTGCCCACGGTTGTTTTGATCTAGCGTTTCGTGTACAAGCTCACATCCAAGATGTGGTCCTTTTGTGGGCGGTAACCCAGCGATGCTCCCATCTGTCGGAAGAGCAGCGCCAGTCCTTGTATTGCTCGCCGCGACTGCGGCCTGGGCAGGCCCTCCTTTTCTCACCGACGATCCGGAAATACCGCCACCTCATGGTTGGGAAATCAATGTGCCCTTCATATTGGAGCGTACCCGCGGCGAGACGGACATGGAAGCGCCGCTGTTCGACATCAATTACGGGATGCCGGCGATGTACGGCTTGCCGCATGTCCAACTGAAGCTGGAGATTCCTGTGGAAGTGGCGACTAGGGATGGGGGCGGCACGGAAGCTGGGTCGGGCGATATGTTGTTGGGGGTCAAGTGGCCGTTCTTGAAGGAGCAAGGCTGGCGGCCGACGGTGGGGATTTATCCACAGTTCCTGGTGCCGACGGGCGATCACAGTCGTGGATTGGGCGAAGGCGGGCCTGCGTATGCCCTGCCAGTGCTGGCCGAGAAACACTGGGGCAAATGGACGGCTTATGGGAACGTCGGATATGTGGTTCAAGCGGCGAATGACGAACGCAACTACTGGTACGAGGGCGTGTCGATCAATCGAGAGGTCAACGAGCGTTTGGAATTGGGCGGGGAGATCATGGAGAATTCACCTCCTCCCACGGAAGGGTATTCCAACCTCGCCTTCAATCTTGGCGGCACGTGGAAAATAAACGAGCATTTCAATCTTTTGTTTTCGGCGGGACGCAGTATCCGGGGTGACACGAAATTCATGGCCTATTTGGGAATCCAAATGGAACTGGGAGGAGCGAAGTAATTCGGAAAACGTATGGTCAGACTATCGCTGACGCTGGCGGGTTGTCTTTCGTTGCTGGCGCTTTCGGCTCCGGCCTTGGCGGGCGGGCGGGGTGAACTGCGGGTGGGCGTGGCGGGCCATGCGTTCGACCACATGGAGTCAGCAGGACCGAAAGGGCAATCCCTTGCCCTCGTGGTATGGCGGGGATTGCCAACCGGCGTGCATGAACACCCGAACTGGCGGGCCTACGAATGATTCATGGTCCGCCAGCAATTGGAGGCGGGTTGCGACAATGCTGCGGATTGAATAGCGACGGGCAAAGGTGTCAGGGATAGGGGTACACCTGATAGACCTCTTCCTCCGTCCCGAACGCGAATGTTGCCGGATAGCGCGCTTGCAGGACCCATTCCGCGTGGCCGTCACAGAAGACAATATTTCCACCGTCGGTGCCGTGGTTGTCGATGTAATCCGGATAGTCATTGTTGGACCATTTGCCGCCAGGGGGATATTGGACCGCGTCGTCGCCGTCATAAATGAGCCACATGGAGGAGGGAGACGCTTTTTGCCCACGCAGATTAAAGGTAAGGGTTTTGCCCAGCACGGCATAGTTCAGAATGTTTTGGTAAATGTAGTTTGCGGCCACGTTTTGAGTTTTGCGGACGTTGGGCGTCCAGGTGGCAGAGGCCGCCGTCGAATTATTGCCATTGATGAAGCCGGAGACTTCGTAGCTGGTGCCGGGCCCGGTTTTGGTTCCCGCGTTATAGGCCGTGCCATCCTCCGCAATTTCTTCGAGGTCGGGAATATAAGTCGAATTGTCATGCAACCGTTGCTCGTAGGTCTTGCCGGTGTCATTGCGCCGGGTTTGTACGTAACCGCTTACCGGCTGAGGATTATTCGAAATGCTGTGGTGGGTCGCGGGGCAAATGAAGACCTTCAGGTTGGGGACATACTGCGGGTAGAGCCAATTCAGATCGTCATCACCGAAATTGCAAGTACCCGTCAGCGCGTGGCTGTCGTCCTCGTCCGCGTAAACCTGGCTGCCGATGCCCATTTGCTTTTCGTTGTTGAGGCAGCCGATCCGTTGCGCCTTCACCTTGGCCCGGCTGAGCGCCGGCAGGAGCAGCGCCGCCAGGATCGCAATGATCGCAATCACGACGAGCAGTTCGATGAGGGTAAACCCAGCCGGCAACTGGCGGACTCGTTTTGCGGCTATTAGTTTCATGCGATTGCAACCAGTTGTTTCGTGATTAAGCACTGGATTAGTAACATAATGAACCATAAACTGCAATCCTTTTTGGCGACAACCGTCTTTCGCCGTAGGGCTTGAACCCGATGTGATCCTGCGGCAGGCTTGCAGCGGGGCACGATTTGAGTTATGGGATTGGTAGCTGGAATATGCGAGATCGCGAAGATGTAGTGAGCGGGTCCATGCTCTTCAGCAGCGAGACGCTGCTGTTGTGGATTGCTGTGGGGATCGCGGTCGTCTTCCTTGGCTTGCTGGTGTATGACTTCGTGAGGCGCAGAAAGCACAGACGCCGTCATCGGGGTGAACCCGAAAGTCTGCGGGCGAAATTGCTCAAGCGTCTGCGTCGTGCGCAGGCTTTCAAGGGCGATTTGGAGCAGATACTTCAGGAACGTTCCCGCCGGAACCAGCGGGACAGGCGGGAGCCTCCGAAGACGCGGCCCTGAGCGTCAGAACGATCACCCGCAGTCAACCGCTGATATTGGGCGTGGGGTTCTGGAGGCCCACCCGCGGTCTGGCAGTTACCGTTTTTCGCTGTTTTTCACCTTCCGCAACCCGGCGGCATCGGCTAGAACTTGGCCCCGTTATGCGCAAGCTCCTTCAACCCATTTTGGCGGTGGCGCTGGGGCTTGCCGTGGGATTGGGCGTCACGTGGGTTGCGGGGGAGAACCCGGGGCATGTTTTCATGATACTGAGCAAGGGGGCGTTTGGATCGAGCTACGATTTCGGCATGACGCTGTTTTACGCGACGCCGCTTATTTTCACCGGCCTGTCGGTGGCGGTCGCGTTTCATGCGGGGCTGTTCAACATCGGCGCTGAGGGGCAGCTCACGCTCGGGGCGTTGGCGGCGGCGGCAGTGGGCGCGGTCTGGCCCAGCCTGGGGTCGCCGCTGGCTCCGGTGCTGGCGGGGCTGGCGGCGGTCCTGGCGGGAACGCTTTGGGGGGCGATCCCGGGCTGGCTCCGCGCCCGGCGCGGCAGTCACGAGGTCATCAACACCATCATGCTCAATTTCGTGGCGGCCGGCCTGGCGAGCTATGTGGCCCTCTACGTGCTCAAGAATCCGGACTCGCAGAACCCGGAGACGCGGCCAATTGGCGCGGGCTATCTGATTCATAAGTTTGGGATTTTCGGCGGCGCGCCCGTGAGCCTGGCGCTGCCGCTGGCGGTCCTGGCGGCCATTCTGGTCTGGGTGCTCCTTTGGCGAACGGTGTTGGGGTTCGAGATTCGCGCCGTCGGGCAGAGCGAATCGGCCGCGCGCGCTGCCGGCATTGACCCGGGCAGAATCCGGATCATGGCAATGTGCCTGGCCGGCGGGCTGGCCGGGCTGGTCGGGGTAGGGGAAGTCTTGGGGAACGCGGGCAAGTTCAGAGTGGGGTTTTCGCCGGAATACGGATTTATCGGCATCGCGGTGGCGTTGCTGGGCCGGAACCAGCCGGCGGGGGTGGTGGTGGCGGCGTTGCTCTTTGGCGCGCTCCACAAAGGCGCTGCGGCTTTGGACCTGGAGACCGAGCACGTCACGCAAGAATTGTCACTGGTCCTGCAGGCGCTCAT
The DNA here is from genome assembly GCA_050011195.1 of Verrucomicrobiota bacterium. Taxonomy (GTDB): domain Bacteria; phylum Verrucomicrobiota; class Verrucomicrobiia; order Limisphaerales; family UBA8199; genus PALSA-1440. Next base: position 775 of record JBEKJO010000131.1, on the reverse strand, counting down.
TATTCTCTCCGTGTCCGCCGAAGGGCTTTGGAGTTGGATGAACCGGCGCGAGCGGAGGGTTGAAGAAGTGAGGAGTTAAAGGGGTTAAATGAGTCAAATAAGTTAAATGGGTTAAATGAGTTACATGGGTTACATGAGTTGCATGAGCGGAGAAGGCGACGGCGGAGGCGGAGGGGGACAATGATACGGCAATTGCTGGAATCAACTCTGCGCGTCTCGACGCCGCTGGTTTTTGCCGCGCTGGGCGGCATGTTCAGCGAGCGCGCCGGGGTCATCAACATCGCCCTCGAGGGGCTGATGCTGATGGGCGCATTCGCCGCCGCGGTCGGGACCTACGTGGCCCACTCACCCTGGCTGGGATCCGCGAGCGGGATGGCCGCAGGCATTCTCTTAGCCGCCATTTACGGGCTGTTCGTGATTTGGTTGCGCGCCAACCAGATCGTAGCCGGCACGGCCATCAACATGCTGGCGTTGGGCCTGACGCCGTTCCTGTGCAAGATTCTCTATGACGTAACCGGCCAGACGCCTGCCATCCCCCTGGGGGAGCGGTTTCAATCGGCGCCGCTCTATTTGAGCTGGATCATGGTGGGGATTTGCTGGCTCTGGCTGAAGTACACGCGGGGAGGGCTTTGGGTGAGCTTTGCCGGCGAACATCCCGAGGCGCTGGATGCGGCGGGCATCCGGGTCAATCGCGTCCGGTGGGCCGCGGTGTTGGTCAGCGGCGCGCTGGCGGGGATGGGGGGCGCGTCGCTCTCCGTATTTCTGGCCTCTTCCT
>JBEKJO010000130.1:0-17791 GCA_050011195.1 Verrucomicrobiota bacterium | reverse complement strand
GCGGCGTGGGGAGACGATTCGCAGGGCCAGTGCGACGTGCCGGTTGGACTCAGCAATGTGGTGGCCGTGGCGGGCGGCGGCGGCCACAGCGTGGCCCTCCTGGCCGATGGCACGGTGGCGGCTTGGGGCGCTAACTGGAATGGCCAGTGCAGCCTGCCCTCCGATTTGAGCGACGTGATGGGAATTGGCGCCGGGGAGTATCATTCGCTGGCGTTGCTGGCGGGCAGCATCCCGGTGCCGCAGTTGCTCGATCCGGCCCGGCAGGGCTGCCGGTTCAGCATGCTGGCGCAAACCTTGAACCGGATGAACTACGCCCTGGAATTCAATAATTCGGTGGCGACAACCAACTGGAGCGCGCTGTCCACCAACGCCGGCAACGGCGCGCTGGAAGTCCTGACCGATCCGACGGCCCTCGGGCAACAACGCTTTTATCGCCTGCGGCAGTGGTAGCGGTAATATGACCGAGTGGGGACATCCAATCACGCGCCTGTGCTTGCGCCGCTTGCAGACACAACCATCAACCGGCAGTATAGCGCATCCTGCGGACCGCTCTGCAGAGCGCGGTATCTAAGCCGTATCCATGCAGCAGGAAATGGGGAGCGCACGCGCGCCAGGATGCCGTCGTAATGAAACTGGGGGGGACTGAGAATACAGGTTCCACCGTATGGGCTATGCGCAACTCCGACTCACAGTGCCTTCAATTTGCCCGTGCGGCTCATCGGTCGGAACGAAGATTTCATTGGGGTTGTCCACTCCGAAGGGAACAAGATTGACCAGCAGGCAATGCTGGTTCGGCATCGCCAAAGACACTTTCGAGATTTCCGGGGCCGCCGCCAAAGCCGCCTCGCCCATCTGGAACAACGTCCCCTGCACGGACGGGCTGTAGTTGAGCGCAAAAACCCCAAGCATCGCCTCGAGGATCGTGCCGTTGGTCGTGGAATACCTTGCGGGAGGCTTTTCGTAAGCCCAGGTTGCTTTTAGCTTCGTGGCCATGATCCGGTCTTTGGTTGCCGGCAGGGTCGTGAATCTGTCCTGCGCATACCCCTCGAAGCCGGAGCCGGTGGTCTTGAGAATCAGCAGGTCCTCGATGCCGGATTCGACACTGCTTCCGCCGCGGGCGCAGGCCACTTGGGCAAACGCCCTGGCCGCGCTCTTTTGGAAAAAGGTATGTGGATGCGGCTGCGCTCGAACTGCCATCCGCTCCCAGACACGCTCCGCCAGGCCGATGTCCGCCTGACCCACCTGCGGGTAGGTCTTCAGGAAATGCTCGCCCAGCGTCAGGCCGAAGTCCTCGGTCTCCTCGCCCAACTCTTCGCGGGCGAGGACATAGACGGTGTTTTTCATCGTGTCGGTCGGGACCACCAGGCGGTTATCCGCGCGGGTGTAGGAAGCGTCGAAGTCGCCCCGCAGCATGACGGAGACCTCGAGTTCCTTGAGACTGTGCTGCGCGCCCGTGCGGGTCACTTTCATGACGCGGACCTTGGCTTTGCCGTAGTGGTGGTGGGTCAGTTTCATATTCGCTTTATTCAGTTATGTGGTTATCTTAACTCAAACCAGGCAATTGAACACCACTGATCAACCTGACGACGGCCCGGGCGGCAACCCATCTGGCGGGACGTGCATCCTAGGGCCGATGGAAAAGTCCCCGGCGTCGGCCAGCAGGCCAGCCGAGAGCCATATGCAGCGCTACACCGTGGCCGCGTTGAACGAGCTTAGCCGGGAGAACTTTCTCCGGGTGATCGGACCGGTCTTTGAACGCTCCCCCTGGATCGCGGAACTGAGCTGGGCGAAGCGGCCCTTCGCCAGCGCCGGTGCCCTGCATCGCGCTCTTTGTGAAACGGTGCTGGCGTCGGACGAACCGAGGAAGCTGGCTTTGATCCGGGCGCATCCCGACCTCGCCGGAAGGGCGGCCCGGGACGGGACACTGACCCCGGCGTCGGCTCGCGAGCAAGCCAGCGGCGGCCTGGACAAACTCAGCCCGGAGGAAGCCGCCTTGTTCGACCAGCACAACCGCCAATATCGCGAGCGGTTCGGTTTCCCGTTCGTCATTTGCGCCCGCCAGAACAAGAAAGAAGCCATACTGGCCGGCTTCGAGCGGCGGTTGAAGCATTCACCCGAACAGGAGATCGAAGCCGCGCTCGCCGAGATATTCAAGATTGCCAAGCTCCGACTCCACGACTTAATTGCCTCCTGATTATGCCCGCGAAACTGAGCACCCACGTTTTGGACCTCACCCAGGGCTGCCCCGCGCGAGACGTGCAAATCGAGCTTTGGTCCCTCGCCGGAGGTGTCCGCAAGCTGTTGAAAACCGTCCGCACCAATGCCGATGGCCGCACTGACCAACCGCTGCTGGCCGCCGGGGAGATGCGCGCCGGACGGTACGAACTGGTCTTTTGTGTGGGCGATTACTTCGCCGGGAAGGTTTCTCCCGAACCGCAAGTCCGCTTTCTTGACCGGGTGCCAGTTCAATTCGGCATCGCGGACGTAACCGCCTCCTGCCACGTGCCGCTGCTGGTGTCGCCGTGGGCCTACAGCACTTATCGCGGAAGCTGATGCTATGAGAGACCCGGCGGCGATTATCATGCAACGCATCGAAGCGCTGGCGAGCATCAGCGAAGAGGCCGGGCGCCTGACTCGCACGTTCGGCTCTCCCGCAATGCGCCGAGCCAATCGTCTGGTCGCTTCCTGGATGTGCGAAGCGGGCCTGGAGGTGCGTGAGGATGCCATTGGCAACCTGATCGGCCATTACCCGGGCGCCACCCGCCCCAGCCGGATTCTCCTGCTCGGTTCGCATCTCGACACCGTGCGCAACGCCGGCAAGTTTGACGGTCCGCTGGGCGTCATTCTGGCCATCGCCTGCGTCGAGCATCTGCGGCGAAATCAGCTTCGGCTGCCGTTTGCCCTCGAGGTGTGCGGCTTTGCGGAAGAAGAAGGGGTGCGCTACCAAAGCGCCTGTCTGGGCAGCCGCGCCGCCGCCGGGTTGCTCGCCGACACCGATTTGCGCCGCACGGACGCCTGCGGCGTTTCCATGGCTGACGCCATTCGCCGCTTCGGCGGCCAACCCGCGCGCTTGAAACAGGCGCGGTTCGACGCGCGACGGTTGCTCGGCTACGTCGAGGCCCACATCGAGCAGGGGCCGGTGCTGGAGGAAAAGAAGCTTGCTGTGGGCATCGTCACCGCCATCGCCGGACAATCGCGCTTCCAATGTACCTTCACTGGCCGGGCCGCTCATGCCGGGACCACCCCGATGCGTTTGCGCCGGGACGCCTTGTGCGCCGCGGCGGAGTTCATTCTGGCGGTGGAACATTACGCTGCGCGCAAAGCCGGCTTGGTCGCCACCGCCGGCCAGATTCAAGCCGAGCCAAACGCCAGCAACGTCATTCCCGGCATGGTGACCTTAACCCTGGATGTGCGGCACCAAACCGATTCCGTCCGGCGCACCGCGGGAGAGCGATTCCAGAAGCTGGCCCGGCACATTGCCGCCGCGCGCCGGGTGAACGTTTCGGCACAGCTTGTGCAGCAGACTCCGTCTGTGGCCTGCTCCCCCAAACTATCCGGCCTGCTTGAACGCGCCGCCAAACTGCATCAACCCGAAATCGTCCACCTGCCCAGCGGGGCCGGCCACGACGCCGCCATCCTCGCCCGGATTACCCCCGCGGCCATGTTGTTCATTCGCTGCAAAGAGGGTATTAGTCATCATCCCGACGAGTCGGCGAGCCGGCGGGACTTGCGGGTTGCGCTCGCCGTCCTGAACGATTTTCTGCGGTTATTGGCAAACGAGTATGGGCGACTTTGACCTCATTGTGCGCGGCGGAACGGTCGTGACGCCGGCGGGTCCGGTGGCAGCCGACCTCGGCGTCGCCGGCGGACAAATCCGCGCGCTCGGGCCGGATTTGTCCGGTGCGGGCGGCGAGGTGGTAAACGCCGCCGGCTTGCACATTTTCCCGGGCGTGATTGATGCTCACGTTCATTTCAACGAGCCGGGCCGGGCACGCTGGGAAGGGTTTGAAACCGGCACGCGCGCGGTCGCCGCGGGCGGCGGCACGGTGTTCTTCGACATGCCGCTCAACGCCCATCCGCCGACCATTGACGCGCCCAGCTTCCAGCTCAAATTAGCGGCGGCGCAGAAAAAGTCGGTAGTGGACTTCGCCTTTTGGGGCGGCCTGGTTCCCCAAAACCTCGACCGGCTCGCCGAACTGGCCGAATGCGGGGTCATCGGTTTCAAGGCGTTCATGGCCGACAGCGGCATTGACGACTTCCCCTGCGTGGATGACCGGGTGCTGCGCGAGGGGATGAAACGCGCCGCGCAGCTTCGGTTGCCGGTCGCGGTTCATGCCGAGAGCGAAGCCTTGACCCGGCAGCTCACGCAGGAACGCCTCGCCCGGGGCCGGACTGCCATCCGCGATTATTTGGCGTCGCGTCCCATCACCGCGGAACTGGACGCCATCCGTCGCGCGCTCGATCTGGCCGGAGAAACCCGCTGTGCCCTGCATGTTGTTCACGTCAGTTGCGGCGAAGGCGTCCAGTTGATTGCCGAAGCGCGCCGACGCGGCGTTGACGTCTCGTGCGAAACCTGCCCGCATTACCTGAGTTTGACAGCGGCCGATGTCGAAAAGCTCGGCGCTATTGCCAAGTGCGCGCCGCCGCTGCGTTCCGCCAAGGAGCAGGAACGACTCTGGCAGCAGTTGCTCGCCGGCGAACTCACCACCGTCGGTTCCGATCACTCCCCGTGCCCGCCCGACCTGAAGCAGAGCGCCAACTTCTTTGAGGTCTGGGGCGGCATCTCGGGCGCGCAGCACGCCCTCTCGATTCTGCTCGCCGAAGCGCATCATAAGCGGGCGGTGCCGCTATCGCTCATCTCCGGTTTGCTCTCCGGCAACGTCGCCAAGCGGTTTAACCTGCCCGAGACGAAAGGCCGGATCGCGGTTGGGGCGGATGCCGACTTCGCGCTGGTGAACCTGAGCCGCGCCTATGCTGTCCAGGAAAAGGACCTGTTGTATCGTCACGCCCAGACTCCCTACCTCGGCCGCCGGTTGCGCGGTCGCGTCGTCCGCACCATATTGCGCGGCCGGACGGTATTTAACGATGGCGACGTTGTGGCGCAGCCGCCCGGACGATTAATCAGACCTGTCAAATGAACGAGCTTTTCGGATATACGCGGGATGTGGTCAAGGCGCGATACGCCTTGCGGACGCCGGCTGGTTTTGTCCCCGGCTGGCAACCCGGCTGGCGTGACACGGCCTGCGTCATGCAGATTTCCGACGCCCTGGGCGCAAACTTCCGCCAGTTGCTCGTCACGCTGGGACAGACCAGTGAGGGCCGCGGCAACACCGGCCTGATCGAATGCGTTATTTACATCCTCGCGGGAACCTGCCGCGCCGAATTGGGCGGCAGCCGCCATGCCCTTGCGGCCGGTGATTACGTTTACCTTCCAGCCGAGCACGACTTCCGCTTCAGCGACGCCGCCCCGGCAACGCAGCTTCTCATCTTCCAAAAGCGATTCCAGCCGCTCGCCGGCTACGAGAAACCAGAGCTAATCGTGGGCCATGCGAAAGATGCGCCCGGCCAGCCTTTTCTGGGAAATAAAGACGCGCGCTTGCAAGTGTTGTTGCCGGACAAGCCCGAGTTCGATCTGGCCGTGAACATCTTCACCTACCAACCCGGCGCTACGCTGCCGTTCGTCGAGTCCCATGTCATGGAACACGGCCTGGTAATGCTCAGCGGCCAGGGCATTTACCGCCTCGACGCCGACTGGCATCCCGTCCAGGCCGGTGATGTGATCTGGATGGCGCCCTATTGTCCCCAATGGTTTGTGGCGATGGGCCGGGTCCCGGCCAGCTACATCTATTACAAAGACGTGAATCGCGAGCCGCTTCTGTAACCCGATGAACCCTCCGCTTCAAATCAACATCACCCAGGTGCAGCAGGAAATAGATGCGCTGGCCCTGATCTCCGAAAATCCGCCCCCGGTCGTGACGCGCGTCCTGTTTTCCGCCGCCGACCTCAAGGCCCGCGCCCAGGTCAAAAGTCTGTTCCGCCAGGCCGGATTGACGGTGCGCGATGATGGGGCGGGCAATATTTTCGCCCGCTGGCCCGGCAAGAACGGCGCGCTCCCGCCGGTGGCGACGGGGTCGCACATTGACGCGATTCCCAATGCCGGCCGCTACGATGGCGTCGTCGGCGTGCTGGGCGCGCTGGAAGCAATCCGGGCGCTGCAACGCGCCGGCTTCGAGCCCGCGCGGGCCCTCGAGTTGATTGTCTTTGCCGCCGAAGAGCCGACGCGCTTTGGCATCGGCTGTCTCGGGAGCCGCCTGCTGGCCGGCGCGCTTTCCTTGGAACAGGCAGCGGCCTTGCGCGACGGCGAAGGCAAATCGCTGAACGAGTTGCGCGGAGCGGCGGGGTTGGGGGGACACGACTTGCACCAGGTCCGGCTCGCGCCGCAATGTTATTCTGCATTTGTCGAGCTGCACATCGAACAGGGACCCTTGCTCGAACGGGAGAACCTGCCCATCGGGATCGTCGAGAGCATCGCCGCGCCGAGCACGCTCCGGTTGCAATTGACCGGCGTCGGTGGCCACGCCGGCGGGATGCTCATGCCGGATCGGCACGACGCGCTGCTGGCCGGCGCGGAAATCGCCCTGGCCGTCGAGCAGGCCACCCTCACCAGCGGCAGCCCTGACACCGTCGGCACGACGGGGGTGTTCCGCATCGAGCCGGGCGCGGTCAACAGCGTGCCTTGCCGCGCCTGGCTGGAAACTGACCTGCGCGACACTTGCCTGGAGACCCGCGACGCGGCGCTGAAGCGCATCGAGAGTTCAGTCGCCGAAACCTGCCGGCGGCGCGGAGTGGAGTTCAAACTGGAGCGGCTCAACGCCGACCCGCCGGCTATATGCGACCCGCGCCTCGTCGAGACGATAGCCGGCGTCTGTGGCGAACTTGGGCTGCCATTCAAGAGAATGGTCAGCCGGGCCTATCACGACACCCTGTTCATGGCGCAGGTGTGTCCGGCCACGATGATCTTCATTCCTTGCCGCGGCGGGTTCAGCCATCGGCCCGACGAGTATTCGTCCCCGGACCAAATCCAGCGCGGGGTCGAAGTCTTGGCTTTGGCCCTGGCCCGCCTGGCCGCCAACCCCCAAGGCAAGTCCTTCATGCGCTCGGACGCGGCGGCCAGCGGCGGCAGCCCGTTCTCTGGCCAGTCCATGTGCCAGTAGGCCGTCGCGCAGTAATCCTGTTGGGGCGCTGACTTAATGGATGCGGGGCACTTTGATGTGAACAGTTTGGAGATCAAGTCAGCCATCGCGAATTTCAACAGCTCCAGCGTTGCTTCATCGAGCCCACAATATCTTTTCAATTCCCGGCTGCCCATACGGGCGTTGCAGGCGATTTTCGGACGGTCCCGGAACCGCTCGTGCTGTCGCCGGCGTGCTAACACCACGCGTTCACGAATCTGGGCGGATGCTTCGCCGGTGCGCTCGCTGGTAATCTCTGTTGACTTGGGCGCTCCGTCTGCTATTTTCACCCCTCTTTTGATCAGGATTTGAGATGAAGACGTATTTGCCGAAAGTGAATTTGGAACAACGCAAGTGGCACGTGATTGACGCCAATGGGGCCGTCCTGGGCCGGCTGGCGGCGCAGGTGGCCAATATTTTGCGGGGCAAAAACAAGCCCGTCTATACCCCGCACCTTGATGCCGGGGATTTTGTCGTGGTCATCAACGCGGCGAAGGTCGTCGTGACGGGCAAGAAGGAGACCCAGAAGAAGTTCATGAGCTATTCGGGCTGGAAAGGCGGCGAGAAATACCGGTCGGTCGAGCAGGTCCGGGCCCGGCAGCCCGAGAAGCTCATCACGCACGCCGTGCGGGGCATGGTTCCGAAGAACCGGCTGGGGCGGGTGCTGATGACCAAGCTAAAGGTGTATAAGGGCGACCAGCATCCGCACGCCGCCCAGCAGCCGCAGCCGCTGGCCCCCGCCAAGTAAAGCTATCAACCATCCACTATCCACCATCAACTTTCGACTATCCACCATCAACTTTCCTCAGGCATGTCCGACATAAAGATTCCCGAAGTCAAAGCCCCGCAAAATCTCGGCACGGGCCGCCGCAAGTCCGCGGTGGCGCGCGTGCGCCTCACCGCCGGCACCGGCAAGATGGTGGTCAATGGCCGGCCGTTCGAGCATTATTTCCCCATGGAATCCCTGCGCGTTGTGGCGACCCAACCGTTGACCGTGACCGGCTCGGCTGAGAAGTTCGACGCGCAAATCACCGTTTCCGGCGGCGGGCCAAACGGCCAGGCGGGCGCGGTGCGGCATGGGCTGGCCCGCGCGTTGCTCACGGTGGATGCCAACCTGCGGCCCTTATTGAAAGCCGAAGGTTTGCTGACTCGCGACCCGCGCAGGAAAGAGCGCAAGAAGTACGGCCAGCCGGGCGCGCGCAAACGCTTCCAGTACAGCAAGCGTTAATCGCGCTGGCAATTTCCCGGCCCCGCTGGTTGAATCTGGCGGGGCTTTTTTATGATGAAGACCAAACAGATAGCCATAGTCGGCGCCTCGGGTTACTCGGGCGAAGAACTCGTTCGCCTGCTGCTGTCACATCCGCAGGCGGAGCTGAGCGCCGTCACCTCGCGCCAATACGCCGGGCAGACGCTGGCGCAGGTCTTCCCGAAATTCGCCCATCATCCGCGCGCCCGGGCTCTCCGTTTCAGCGAGCCCAAGGCCGAGGTGTTGGCCAAAGAGGCGCAGATCGTGTTTCTGGCGTTGCCGCACGGTGTTGCCGCCGAATTCGCGGTCCCCCTGCTCCAGCTCGGCTGCCTGGTCATTGACCTGAGCGCGGATTTCCGCGTCAGGAGCGCAGCGGTCTATAAGGACTTCTACGCCCATGACCATCCTGCCCCGGAGTTGCTGGGCCAGGCGGTTTATGGTTTGCCGGAGGTCTATCGCGCCCAGATTAAGAAGGCGTCGCTGATCGCCGCCCCGGGCTGTTACCCGACCAGCATCCTGCTGCCGACGGTGCCGCTGCTGAAAGCGGGTCTGGTGCAGCCAACCGGCATCATCGCCGATTCGTTGAGCGGCGTCAGCGGGGCGGGCCGCAAGGCCGAACTGGACTACCTCTTCGTCGAGTGCAACGAGAGCGTGCGGCCTTACGGCATCCCGAAGCACCGGCACCTGTCTGAGATCGAACAAGAGCTGTCATTCGCGGCCGGCACGCAGGTGACGATTCAGTTTACCCCGCACCTGATTCCCGTGAATCGCGGCATCCTCACTACGCTCTATCTGACGCCCGCCAGGGCAACCCTCGACCAAGTGACGGCCTGCTATCAGGCGGCCTATGCCAACGAGCCATTCGTGCGGCTGCTTGAGGGGAAAGCGCTGCCTGACACCAAGAATGTCGTCGGCACCAACGTGATTGAAATTGCCTGGCGGCTGGACCCGCGCACCGGGCGGTTGATCGTGATGAGCGCCGAGGACAATCTGGTCAAAGGCGCCAGCGGGCAGGCTGTGCAAAGCATGAACCTCAGGTGCGGCTTTCCGGAGACTGCGGGGTTGGTATGAAGATGCGCCGCCGCTCCATGCTGGCCTTGGCAGCGGGGTTCTGCGGGGTCGTTCCCGCAGTGGGTGCTGCACCCTCAACCCGGCCATCATTCCCTGAACCTGCCGCGCTGCCATTCCAGGCCGCTCTGCCGGACCCGCTGGTGATGCTCGATGGCCGGCGCGTCACCTCCCGGGATCAGTGGGTCAAGGAACGCCGGCCCGAACTGCTGGCGCTGTTTGAGCACTACATGTACGGCCCCATTCCCCCCAAGCCGGCGCATGTCTCGGCCACGAATCTCGGGGAATACCACGATTTCCTGGGTGGAAAGGCGACGCTCAAACTGGTCCGGTTGGAAACGGGCCCCGCGAAAGCGCCGCAGATTGATTTGATGCTGGTGGTGCCGAATGAGCGTCCGGGTCCCGCGCCAGTCTTTCTCGCGATGGACTTCTGCGGCAACCACGCGCTGACAGATGACCCGCGCGTGCCGCTGGCGCGGAGTTGGCTGGGCGATGCCTGCAAGGGATGCACGAACAACGCCGCCACCGAGGCCGCCCGCGGCTCGCAGGCCGCCGACTGGCCCCTGGCCGAAATCGTCCGGCGCGGCTATGCTCTGGCGGCGTTTTACAGCGGGGACGTGGACCCCGACCGCAAAGAGGTCAGCGAAGGCCTTTACGCCTGGCTGGCAGGCGGCGACCCGGCTAGAAACAACCCGACCAACCGGGGTACGATCGCCGCGTGGGCGTGGGGCTTCCATCGTTGCGTGGATTATCTGGTCACGCAGCCCGGCGTGGACGCGCACCGAATCGCGGCGCTGGGCCACTCGCGCAACGGCAAGACAGCGCTGCTGGCGGCGGCGTTCGACGAGCGCATTGCGATCGCATTCCCGCACCAGGCCGGCTGCGGCGGCTCCGCGCCAAGCCGCGGGAAGACCGGCGAGTCCGTGAAGGCCATCAACGACCATTTTCCACACTGGTTCAACGCACGGTTCAAGCAGTTCAACGATGCGCCGGAGCGGCTGCCGTTCGACCAGCATTGCTTGGTCGCCCTCTGCGCGCCGCGGCCGGTGCTGTTCTCCGCCGCCGAAGGAGACCAATGGGCCAACCCAGCCGGCCAGTTTCAAGTGCTCCGGGCCGCTGACCCGGTCTATCGGTTCCTCGGCATGAAAGGATTGGCCGTTCAAGAAATGCCTCCGCGCGGCCAACTGGTGGACAGCCCCCTCGGCTATTATGTGCGCGAGGGCAACCACTCGATGACGACGAATGACTGGACTGTGTTTATGAACTTCGCGGATCAGCAGTGGAAACGGTGACTCTCCGCCTATGATCGGATGTAAAGCTGATAGGAATACGTGAGCTTCAGCTCCTCGCCGGCTTTGAGCGGGGTCATCCAGGTGAGAACGTGCTTCGGGTTCATCTGTTTGAGGCCCTTGGCGGTTTGCACGTCTTTGGCGTCTTCGGATTTTTCGAGCACTTCGCCGGAAAGCTCCTTGGTAATCTCCAAATCAATGGCTTTGTCGAGGCGATTGCGGAGCTTGAGTTCCCCGGTCAGTTTCACCAGGTCGTAGCTGGCGCCGTTGAAATTTGCGGCATTGCGCTTTCGTTCCACCTCAACCTCCGCCTGCTCCGCCTGCACATTCAGCGCGTGGTTGATCCGGATGGACGCCTCCGCGCCGGCTGCGGTGTAGAAGCAGGTGTCCTGTCCGACAAACTGACTGTCCTTCACGAACTCGGCCACCGCCGTCGTCAGCGGCATCTTCGCCGCATTAACCAACCGGCAGATGTGCCACACCTCTTCCGCGCTCTTGCCGTCGCCGCGCTGGCGTGAAGTGTCCCCGTCGAGTTGGTCGCCGATCTTCCAGGTGTACAAGTGGCGGTACGGCATCTCGGTCGTGAACAGCGGGATGGTTGCCGTCTCGCCCTTCTTCAACGAAACCTTCGGCAACGGATACAGGAACAAATCTTCCGCCGTCTGTCCGGTGGCAGCGGTCGAATACGATGGCAGTGGCGCATTGTCATAGCCACTGTCTCTGCTGTTGTTGACGAGCGCCTGCTGTTGCATCATGTAGCCACGTTCCCCCCCTTCGGCGCGCCCGGCCGCCAGCGACTTCAGAAACTCCGCCAGGCTCTGGCTCATCGCCACCGGATTCGGCAACTCCGCAAATTGGATGTTCGGGAAACCGGTAACCAAATCAACGTGCGCCGCCTCGATGTCGGTCATCTCGTTAATGATTTGGGCCTGCGCCGAAAACACCGCGCTTTTTTCGTCTGACAAATCAATGCGATAGCTCGGCACCCAAGTGATGCCCCGTGCCAGGTAGGACACGGCGACTTTTTGCCCGCCCGCCGGTTTTTCCAATTCCATCTGGATGGCGGGGCGCTTCTGCTGGTTCGTCGTCACACAGAGCGGCTCCGCGCCGGCGAACTCCACCCGCTGAACCGCCCCCGGGGTAAGCGCAACCACCCCCTTCTCGGTTTTCACCAGCAGAACGCCGTTTTGCGGCGGCGGCGGGTAACCGTAGTAGTAAGGACGTTCCGGCGTGCGTCGGAAATCCATGAAGTACGGACTGGGCGGCTCTGCGGCGGTAGGTGTCGCTGGCAGCGGTTGCACCACCCCTTCGATCACAACCGCCTCGCTGCCTGTCCCGCCCGAAATGTGCAGCACCACCTTGCGGCCCGGATTCAACCGCAGCAATTGGTCCACCCCCGTTACTGGGAGCAGTTCATCCACTGTCTCCATCGCCGTGGTGAGGCTCCGGACTTTCACCTCTTTCGGGTAACCGACCCAAAACGTGCCGTAAGAAGGCACGGGCAACTGGCCGAGCCGGACGCTCGTGGTCTTTTCCGGCAGCGTTGCAGTCGCGGTCGCGTAACCCAGCCCGTTCTTGAACAGGGCAAGCCGCTCGATTTTCGGAACCGCGTTCGTGCCGGCGGCGGCGGCGCCGCTGTTCAAAGTTGCACTCGCGACGGCCAGGCTGATGGCGTTTGCCAGAAAGATGTGTTTCATATCGTTGTCCGTTGTTGAAGTTTCAAAGGCACCATACGCGGGCGATTCGAGTCCCGCGACTCAAAACCGTCCCGCCCAGCGTGCCCCGCTGGGTGGAATAGCTATCCATTGGCGGCCTGGGGATGTCAAGGAAGTGTAAAAGGGTTGCAAAAGGCTTGTAAATCCACGGCCCATTGGCTATTCGGATCAGGTGTGGTCTATGACCCCTGAAATGAAAGCTAAGATTTCCGAGATTTCCGGTTCGGTGGTTGCGCCGCAGGGTTTCAAGGCCTCCGGCGTCTTTTGCGACATCAAACGCCTGGGCACCGGCAAAGGCTCGGACAAGGGGAAGAAGGGCGACCTTGCGCTCATCGTCTCCGAGGCTCCCGCCACCGTGGCCGGTATGTTCACCACCAACCGGGCCTGCGCCGCGCCGGTCAAAGTCTGCCTCGAGCGGGTGAAAAAAGGCCGCGCTCGGGCGGTTGTCATCAACTCCGGCAACGCCAATGCCTGCACCGGCAAGCAAGGTTTGCAGGACGCGCTGGAGATGGCGCGCTTCACGGAACGGGCGCTCGCCTTCCCGCCGCGCTCGGTCCTCGTCGGGTCCACTGGCCGTATCGGCGTCACGCTGCCGATGGACAATGTCCGCGCCGGCATCATCGAAGCCGCAGTCCAGCTTGGGTCCACCGCGGGCCACGCCGCGCAGGCCGCCGAAGCCATCATGACTAGCGACACGCGGTCGAAACAAATCGCCGTCGAGTTCAAGCTCGGCGGCAAGGTCGTCCGCATCGGCGGCATCTGCAAAGGGGCCGGCATGATCCAGCCCGGCATGAGCGCCACGGGCGTGCGCCCCGGGGCCGTGCCGCTCCATGCGACGATGCTGTGCTTCATCACGACTGATGCCGCGGTTGAGGCAAAGGTGCTGCAGGCCGCGTTGCGCGAGGCCGTCGCCAACAGTTTTAACCGCATCACGGTGGACGGCGATATGAGCACCAACGATACGGTGCTGGTGCTGGCTAATGGCCTCGCCGCCAACCGGGACTTTGGACTTTGGACTTTGGACTTTGGACTATTCCAAGCCGCTCTGAGCCACGTCTGCCTCGAACTGGCTAAGATGATCGTGCGCGATGGCGAAGGGGTGTCGCGGTTCGTAACTGTGCGGGTCAATGGCGCGAAGACCTTCGCCGATGCCGATGCCGCCGCGCGGGCCGTGGCGAACAGTGCACTCGTCAAAACCAGTTGGCACGGCGGCGATCCCAATTGGGGCCGCATCATCGCGGCGCTGGGCTACAGCCCGGCGACCATCCTCGAGGGAAAGGTGGACATTGGCTACAGCGCGCCGGGCAGCCGCCGGATTCTTTGGAGCCTCAAGCGCGGCCAGCCGACCAAAGCCACATTTCAAGCCCTCTGTGCCGCCGTCGCACCCAAGGAATTTGACCTGCATATTCATCTCAACCTCGGGCGGGCCGGCGCGCTCATGTATGCCGCGGACTTGACCGAAGCCTACGTGGAGTTCAACAAGGGCGATGTGAGTGATCCCGGCTCGCTGGGAGGATGAGTTCACATGCAAAACATCATTGCCAAAGCCGCCACCCTGCTGGAAGCGTTGCCTTACATCCAGCGGTTCAGCGGCGCCACTTTCGTCATCAAATACGGCGGCAGCTTCATGGACTCGCCTGACCCGGAGAGGCGCAACAGCGTCGCTCGTGACCTGGTCTTTCTCGAAGCGGTCGAGATTAACCCGGTGGTTGTCCACGGCGGCGGCAAGGCCATCACCCGCGCGATGGAGAAGGCCGGCCTCGAGGCCAACTTCATCCAGGGCCAGCGCGTCACCGACCAAGCCACAGTGAAGATCGCGGACGACGTGCTGTCGCGCGAAATCAACCCCGAGGTGGTTGCCGCCATCAATTCCCTGGGCGGCCTCGCCAAAGGGTTTGCCGGCCCCGAGGTATTCCGGTGCCGCAAGGCTCGGGTAAAAGGGCCGGACGGCCAGGCGCTGGACCTTGGCTACGTGGGCGAGGTCATAGGCGTAAACGTCGCCCCGCTGCTCGAATGTATCGAAAAAGGCATCACGCCCGTCATCAGCCCAACCGCGCGCGGCGAGGACGGCAGAATCTACAACTGCAACGCCGACGTCGCCGCGGCGCAGGCGGCGATCGCGCTGCACGCCAGGCGCCTGGTCTTCATGAGTGACGTGCCGGGGCTGCTCCAAAACCCGAACAAGCCGGACAGTGTCGTCTCCCGCCTCAAGCTCGGCGAGGTGGACGGCCTGAAGCAGCGCGGGGTCATTGACAAAGGGATGATTCCCAAAGTCGATAGCGCCGTGGCCGCTATCAAGGCAGGCGTGGAGAAAGTCTCCTTCGTGGATGGCCGCGTGCCCCACGCCGTGCTGCTGGAGATTTTCACCGACGAAGGCGTGGGCACCGAAGTGGTGAGCTAATCACCAATCACCAATCGCCCCCCACAACATTCCGCTTCCCTCTGTCAAAACTCCTGCTAATGATGTCCCCGTTTCGTTTGACGCCCAGACCATGAAAGAAATCGTTCCGTCACCGCCGCCCCTCGTGCGCAACGACGCGGCAGCCGTGCAGGCGCTCTTCCAGCAGAACGTCGTGCCCAGCTACGGCCGCTTCGACATCGTGCTTAGCCACGGCTCGGGCAGCCACCTCTACGACCTCACGGGCCGGCGTTACCTGGATTTGGGTGGCGGCATTGCCGTCAGTTCGCTCGGCCACGCGCACCCGGCCATCACCGAGGCGTTGGTCGAGCAGTCCCGCAAGCTCATCCATACCTCGAATTTCTATTACCACGAGCCGCAAGGCCGGCTGGCGCAGGCGCTCGTCAGCCTCATCGGCCCCGGCAAGTGCTTCTTCTGCAACAGCGGCGTCGAGGCCAATGAGGGCTTGTTCAAGCTGGCCCGCAAGTTCGGCCACGACGAAGGCCGCTTTGAGGTCCTCACCACCCTCAATTCCTTCCATGGCCGGACGCTCGCCGGCATCGCCGCGACCGGTCAGGAGAAGGTCAAGAAGGGATTTGACCCGATGGTGCCCGGTTTCCGGCAAGTGCCTTACAACGATCTGGCCGCCCTGCGCGCCGCGCTCTCGCCCGCCACCGTCGCCATCATGATCGAGGGCATCCAGGGCGAAGGCGGCGTCACGCCCGCCTCCCCCGACTACCTCCTCGGCTTGCGCCAGTTGTGCGATGAAAAGAAGCTGCTGCTGCTCATGGACAGCGTCCAATGCGGTCATTTCCGCACCGGCCGCTTCCAGAGCTTTCAGCGCATTCTCGAAGGTGTGCCGGGGGCCGAGAGGTTCCTGCCGGATGGCATCTCGATGGCCAAGTCGCTGGGCGGCGGCTTCCCCGTCGGCGCGTTCTGGGTGAGGGCGCCTTACGCTGATTTGCTCGGCGCCGGCTCCCACGGCACGACTTACGGCGGCTCCCCGCTCGCCTGCGCGGTCGCCTTGAAGATACTGGAGGTGATCCAGCGCGAGAAGCTGGCCGACAACGCGCGCCAGGTCGGCGGCTATCTCAAGAGCGGCCTGCAGCAGCTCGCGCAAAAATATCCCGCTGTCATCCAGGCCGTGCGCGGCCTGGGCCTGATGCTGGGCATCGAGCTGGCATCCGACATTCCCAACCTGCCCGGCGACCGCAGCAAAACGCAGGCGGTCCGTTTCGCGAATCTCCTGCATGGCGCCGGCCTCCTGGCCATTCCGGCTGGCGCGCAAATCATGCGTTTCCTGCCGCCGCTCAACCTGCGGCAGGACGAGGCGGAGGAAGGGCTCAAACTAATTGAATCGGTTCTGACCGGGCTGGCGGCCTGACATAGATATGAAACATCTCTTAAGCATTGAAAGACTGGCGCAGGCGGACATGGAAACCATCCTGGCCGACACGGTGAACCTCAAAAAGGAACGCGGGCGTCATGCCCAACTGCCGCTGGCCGGTCAAACCTGGGCCATGCTGTTCTCCAAATCCTCCACGCGCACCCGCGTGTCCTTCGAGGTCGGCATTCGCGAGCTGGGCGGCCAGGCCATCTTCCTCCCCGTCAGCGAAATCCAGCTTGGCCGCGGCGAACCCATCAAAGACACTGCGCGTGTGCTGGGCCGGATGGTCCACGGCGCCGTGTTCCGCACCTTCGCCCAGAGCGACCTGGAGGAATTCACCCACTATGCCGCCATTCCCACCATCAACGCCCTCACGGACCACGAGCACCCCTGCCAGATTCTCGCCGACATCTTTACCTTCCAGGAAAAGCGCGGCTCCATCCGGGGCAAAGTCGTCGCCTTCATCGGCGACGGCGCCGGCAACGTAGCCACCTCGCTGGCATTTGCCGCCGGCAAAGCCGGGTTTGAATTGCGCATCGCTGCGCCCAAAGCCTTTCAGCCGGCAGCCGACGTCGTCAAGCGGGCTGGGGGCAAGATCGTGCTCACCGAAGAGGTCCCGGCGGCCGCCGCGGGCGCCGATTTGCTCTACACCGATGTTTGGGTCTCGATGGGCCGGGAAAAGGAGTCTGCCGAGCGCCTCCGCCTTATGAGCGGATACCAAATCAACTCCGCCGTGGTCGGCCTTGCCCGGCCGGGCGCGCTCGTGATGCATTGCCTGCCGGCCTATCGCGGCAAGGAAATTGACGAAGCCACCTTCGAGGCCAACGCCCAGACCATCTTCGATGAGGCCGAAAACCGGCTCCACGTGCAGAAAGCGATCTTAAGCTGGCTGGTCAGTTAGCGCCGTCAAGAGGAAGTCCGAAACACGCGGGCTTTGGCCGCCTCCCCCGGCGCGCTGAGGACAGCGCGCCCTGCCATCACGGGGAGCGGAGGCGGTAGAACCGGGCGGGATAATTCGTCCACTGGGGATCGCTGAAATAAGACGAGCCGCCGGTGAGGGTGTTCGTGCCCACCGGGCGGGATAATTCGTCCACTGGGGATCGCTGAAATAAGACGAGCCGCCGGTGAGGGTGTTCGTGCCCACCGGAGACCAGGCGGGATTGGCCAGGTCCGTGCAGGCTTCCACCACGACGACCAGGTTGCTGGTGCCGGTGATGTTGAACCCGAACCGGTTCGTCCGCACGCCGAAGCTGCCATCGCCAGTCTGCGCCTGCGGGTTCCAGAGAACCGCCGGAACACCCGCAAACGTCAGGCCCCAGAGGCGGTAGAAACGTGCGGGATAATTCGTCCACTGGGGATCGCTGAAATAAGACGAGCCGCCGGTGAGGGTGTTCGTGCCCACCGGAGACCAGGCGGGATTGGCCAGGTCCGTGCAGGCTTCCACCACGACGACCAG
>JBEKJO010000129.1:0-17590 GCA_050011195.1 Verrucomicrobiota bacterium | reverse complement strand
GGCCACGCGCACTTCTCAACTCCTGAGCAGCGGCTACGATCCGGCGTCGGGGCAAGTGACCGTTACCCTGTCCGGGACAGCGGACCTTGACACTTCCGTTTATGTCTTTGTGGGCGCGGACAATGCCATTAGTTCCAGCTTCGGCGCCGTGCCGGCATTCTCGGGTTCCGTCACCGACACGGTGGCGACCCTGGCGGCGGGGCGACCGGTGCCGCCGGTGGTCATCAACGCGCCAGCCAGCCTGACTAACAGCCCCGGCACAACTGCGACGTTCACGGTTACAACCAGCGGCACGGAGCCCTTAAGCTACCAGTGGCTCCAAAACCAGGTGCCGCTTGCCAACGGCGGGCGCATCAGCGGCGCCACGGCCAACACCCTGACGATTTCCAACCTCCAGCTTGCCGACGCCGGTAATTATACGGTGGTGGTGACCAACGCTGCCGGCGCGGTCACCAGCGCGGTCGCCACCCTGACCGTGAACGGAACACCCTTCATTACCACCCAGCCCGCCAGTCAGAGTGTGATCGTGGGTGCGAATGTGAGTCTCGCCGTGACGGCCTCCGGTACGGCGCCGCTCGGTTACCGTTGGAGTTTCAACGGTGCGAACCTGGCCGATGGCGGCCAGTTCCTCGGCACCGCCAGCCCGGTGTTGTCCATCGCCAACGCGCAGCCGCCCAACGCGGGAGGCTATTCGGTTGTCGTGTCCAACGTGGCGGGATCGGCCACTAGCGCCGTCGCCACCCTGGCGGTGACTGTTCCGGGGAGCTGCGTGCCGCCCGTGTCGGGCTTGGTCGGCTGGTGGCCCGGCGATGGGAACGCGAACGACATTACCGGCACCAACAACGGCACGCTGGAAGGTGGCGCGACGGCCAATGCCGTGGGGGAGGTCGGTCAGGCTTTCAGTTTCGACGGCACCAATGGCTATGTCTCGATTCCCGACTCGCCGGTTTTCCACCCGACCAATCTCACCGTGGAATGCTGGGTGCGCTTTACTTCGTTGGACTCGCAGGGTTCGGGCGGTTCACCCCCGGGCGACCAGTACATCGTCTTCAAGCAGAACACTCGTAGTAGCGACTTTGAAGGTTTTGATTTGAGCAAGACCCGCGTTGCCGGCGGTGACGTTTTTAGATTCCTGGTCTCCTCCGCGACGGCTCAGGCTGCCGAGATTCACTCTTCAACGCTGGTCGCAACCGGAGTGTGGTATCACGTGGCAGCGGTTCGCGGGTCTAACTTCACCCAGATTTATGTGAATGGTCAGCTTGAGCGCCAGACGAACGTCACTTTCGCCCAAGATTACGGCGCCTTGCCGCTTTATTTTGGGACCTCCGGCGAATCTTACTGGGATCACAAACTTAACGGGTTACTGGATGAGGTTTCCCTGTACAACCGCGCCCTTTCCTCCAACGAAGTGGCCGCCATTTACGGAGCCGGATCCGGAGGAAAGTGCAAGGTCGCAAGTGGACTGAACATTACGCTACAACCCCTGAGCCAAACCGTGGGGGCCGGAGACACTGTTGCCTTCAACGTGACGGCGACGGGCGCTGCGCCCTTAAGCTACCAGTGGTTGCAAAACCAGCGGCCGCTTGCCAACGGCGGCAATATCTCCGGCGCGATCACCGCTACGTTGACTTTGACCAGCGTCACCCAAACCAATGCTGGTAATTGCACGGTTGTCATCACCAACGCGGGCGGCAGCATGACCAGCTCGATCGCCTCTTTGACGGTGGTAATGCGGCCAAACCTTGCCCTGCCCACTCTGTTGCCGGACGGAAGCGTTCGCTTTTCGCTCAGTGCCACGCCTGATCTCACCTACCGGCTTGATGCCTCCACCAATCTGGCAGATTGGGTCGCCTTGACCAACATCGCCAACCCGAGCGGCACGATTCAGTTCATCGATCTGGAAGCGACCAATTTCTCGCAGCGTTTCTATCGGGCTGTGTGGGTGCCGTAGGCCGTTCGGAGCATCACCAGCCCCAGTGCCGCCACCGTCGTGGCGAGAAATTGACGCGACGCCCGACATTTGTGCGCTGCGCGGGTGAGGATTGTGCGGAAGATCAATCGGAAGTGAGCAAGGCCGCGCTGGTCGGGAGTCGGGGGCGGAAGGGCAAAACGAATATGGCGTCAGGGCGAGCGCAGCCGATAAAAGCCGTCGCCGGCGGAAGCCGTAACATGGATGAACACGGCGCTTGAGTTGGTTGAATACTGCGCCGCCGGCAACTGGACCCAGGCAGGCGGATTGGTTGCCGGCGAAGGAGCCGCCTCGAGCACCCACCCGCTGAACGCAGTTGGCCAGGCAACGGTGGTGACACCGCCCGCCCGGCTGACCGTCAGTTGCGGGTAGGGCAACTGCGACAGAATGAGCGCGCTATACGGCCCGATGGTGAGGGCGCCCGTGGGATTGGCGCCCTGGGCCGTCACGACGGAACTGCCGATGTTGCCGTAGTCAGCGCCGTACCGGGTCGAGTCGCTGTTGAAGCGCGCATACCAGTTGCCGGCTTGCGGAAACGAAAGGGAGTAGTTAGTGCGGGCCACGCCGGCGAAGTTGGCAATGACCACCACGGCCTGATTGGTCGTCCCGCTTTGCCAGCGGCGGTAGGCGAGCAACTTATTGGCGTTATCGACTTGCAGCATGGCGCAGGCCTCGCCCTGCAACCCGGGCGCATCCCCGTCGAGATTGCGGCGCAGGCGGATCAAGTCGTGGTAAAGTTGGACGATGGAACTGTAGGTGTTCGTTTTGGGCCAATCCACCGGCAGGCTGGAGTCGAACGCCTGGTTTTCCAGCATTTCCTGTCCCTCAAAGATCATCGGCACGCCCGGGGCGGTGAACGTCAGCGCAGCGCCGAGCGTCGAGAGCTTGCGGGCGCGGTAGCTGTTGGGCGTATTGGCGTCGATGGCCGTGGGCAGCCGGACGCCGTTGTTCAGGTCGCCGACGATGTCATGCGATTCGAGATAGACCACTCGGTTCAATCCCGCCGCGAAGTTGAACAGGGTATTGTTCGTGACCGCATAGGACACCGCGGTCAGGTCGCGGTTGGAATCGTTAGTCGCCGCCAGTTGCGGGGTGATGTAGCTGTGGAAGTTCAGGTCCCAGGTGCTGTCGAACCCGTAGCCGGTCACGTCTTCGGCGATGTCAATTTTGCCCGGATAGTTGCTTTGAATCATCCCGGTGATGCTGGTGATGAGGGTCGCGGCGTCGTTGATGAAAGTGCTGCCGGCATTCATCATCAGCCCCGGGGTGTCCCAGCGGAACCCGTCCACGTGACACTCGTCGAGCCACATCTGGAAGTTCTGCTGGATGTAGTCACGCACCGGCTGGTTGCTGTAGTTTGGGCGTGAGCCGTAGGGCGTGCAACACTCGGGGGAATCCTGATAAAAATAAATGCCGCCCCCGTTCCCGCCGCCGGTCCAACCGTCGAAGTCCCACAAGTCCAGATCGGTCGGGCCATAGTGGTTGTGGACGACGTCAAGCAGCACGGCGAGCCCGCGCGCGTGACAGGCCTTTACCAGGGTTTTGAAGCCATCCGGTCCGCCATAGCCGTAGTTGTCCGCCGCATACGGATCCGCCGGGTTGTAGCCCCAACTGTAATAGCCGGGAAACTCGGCGATGGGCATGATCTCGACGGCATTGACCCCCAGGTTTGTTAAATAGTCCAGCCGGTTCGTGGCGTCGATGAACGTACCCGGCAACGAACTGCCTGAATTCGGATCGTAAAATGCGCCGATGTGCAGTTCATAAATCACCAGGCCCGCCAGCGCCGGCGCCGCCAGGCTGTCTCCCGCCCAGTTGAAAGCAGTCGGATCGTAAATGATGTCGTTGGCTCCCACAGCCGAAGTGCAATTGACGACCCACCGCGCGCGCGGGTCGTGTTTCCAAAAGCCATTGCCGTTGTAATTGAGATAATACTTGTATTGCTGTCCCGCCGCGGCCCCGGCCACATTTGCCGACCAAACGCCATCCGGGACACCGTTGGTCAGTTCCTTTCCCAGCGGCGTAGCCGTCGTGGACCAGTTATTGAACTGGCCCGGCACATAAACGCTCGCCGCGTTGGGAGCCCAGACCCGGAACGTGACGCCGGTGCCCAACGCGTCGTGATAAGGGGTGGAACCCCAACCGGGGCGAGTGGATTGCGCGTGCGCGCCGAACGCGAGCGCGACGGAGGCCAGGGCCAGCGCGCCGATCCGCCCGCGCCAACAGCCGGGCTTCCGGCCATCCCGCAAATGTGTTTCTGTGCCGAACATCATTAAACAATGCTCCAGTTCAGGGGACAATTCTACCGCATGGTTGTGTGGTATCGCCGGGCGACAGATGTGAACACTTGCGGTCTGGTGGTGTTCGGCTAGGCTCCGGCCTGGTGAGCACCTCAGAGCCAACCGCAGCGCCGGGAACCACTGGTCAAGGGGACGGATTGCCCCGCTCGCCGGTCTTCGTCACCACACACTGGTCGGTCGTGCTGACCGCTGGGGGCAGCGATACCACCGGGGCCCGGGACGCGCTGGCCAAGTTATGCCAGACCTACTGGTATCCCCTTTACGCTTACGTGCGCCGGCGCAACTTCTCTGCGCCCGACGCGGAGGACCTCACGCAGGAGTTTTTCGCGCGGTTTCTGGAGCATCGTTGGGTGGGCAACGCCGACCGCGAGAAAGGCCGGTTCCGCACTTTCCTGTTGTCCGCCATGAACCACTTCCTCGCCAACGAATGGGACAAAGCGCGGGCGCAAAAGCGCGGGGGCGGCGCGCCTCTGCTCCCGCTCCAGTTCGACACGGCGGAGACCCGTTATGTCCGGGAACCCGCCGACAACGTGACCCCGGAACAGCACTTCGAACGGCGCTGGGCCATGACGCTGCTCGAAACGGTGGTCAATCGCCTGCAGTCGGAATACGAGCGGGACGGCAAGGCGGAACTGTTCGCCGCGCTGAATCCGTGTTTGGTCGGGGACCGCACCTCGCAGCCTTACGAGACGTTGGCGAAAAAGCTGGGCGTCAGCGAGGGCGCCGTCAAATCAGCCGTGCACCGGTTGCGTCAGCGATACCGCCAACTGCTCCGCGATGAGATTGCGCACACCGTCGCCGCGCCGGGCGAGGTGGAAGAGGAATTGCGGCATCTGATTGCCGTGTTGGGCGGGCGGTCCTCCCCCTGATCGGGCAGGGATTGGTGGATAAGTGGATGAATGGATGCCTTGACGAAAGAGCATGTTGCCGGGCATGGCTGGGCTGCTCATCCAGCAATCCACCACTCCACCACTCCACCACTCCAGTTTATTTCAGGCAACCTTCTGCCGCCGTTTCTTAAGGAACAGGTGAACAGAACATAGTTATGGAAACAGAACGCATTTGCCCAAGCTGCCGCAAACCACTGCCGCCGGATGTGCCCCTGGGCCTCTGTCCCGAGTGCCTGATGAAGTCGGGCCTCAACACGGGCACCGAACCGGGGGGCGAGGGCCTCAAGGGGGCGGGGTTCGTGCCGCCGCCGGTCGCGGACATCGCCAAGCTGTTTCCCCAGCTCGAAGTCCTTGAGTTCATCGGCAAGGGCGGCATGGGCGCCGTCTATAAGGCGCGCCAGCCCGCCCTGGACCGGCTGGTGGCGCTGAAGATCCTGCCGGCGGCGGCAGCCGGCGACCCTGGCTTTGCCGAACGGTTTAACCGCGAAGCCCGCGCCCTGGCGCGCCTGAACCACCCGAACATCGTCGCGGTGCATGATTTTGGGCAGGCGGGCGCCTTGCACTACCTGCTCATGGAATTCGTGGATGGCGGGAACCTGCGGCAAATCGAGCGCGCCGGCCGGCTCGCGCCCGAGCAGGCGCTGGCGATCGTCCCGCAAATCTGCGAGGCGCTCCAATTCGCGCACAACGAAGGCATCGTCCACCGTGACATCAAACCCGAGAACATCCTGCTCGACAAAAAGGGCCGGGTGAAGATCACCGATTTCGGCATTGCCAAAATGCTTGGCCTGACCGCCGACCAGGCGCCGCTGACCGGCGCACGGGATGTCGTCGGCACTCCCCACTACATGGCCCCGGAGCAGATCGAGAAGCCTCAGACGGTGGACCACCGCGCGGACATTTATTCACTCGGCGTCGTCTTCTACGAGATGCTCACGGGTGAGTTGCCTTTGGGAAAGTTTGCCCCGCCGTCCCGCAAGGTGCAGGTGGATGTGCGGCTGGACGAGGTGGTGCTGCACGCCCTGGAGAAGGAACCCGAGTTGCGCTACCAGCAGGCCAGCCAGGTCAAAACGGCGGTCGAGACGATTGCCAAGTCCGATGGCAGCAGTCCGTCCACCCTCCGCAGTCCTGCTACGGAGGACGGGAAGGCCGAAGGGCCGCTCCCCGCGCCCGACGCTGATGCGCTGGAGCGGGCGGTGCTGGCCCGGGATTACGTGCTGGACATCGGCCATTGCGTGCGGCGCGGCTGGAAGTTGGTATGGAGCGACTTCTGGCCGCTGGTCGGCATTACCGCGCTCATCCTGGCGCTGTTGTCGGCGGCGGGTTCGATGGACGAAGTGTCGAAGTCTATCGGACACCTGACCTTTAACACGTCCGTCCTGAGCGTCCTGCTGAGTGGCCCGCTCATGGGCGGGCTCTATTTCTTCCTGCTCAAGAAGATACGGGGCGAGCGGGTTCGCACCGAAACCGCCTTCGCCGGCTTCCGCAACTCGCTGCTCCATCTCTTCCTGGCCGGCTTCGTGACCGAAGTGCTGACGATGCTCGGCGTCGTCTGCCTGATCCTGCCCGGGGTCTATCTCTTCGTGGCGTGGTTCTTCACGCTGCCGCTGGTCATAGACAAGCGGCTCGAATTCTGGCCGGCGATGCGGTTAAGCCGCAAGGCTATCTCCAAGCATTGGTGGAAATTTCTGGGGTTCCTCATCGTGCTGGGGCTGGTCAACCTGGCCGGGCTCATGGCCGCTTGCGTCGGCGTCTTTGTCACGATCCCCGTCTCGCTGGCCGCGCTGATGTATGCCTACGAAGACATCTTCAACCCGCCAGGCCTGGCTTCCGCCCCGCCGGTCCAGAGCGGAGTGCCGGGCGCGGAGAGTCGAGCGCAGCCCGACGTTGCCGCCCAACCCCGCAGCTCCCGCTCGTGGGTGACCGGGGTCCTCGCCGGGTTACTGGTGGTTTTCCTCCTTGGAGTTGCCGCTACGGCCTGCCTTTTGGACACTGGCACGCTTAGGGGTTTTTGCGTGGCTTTAGCGGCGGGCGCCTTGGCCCTTGCCCTCCTCCTGCGGGTTCGGAAATCGACCTTGCCGGGTGGTTTTGTGGCGCCCTTCCTGTTGGTGTTCCTGTTGGTGTTCGGCGCCGCCGATCTCATCACCTCTATCCTGCCAGAGTCTTATCTCAGCACGGCCCGTGTTAAGATTACGCCCAATACCGCCGAGGCTCCGCAGACGCCCGGCTCGCGCAGCGCCTCGGGGGCTTACGATCCCTACCTAGTCCAGACTGAATTTGAAGTGATGCAATCTGAGAAGATTCTCGGCCCGGTCATCGACGCTCTCGATCTGGGCCGGGAGTGGAGCAAGCGTTACGGCAGGGGCGAGCCTCTCAAGCGCGCCGAAATCATGGCCCTGCTTAAAAGCAGAATGGACCTCCGTCTCGTGCGCAACACCAGCATCATCGCAATCAAGGTCTATGGGGAGCGGCCTGAAGAAGCCGCGCGGATCGCCAATGAGATTGCCCAAACCTATAAGGACCATAACAATCTCAGCTCCTTCCGGGTCGAGATCATTGATCGGGCCGTCCCTGGCCGCCGCCCGGTGCGTCCCAACAAACCGCTCAATCTTGCCGTAGGCCTCCTGCTGGGACTGGTGCTCGGGACGGTGGCCGGCGCCGCCAGGGTTGCTCTCCGGGCAGGGAAGACGCGCGGCTGACGCCGAGGATATTCGCCGACTTCCACGCGGTTTAGGCCTGCCGTGCCCGGCTTTAGCGCATCCCTGCGCGGACCGCTCGGAGAGCGGTCCCCACCTTTCGGCAAAAAACCTTTCCGGTTTGCGCGATTGGCGGCAGCCTTGGTGGTGAGAACATGAATGAGCGGCATCAGGACTGCGAGTTGCTGCGGAAATTCGTGCGGCAGGGCGACCAGCCGGCGTTCGCCGCCGTGGTACGCCGGCACCTGGACCTGGTCTATGCCACGGCGTTGCGCAAACTCGAAGACCCCGGCGCGGCGGAGGAGGTGGCACAGAATGTGTTCGCCGCGCTGGCGCGCAAGGCCTGGCAGTTTGCCCCGGACGATTCGCTGCCGGCCTGGCTGCACCGCACAACCTTGCTCGAAAGCAAAACGTGGCTGCGCGGCGAACTGCGCCGCCGCCGCCGTGAACAAGCCGCCGCCGAACTGGGCACGACCATGAAAACCCCGGACCAACAACCCGCCTTGCGCGCGCTCGTTCCGCTGCTGGACGAGGCGCTGCTGTCCCTGCGCGAGAAGGAGCGCACGGTCCTGCTGCTGCGCTATTACGAAAGCCAGTCGCTGCGCGACGTGGGCGCCTCGCTGGGCGTGAGTGAAGACGCCGCCCGCAAACGCGTCGGCGCCGCCCTCGACTCCCTGTCGAGTTTCTTCCAGCGCCGCGGCTTCAAGACCGCCACGACCGCCGCCACCGCCGCCGCCCTGCAACAGACGGCTGCCGCAGCCCCGGCGACGGTCGCCGCCTCAATTTCCCAAACCGCCATGCAGGCCGTCACGCCCAGCTTCGCCGGCGTGGCGACCCTGCTGAGCCGGTGGGCGGGCTTGACGAAACTGCAGACGACCGCCTTGTGTCTCGTCCTCGCCGCCGCGCCCGTCAGTTGGCAATGGCATCAAACCCAATTGGCCCGGAAGGAGGCCGCCACCGCGCAACTGACCGTCGAGACCACCCGCACGCAGCAGGAAAAACTGGCCTTGGAGGTCGCGCGGCTGCGCGCTGAATCCACGCGGCTGGACGGCGCATTGTCCCGGGCGACCGAAGCCCGGGCGCGTGACAATGAACCCGCCCGCAAGGAGGACACCTTGAAAGCACGGCTCTTCGCCTTGCTCACCGCCGCCGATTACCACTGGCCTGAGGACCTGGACTTCGTCCGCATCCCCAAGTCCGCCGTCAAGGAGTTGAATCCGCTCCGTAGCGTTAACCTCGCGGGCAAAATTCAGGATTGGGGCGCGGAGTTGCTGGGTCTGACGCCGGAAGAAAAGCAGCGGCTCGAAGACACCTTGCGCGTCCAATCGGAAGCCCTGAGCCAGTTGGCCGCGACCCAAGCCTGCGAAACCAACTACCTGCCGGCTGCGTTGGCCACGCACTGGGCGGGCAACCCCTACAAATCAGTTTGGGTGCCTCCGCTCGGCGCCGAAACCCAGCCCCTGATGGCCAATCTGCTGGCGCAGGTCAGCGATGCGCTAGGCGATGAGCGAGCGCAACTCCTGCTCGGTGATGCCGTCGCGGGCAAGTCCACCTTCTCCTCCACATGGGGCGTAACGTTCGGCGACCTGTCCAAAGGCGAACTGCTTACCGTCTGCGTCAACCCCGACGCCTCGGACGGTCTAGAGTATGGCACATACCGGTATGCGGGCGGGGGAGGCGGGGTGTCCAAGAACAGGCATGAGGTGAGGTTGGGGTCCATCCCCGCGGCGATCACCAGCCGGTTCTTTGATCCTTGGCTGGCCCAAATGGGCATCACCAACACCGCTGCGCGGGCCAACCCATGAAAAAGATTCTGCTGGCACTGCTGATTCTGGGCTCCGGCGCCATCGCGTTCGCCCGGTTGAATCTGCTGACTGACCAAAGCCGGACTTCAGCCACCCAGAGCCGCGCCGAATGCGGTCGCCTCACCGGCGAGATGGCCGAACTGACGGCCTCCGCAACCGACCTGCGTGCGCAGGTCGAAGCCAAGAAGACGCAGCTCGCCCAGGCTCCGCCATCTCCTGTCAGTGGTCCCGCCGCTACCAACGCCCTCGGGGACGCATCCGAGCATTCGCGGCGTGTGGCTCCGGCCGAACTCCTTCGACGGTTGGGTTTCGGCTGGAACAGTTCCGCCGATTACATTCTGGTGAGCAAGGCCGCACTCAAAGCCATGTATCTTCGCGGGATTGATGACAAGGGCGCCTTCACCCCCACCGCCTGCGGCATCCTGGGCCTCACGCCGGCAGAGCGCGCCACCATTGAAGCCGCCTTTAAGCGCGTTGAAGCCGAACACGCCGAGTGGGTCAAGACCGCCGTGCAGCGGGTTGAGCCGGCAGGGGATATTGTGGCGGACTATCGGCTTCCGGCCAATACGAACATGGCCGAGCGAATTGAGGCCGAAGGCAAGACGCTCCTGTTGGAAACCCTGGGCCCGGAGCGCGCCGAGTTGATCCTCGGTTACGCCGGCGCCTGGCGCTTCGGGCACGGAGACCTGGGCGCAACGGCCATCCTATTCACCGTCCGCCGGCATCCCGACGGCCAGCAGCCCCCAATATGGTGGCAAATCGAAGCGGAAGGCGGCAACAGTGCGAGCAGTGATCGCATCAGATCCAGCGACTTCCCCGACGTCTTCCGCCCCATCTTCCCCGGCGGCTGGCGCGACCTGGCCCAGCGCGAAGGCTTCGCCCTGCCAAACGATTTTGAATAAAGCTGCCGTTGTCACCCTATCCTCCCGGCTGCGCGGGCGGATCTTGGATAACCGTCGCTATCTGAGCGGAATCAACCCTGCTTGCGGGCCTTCTTCTTACCCGCTTTCGCAGCCTTCTTGCCCGGTCCGCCCGGCGCGGCAGGATGCCGGGCTACGGCTGGGCCAACCGGTAGAACTGTTCCTTGGCCGGCTTCGCGATGATGACCTGCAAGGTATCACCCACCACCGCCGATGAATTAGTCACGGCGGTCCAGTTGGCCGCACCCACGGTTGTGTTCTGCTGCAACACGAAGCCCGGGGTGGGATTGGGCCATGAGAGCACGACGGTGTTGGTCGGCGTCAGGGTCATCGCAAGGCGAGGCGGAAGGAGCATGGCGGCCAGGTTGGTGGTGGCCCCGGAGAAAGCCGGCACTGTGGCAGAGATGGAGCTGATGGAATTATCCTGGCCGACAAAGACAATGACTTGAATGGCTAAATCCGTGCTGCCGGAAAGAGCGACGGTCACCCGCCCGGAAAGCGGATCATAATCACTGGCCGTGAGGTGCGAAGTGCGGGTGGCGCGGACGTATTGACAGGCATAGTCGAAAGTGACGTACATGGGGTTGTAAGCGGCCAGGTTGTTGGTGATGCCTTGCAGGATCGCGTACCAGTTATTGGTGAGCATGAGGATTTGATTGGAGGATAGGCCCGGAAGGGGAATGAGCTCCCATTCATGGGTATAAAGCGCGCCCATAATCAGGCTGTCGAAGGCGCGTTTGACCTGGCTGGTCCCGCGGGCAATGCTGCCCGGCACATCGTCATTGTTCGGACACCAATCTCCGCAACCAGCTTCATCTCTAATCTCGGTGACGCAGCAGAAGAACTCGTCGTGAAATTCCGGGTGCCCGGGCACTGAAAGAAAGTCCGCATAAAACAAGGGATACGCATTGCTGGTGCCGTCGCGCGGAGTTTCGTAGAGCCGGTAAGGACCGGCGATCAACCAAGGGGGAAAGGGACTGTAAGTCCAGTAGTAGTCGGGCGGAAAGCAAACCCCCACGAACTGGACGCCCCAGGCCTGGAGGCCGGCGAACGCATTGGACCCGATTTCGGAATAATGGGCGACCACGACTTTGGAAATGGGGATGCCGTGGCTGGTGTGCCATTGGGTGCCCGTATAGAAATGATTGGAAATCACGTTGTCCGGCCAGGGCGCGGGCGGTGAGTTGGTGTGGTTGAAATAGAAGAAGGTGTCGCAACAATCGAGGGAGTGAATCGAGGTCGTCGCATTGCCGTTGGTGACCAGGTTGCACAGGTCGGCTGTATTCGTTTCGGAAACGTAGCTCAGGAAGAGACCAAGCCAGGGCTTGAAACCCATCTCATTGGCGATGTGGACCCACCAGAACGGGCCCGAGGCATCGTCCATCCGCAGCGTAAGGAGGTTGGGCAGGCCGCGCATGACAAAGGGCTTGCGGGCGGCCCACACCAGGCTGCGCCAGACCAAATCGTCCAGGCCATCCACCGGCCCCAGGACCGCGGTGGACATCCAATCATAACTGGTCCATTGCGCGGCGCGGCCTTGGCCGTACTGCGCGACGGCTAGAAACGGCTGAGCGCCGCTCAATGCTATGGCCGTGACGTTCGAAGGGACGGTGAGGCCCGGCAGCGTCATGCTGGCACGGTTGGTGATGGAGTCGCCGGCTGGATGAAGCGCGGTGATGTAGTGCATCTGCGACTGAGGTTCCGTCGCCGGCAGGGTTACATTGGAGGCCGATGTGGCGGCGCCGTAGCCGAACCCGAAGATGGTCTGCACAAAAGGGTAGAGCGCCGTGCCGTTTGTCGCCGACAAGGCGCCGTCAAAACTGACCAGCCCGGTCCCATTGGACACGGCCAACGAGATGGCGTTCTGCCCCGCGCTGCCGAGCGCGACGCCGTTGGTGTCCAACTGGCTGTGGCCGATCACAATCAGCGCGTAGTTGGCGAGGTTAGTGCCGACGCCATTGGTGGCGATATCCAGCACGGTGTAGGGGACGCCAAAGTTGTCCAGATAGGGCTGGATATAATGTTGAAAGTCCAGGTAGGCGGCGCTGCTGGAATTGACCAGCACCACCGCGTCGGCCCCGACGGTTGCCGCCTGCAAGGGGCGGGTGAGCATCGGGGCCGCAAAGAGACCTGCAACCGCCGCCGCGAGCGCAAGCGGGAGGTTTCTGAACTTTCGATCACGCATAACTATCTTTTCATTGGGTCTCTAGTCCACACCATGAACAAGATGTCTGCTGCTCAGGCCGGGCTAAACGGTTGTGCTGTAATCTGTAACGGGAATCGCAATTTTGTCAATGCCAATTCTGCGCTTGGCGTCGTTCCGCAGGTTGCATAGCCGCCGCAGCCGCGAAGCAACCGGCCCCCGAGTCCACAGATGGTATTGCGCGTCAGCCCGGGCCGTGTAACCTCTCTTCCGGGCAGAGCGTCTCTAAAAGGGTTCGGCCGGTGAGCGACGGCGCGGTGCTGGTGGGCACCGGCCCGGTGGGGCGGTTACTGGCCAGCGGGGCAGGCGGACCCGCCGAAAAGAGGGCGACTCCTACGGAACACCTACGGAACACCTTCGGATAGCCGGCAATGGTTTCCCGGCGCCACCCAGCGGGGCGCTGGGTGGAAACGTCTAACAAAGCGCGAGGCTGGGTGTCACTTACCATGAGAAAGAACGAATTATGAACACAGAATCGAGGCCGTGGGGGAAGTTGCAAATCTCCGCAGAGGCTCGCCGCGCTTGGTTGAGGGCGATTATGCTTGCGATCCAATTATATGGCGTAGCAGCGCTTTGCTGTGTCTGGATCTATATCCGTATGTTCAGCTTCTACATACCTGCCCACTGGGTTCTGGTCCTGGTTCTGCTTTTTGGGTACGTCCTCTGTGTTGCCGTGCTTTCAGGCGTCAGTTGGAAGCAACTGCGTTCCGGCGCTCGGCGAAAGGCGTTCCTGAATCTAGGTCTCGCCGCGCTAACCGGATTCCTTGGCTGCTGCGCGTTCTATCTCATCTCGGTCGAGAGTAGCAAATGGCTGTAGCCGATCTGCCCATTGAAAGCGAGATTTTCACCCAACTACAGCGTGGAGCGGACGGGAGCCAGCCGTTCCGCGCAGCGTGTCTCCGTTGCGCAGTGGCGGCTGGCCAACAAGCTCGACGAGGTGATCATCGCACTGCAAGGGGAATAGTCTGCGGTTTTCGCAAACCTCTGCCATGGCACCAAGCTTTCTCTTATTAACCCGAGCACCATGTCCAGCGCTCCTTCCGCGAGGAGTATGTGCGGTTTCTCAAGCGATACGAGGTCGCCCATGACAAGCGGTTCCTGTTCAAGGACGCGAACCAACAGTGATAGTTTGAGTGGGGAGTGTGTGCCCTACTCGGGTCAGGCGGGTCCTGCAGCCAACCAGGTAGGGCTCGCAGTCCCCTGCGTGCCGCGGCGCACACGGAGTGTGCGCCCTACCAGCGTGCTCTACAGCTCCATCTCAATGATGCATTCGGATTCGCCGACGGGGGTGCGGACCTGGAAGCCGACTTTCTTGCACATGTGCTGCATGTCCTTGTTCTCTCGCAGGGTGTAGGCGACCAGGCGGGCCAACTTCTCGTGCCTGGCGATCTGGACGAGGCGCTTGGCCAACTCGGTGCCCAGGCCCTTGCGCTGCCAGGCGTCGGTCACCACGACGGCGAACTCGCCGGCGTTGGTGCTGTGCAGCTTGCTGAGGCGGGCGACGCCGATGATCTGAGATTTTCCGTCGCCGTCCTTGTGCTCGGCGATGAGGGCGATCTCGCGGTCGTAGTCGTTGAAGCAGATGCGGACGAGGCGGGTGTGGGCAACACGTTGCTGGAGTTTGAGCGGGCTGAAGTAACGGAGATAGACGCTCCGCTCGGAGAGGCCCTCGTGGAAGCTGACCATGACCGGCTCGTCCTCGGGACGGATGGGGCGAATGGTCACCTTCTTGCCGTCCTTCATCTTCCAGGCGCCGATGTATTGGGTCGGGTACGGGCGGATGGCCAGCTTGGGCAACTGGTCCTCGGTGGTCTTGGGGTCGTGCAGGATGACGCGGGCGTCGAGGGCAACGAGGTCATCGCCGGAGGCAAAGAGCGGGTTGATGTCAATTTCCTTGATCCAGCGCTGTTCGGCGACGAGCTGGCTGAAGCCGACCATGAGCTGTTCGAGGGCAGCGAGGTCCACGGGTTTGCGGCCACGCACGCCTTTGAGGGCGTGGTAGATTTTGGTGCGCTCCATCATGCGGCGGGCCAGGGTGGTGTTGAGGGGCGGCAGGGAGAGGGATTTGTCCTTGAACACCTCGACGAGCTGGCCGCCCATGCCGAAGAGGAGCACCGGCCCAAACTGCGGGTCAATGCTGCTGCCGAGGATGATCTCGTAGCCGTCGCCCAGCTTGATCATCTTCTGGACGGTGACGCCCTGGAAGTGTTCGGCGCCCTTCTTCTCGGTCACCGAGGTCTTGATGTCGTTGAAGGCTTTGCGGACTTCGGCTTCGTCCTTGAGGTTCAACTGGACGCCGCCGACATCGGTCTTGTGGGTGATGGTCTCGGAATAGAGCTTGAGCACGGAGGGGAACCCGATTTCCTTCGCGAGCTTGGCGGCGGCGGCTTCGGTCTTGGCGATCTTAGTGATGACCGTGGGAATCCCGTAGCAGCCGAGCAGGTCCTTGGACTCAGCCTCGGTGAGAGTGGTGCGGCCAGTCTTCTTGATTGATTCGATCAGGGTGTGGGCCTTGGCGCGACCGGACTCGAGGTCGGCGGGGTCGGCGGAGGGCACCGGCGTCTCGTAAAGGGCGCGCAGGTTCTCGGAGTACTGCCACATGGAGGTGAAGACCATGGCGGCCGTGTCGGGGTAGGCAAAGGTCGGGATGTCGGCGCGGTTAAGGATCGCCTCGCCGGCGGCGACTTCATCGCCGCCCATCCAACTGGCCAGCACGGGCTTGCCTTCAATATGGCCAAAGGCCTTGAGTTTCTCGGCGGTGGCCGTAGCATCGGTCATGGCTTGCGGGGTGAGAATCACCAGCAACCCGTCGCTGTGCGGGTCGCGGCCGGCCACTTCGAGGGTCTTGGCGTAAAGGTCCGCGCTGGCGTCGCCGATGACGTCAATGGGGTTGTTGTGGCTCCAGACCGGCGGGAGGAACTTGCTCAACTCGTCCATCGTCTCTTTCGCCACCTCGCTCAGGGCGCCGCCGCTGGTCAGCAAGGCATCGGTCGCCAGCACGCCCGGGCCGCCGGCATTGGTGATAATGGTGAGGCGGTTGCCTTGGGGCCGGGGTTGCTTGGAGAGGACTTCGGACATGTAGAACAGGTCGGAAATCCTGTTCACGCGCAGCACGCCGCAGCGCTTGAAGGCGGCTTCGAGGACGTCGTCGGACCCGGTGAGCGAGCCGGTGTGGGAGGCGGCGGCTTTGGCGGCGCCCTCGGTCCGGCCTGGCTTGATGACGATGATGGGTTTGGTCAACGCCACTTCGCGGGCCGCCGAGAGGAACGCGCGCGCGTCGCCGATGGTCTCCATGTAAAGGACGATGCTCTTGGTGTTGGGATCGTCGCCGAAATAGCTGATGAGGTCGCCCCAGCCGACGTCGAGCATCGAGCCGATGGAGACGAAGGCGCTGAACCCGACCATTTCCCGCAGCGACCAGTCGAGCACGGCGGTGCACAGGGCGCCGGACTGACTAATGAAGGCGACGTTGCCCCGGCGAGCGATGCCAGCGGCAAAGGTGGCGTTGACGCCGGTGATGGGGTTCATCACGCCAAGACAGTTCGGGCCGATGAGGCGCATGTTGCCGCGCCGGGCATGGGCCAGCAACTGCCGTTCGAGTTCAGCCCCCGCGGGGCCGGTTTCCTTGAAGCCGGCAGAGATCACCACCGCGCCGGGAATGGCAAGGTCGGCCGCTTCGCCGATGATGCCCGGAATGATCGCGGCGGGGGTCGTGACAACGACGAGGTCGGGCTTCTCCGGCAGGCCGGCAAGTTTAGGGTAAGCCTTGATACCCAGCACACTGGGCCGGGTGGGATTGACCGGGTAGATCGGGCCGCCAAACGGCGTGTTCATCAGGTTCCTCACCACGGTGCGGCCGACGCTGCCGACCTTTTCCGTGGCGCCCACTACCGCAACCGATTTAGGCAGGAAGATGGTGTCCAGGGGATGCCGGCCCAATTGACGGTCCGTAGCGCTGAAGGGTTTTTGGATGGTAGAAGTCACAGGAGTATTCATTAGCTAATTATAGTGTCGAGCGTGACGAGCTTTTTCTGGAAATCAGCAACGAATAGCTTCTTTCCTCGCTTAAGGATCTTATGACCCTCGGCGCACAGGCGCTTGCTCAAGGCGCTAACGCCACCGGGATACTTTTCGTTGAGCTGGCCGCCGGATTTCAAGGTCCGCCAATAGGGGGTCACAACCTTCTGTCCGGTCGCCGCAGCTTCCGCCGCTGCGTTGGCCGCGATCCACGCGAAGATGCCGGTGGTGATGGGACAGCCGATGGTGGCCCGATGTTTCCTGGCGAGGGCCGCACGGATCTCGTTGATCGTCACCAGCTTGCCGCGTGGCACGCGTTTCATGATCGCGTCCACCTCCAGGGGGGCCGGGATGACCACTGTGCCTCGGCCCCACCGAGCGCTCATCTGTGGCGTAATCTTTACCACTCGCGGCAGGTCTTTGCTGTCCGCGAGTTTCTCCCGCCATGATTTGCGTGTCCTCATTCTGGAAACGAATCGGATGTTCGGAATCTGCCGGGAGGGCTTATATCAGACTTCCCCGGCTTTGGCAAAAGTTCACCATATTTTGCGCGCGTTCCGGTCCATTAGGAAAGCAGAAGCCAGTGGCCGGGCTTCAATCAGGATGGATTCTGGACCTCCGTCCAGCGAATGGCGTAACGGACCAAAGGTGAAGAGCCCACTATGCCCCCTAGCAGCCTGTCGGACTTAGCGAGGCTCAATCTTCGTATCTCACGCATCCTCAATAAGTAGCAGTGTTAATAATGAGTTAAGCAGGAGGGCTAATAATATTGCAACTGCAATGACTTATG
>JBEKJO010000128.1:0-17665 GCA_050011195.1 Verrucomicrobiota bacterium | reverse complement strand
TGCGACACTTGCTGCGGCGGGGGAGCAGCATCGCAAAGGCACTGCAGGAAAATCATCCAAGGCGACCGCGCCAATTGCAGCGACTCAAAAAACTCACGGTCCGGTAGGTTAATGCTTATGGGAGCGACACCCCTCTCAAGTGGCTGTTGACACGGCTACCGTCCATTTATTGGACAAAACACGATGCCAAACCAGTCACCAGTCACCAATCACCAACCACCAGTCACCAAACATGAGAAACCTGCGTCAATCCCTGTCCAAATCCTGGTATGACGCAGGGAAACCCCGTTGGTAATTGATTCTCCGGCTGCCCGACGCTCTCTGGCGTTGACCCGGCGGCTACGGCCGGACATGCTCACCGTCATGATCAGAAGCCCGCAAAAACAGCCCCCTGGTATTCGCAGACGGCGCCCCAGGCCCGATCAATTATAACCACCCCTCCGGAAAGAGCGGCTCATGCCCCGTCCAGCCCCAACCTTCACTTGGCTTGATACCACCGTAGTGATTGTTTATTGCGTGGGCATCACGCTGTTCGGGCTTTGGATCTCTCGCAAGACGCGCACCAGCGGCGGGTACTTCCTCGGCGGACGACAATTACCGTGGTGGATCATGATCGGCCAGGCCTTTGGCACGGGCACACATGCCGAGGGGCCGGTGGGACAAGCCGGAGCTTCCTATCAACATGGCTTTGCCACCATTTGGTATCAGTGGAAGAACATGATGGCCACCCCGTTCTACTGGCTGATGGCCCCCTGGTATCGTCGCACCAATCGCACGACGGTCGGGGAGATCGTTCAAGACCGCTACGGCCAGTTTCTGGCTTTCCTCTATTCGGTATTTGCCATCCTGTATTTTGTCTTCAACCAGGGGACCATGCTCAAGGGCGCCGGCAAGGTGATTGCCGTCGCGACCAATAACGCCATGACACCGAACGAGGTTGTCCTTAGCATGGCGGGGGCCTTCCTCGTTTATAGCTTCTTTGGCGGCTTGCGGGCGGCGGCCTACACCAATTTCATCCAGGGCTTCCTCATTATCGTGCTCTCCTTCATGCTCATCCCCTGGGGCTTGAAGGAAGTCGGCGGGATCTCCGGGATGCGTCAGTGCTTGCGCCCCGAATTCTTCCAGCTTTATAACCAGTTCAGCCAGATCAATCTCACCATGATTGCCATGCTCACCCTCAACGGGCTGGTGGGCATCACGGCCCAGCCGCACATCCTCTCCATGTGCGCCACGGGCCGCACCGAGCGGGCCGGCCGGGTGGGCCAGACCTACGGCTCCTTTGTGAAACGCTTCTGCACCATCGGCTGGGCCTTTACGGGGCTGATCGTGGCCGCCATGCTCTGCCGCCGCCGGGAAACTTTGTCTGATCCCGAACAGGCCTTCGGCTACGCCTGCCTCCATCTCCTCGGGCCGGGCTTGACGGGCCTATTGGTTGCCTGTGTCCTGGCCGCGAACATGTCCGCCTGCTCCAATTTTATGGTCAACATCGGCGCCTTGTTCACCCGCAACTTCTACGTTCGCTTCTTCCGCCCCTCCGCCTCGGATAAGGAACTGCTGTGGGTCGGTCGGACCTCGGGCCTGGCGTTGACCTTGGTCGGCGTAGGCTTCGCTTTGATCATCAAGGAGGTGCTGCAAACCTTCCTGTTCAACGAGACCCTCCCCGCGTTTATGGGAATCATGTTCATGGGCGGGATCTTATGGCGCCGCGCCAATCGTCATGGGGCGACGGCATCCATTATAGTCGCCTTTGTCGTGTATTATGTAATGAACCATCACCTCTCGGGGGCGTGGCATCTGGTCTATAAGTGGCAGGCGGCGCCGTTCGGCTGGGCCATGCTGGCAGGCTTTGTGGCGCTGTTGGTTGTGAGTATGGCCACGCCGGCTGAAGCTCCGGCCCGTATTAACGCGTTCTTCGACAGCCTGCGCCGCACCAGCAACGAAGCCGGTTTGCCCGCCGGCCAGCCCCAGCCCTGGGCCGCCGACTGCGGGGAAGACCTGCTCCTGTACGACCTGCCTGGGTGGCTGACCCGCGAGCGCTGGCACCGCTTTTTCTATCGCTATCGCGAGGACCTGGCCGGCTTCCTGCTCGCCTGGGTCTCGGTTGGGTTGATCATAGCCTTCGCCTGGGGTCTGATACAGATATAGCCTCGCACTGAAGGCATTAGGACGCGGGGCCCGTGGGATCAGCTAATCGGCCCAGAAACAGCAGGCTGCCGGAATGGGTGTCGCGGATGCAGAAGATGAACGGATGATCCGCGCGGAAAACGGGCGGCGGAGCGGGCTTCCTGGGCATGGCGTGTTTAGACACTCCCACAACTGTCGCCGCGGCGGCTTCGGTGCCCGCCTCGTTCACCTCTACCCAGGCCTTGTGGAACACATCGGAGATAAAGAGAAACCGTGTCCCATCCAGGCCGGAGAAATCGGCCTGCGGCCCGAAGGCGTCGGACATGCCCATTTGGCCCAACGTGCCGTTGAGCTTGAAGCTGGACTCCATCTTGAACCGGGGCAGAAACAGCTCGACCCGCTGGCGTTTCATCTCCCCCAGGCAGCGTGAGAGCAACGCCGGACTCAACTGGCCTTCGAGTTGGCCGCAACCCTCGATTCTCCGGGGGAGCAACACCACCAGGGAAAGCTCAGCGCCGGCATAGGGCAGCTCGACGGCTTGGAACGAGTCGTTCTCCATGTATTTGACCGTGTCAAAATGGTGCATGAGCGGCACGTCAGTTTGGCGATTGGCGGTGAGATGGAACGGTTGCGTGGACGTTTCGGCTTTGCGGAAAGGCTCGGCCCAAGCGCCCTTGAAATAGATCGCGTTAGCCAGGACCAGCCGGGTGGACGAATCCAGGCTTCCCGCCGGCAGGATGTCCTGAATCTTATCTTTGGTCTGCTGCACAACCCAGCCGTTGATTTCGTGCCGGGCGGCCTCCGCACCGGTCTTGAAGTCAGCCAGATTGAGGCTGGCCTGGTATTCGTATTTGCCGATGTTCAGAAAAGGCGGGAGGAAGGGATGGCCTTGTTGCGCCCACAGGGCGTTGGCGAGGCTTAACTCGATGCCTTTCTGCTTTTGAGCCTCGTTAAGTTGCCGTTGCAGCGCGCCAAAGGCGGAATGGAGCCCTTGTTGGCTTTTCCCGAAGTGCAGGACCTGCGCCATCTGCGTTTCGGTGTTGCCGCGGGCGCCGGCGTATGTCATCGCCAGCGCGGTGGAGACGCTGTAAGGGGAGAAGAAGAGGTTGCCTGGGCTGTTGCGGAGCTGGGCGTAGAGGTCGCAGGCGAAGGCGGTGTTGCCGTCCACCAGCGCCTGGGTCTGGCCGGGCAGGGCGGCGCGAGCGAAGCCGCCAGCGAGGCACGGCAGGAGGCCGGCCAGAATCACTGCGCAAGCCCTGCGCGAAGCATTCATAATCGAACTTCTTGTTTTCATGCTCTGTTGGACGGCAAGTGTGCCGAAATGCTCCCCAAAAGCAACCAGCGCCAACTGGTTCATCCGCGCGGTGTCAGCCGCGACATAAAGTTGGATTCGACACTGCTTGCTGTGACAAGAAAGGTTCCCGAGCCGGCTAGACCTTAACCGGGAGATTTCATAACGTGTAGCCGCCGACGGCAGTCGGCGCTGATTTTTCAGCCCCGAAAGATGGCGCCGACTGCCGTCGGCGGCTACACCCTGTAGGCGGTTTGTGCGAGGTATGAGAATTCCGGGTTAAGCGCCCAACACAGAATTAGCCTTGGTTCAAAATCCTGGCTGACGCAACAACAGTTGCAGCGAAGCCGCGGCCCAGCCCGTCTGACACGCTCCCCGCCACCCCCGGGCTTCCGCACCGCGGCTCACTTCCGCCCCGCCAGCGCCTTGATGCGCTCGACTTCCGCGTCGAGCGCCGGCAGCCAGACCTGGCCGGACTTCCTTTGCACCGCCTGCGCTTTGAGCAGCCACTGCTGGGCTTCGCCATAGTTGCCTGTGTTCCAGTAAGCCACCCCGATGGCGAACAGAGCGTGCGTGACGCCTTCAGCCCGTATGACTTCGTAGTTGCTGCTCTGGGCCAGCGCCAGGGCGTTTTGAAACTCCGGGATCGCCTGCGCAAACTTCCCTTCGCTCACCAGCAGCCGGCCGCGGCCCATGAAGAGATTGGGCGCGCTCAAGGTGCCGCGGCGGGCGAGCGATTCCTCGAACCGCTTCCACGCGAAATCCCACAATTGGTCCCGGTAAGCGATAGAGTTGGTCCTGGCCGGCGCGATTCCCGTCCACTCGGCCCGCAACCGTTCCACGGCCGCTGCATCGCCGAGCACGGCGCGGGCGAACGGAAGCTCATTGGTCAGTTGGAGCGGGGTGCCGGACTTGACGAAGTTGTTAACCCGGTCCCCGGCGTTCTGGTAAATCTCGCCCAGGAATTGCTGCACTTGCGAGTTCGGGGTTTTCCAGTGCGCGCCATACCAAACCGAGCGCGGGTCGCGCCACTCGTTGAGGTAGTTCCAGGTCTTCGCGCCCCACACCGCCCCGAGGCCCGCCAACAGGGCCCACACGAACCACCGCGCGCGCGCCCGCCGTCCTTCGAGCCCGGCAGCGAGGTCGGCCAGCAGCAGGCAGACGCCGACCGAGGGCAGGAACAGGTAACGGTCTGTAATCGGGACGATGAACCCGAGCAGCATGGGCGGCACCATTTGAATGAGCACCCAGTAACACAGCGCAGCCCGGAGCGGCTGCCGCGCCCTGTAGAGGACCAGGGGCAAAGCCCACACCAGCATTGCGGCGACGCTCAGCGCGAGCCGGGCCGCCCGACCCCACGCCGCCGCGTCCGGCGCAGGGCGATAAAGCACATACTGGCCCAGCCCGGTGAGCAGCCATAGATTCGTGAACTGTGTCACCGCCAGCACGAAAGGGTGCAGCCCCTGGTTCGTGCTTGGCTGCGCGTGCCAGGTCATCCAGCCGAAGAAGAGAGCGACCAGGCCAAAGGGGACCTTGTCGGCGAGCATTTTCCAACTCCGGCGCCGCTCGACCAGGACGTCCCAGACCAGCATCACCGCCGGCAGCAACAGGACGGATTGCTTGCCCGCGCTGGCCAGCAGGAAGGCCAGCACGCTCCCCGCGTACCAGGCACAGCCGCGCCCGGGTCGCTGCCGATACACGAGGTAAGCGGCCATCGAGAGGGCGGCGAAGCCGGTGGCGACCAGGTCTTTGCGGCTGGAAATCCAGGCCACCACCTCCACATGAGCCGGGTGCAAGAGAAACAACACGGCGGCAGCAGCCGCGGGGAAGATTCGAGGGCGGATGGTGAACGCCAGCAGATAAACCGTGCACACCACCCACCCATGCCACATCACGTTGGAGAGGTGAATGGCGGCAGCGCTCTTGCCCTTCGCCAGCGCAACGTCCAGCGCGTAGCTGAGGAGGTTCGCCGGCGCGTAGTTGGCGGCATACGGCAGGGTGAGGATCTGCTTCAGGTTGGCCGCGCGGAAGCTCTCAATGTATGGATTGTTCTGGACGTAGTCCGGGTCATCCACCGCGAGGAAGCCGAGGCCGATCGTGCCGTGATACAGCGCCAGGTTACCCAGCAGGAGCCCGAGCACCACGGCAAGGTGCGTCCACCAGGGAAAGGTCCTCCCGCCTGACCCCGAGCGGTCGGCGGGCGCGGCTTTCTCCAGGTTGGCGAATCTTTTAGGGCGCTTGGGCTTCATCGGTCCGGCACAAACGATGACGCTGGGATACCCTCCAGGCCCGGCCAGGGCAATCCGTAAAACCAGGCAGCATTCCCCGTATCCTGCCGGACGCCCACGAACGGCGGCAGACCTCGACAACCTCTGCCTCGGGGGATTACACTGTCGCCCATAGGCACTAACTGAGCAAATGGTCGCCATCGCCAGCATGAATCCCAGACAACGAGTTGTCGCCATCCTGAACCGCCAGCCGGTGGACCGCTTGGCCGTGGACCTCTGGCATACGCCCGAAATCGCCGCCGCCCTGCGCCGCCACTTTGGCGTCGCCGACGACTTCGCCATGTGGAAGGCGCTGGGCCTGGACAAGATCGTCTGGGTCTTCATGGACTACCAGACCGAAGCCGGCGACCGGGCCGGCGCGCAGTCGGGCGCGGGCGCGGAGTCCGGCGGCGACCGCACGATGTGGGGCGTGCCGCTCAAGGAAATCCAGGCCGGCGAGGCGCGCTACGCGGAATTCGGCGCGGCGCCGATGGCCGGCTGCGACACCCCCGCCGCGGTGGACCGTTATCCCTGGTGGCCCAAGCCGGACCGCTTCGCTTACGAGGCCGCCGTCGAACTGGCGCGCCGTGCCGCGCAGGAGTATGCGGTGATCGGCCCGTGGGTGTCGCTCTTCGAGATTTATTGCCAGCTCCGCGGCCTCGAGCGGGCCCTGATGGACCTGGTGGAACACCCGGAACTGGTCGAGGCCGCGCTCGACCGCGTCGAAGCCATCCAGACCGAGATGATGCGGCGGTTCTTCGCTCGCGCCCGGCAACACCTCGACCTGGTGTTCGTCAGCGACGACATCGCGGGCCAGAAGTCACTCCTCCTCTCGCCGCGGATGTGGGAGCGCCACCTCCAGCCGCGGCTCAAGCGCTGGTGCGAACTGATTCACGCGCACGGGCTGCGGGTCTTCTATCACACCGACGGCGCCGCGCGTCCGCTGCTCAAGGCCATCCTGGAGTGCGGCGTGGACGTGTTGAACCCCATCCAGCATGCATGTCCGGGGATGGACCTGGCCGGTTTGAAGCGGGAATTCGGATCACGAATCATCTTCCACGGGGGCGTGGACAATCAGGCGGTGCTGCCGCGCGGCACGCCGGAGCAGGTGCGCGCCGAGGTGCGCGAGTGCCTCCGCACGCTGGGGGCCGGCCGCGAGGGCTTCATCTGCTGTTCCTGCCACAACGTGCAGGCCGGCACTCCTCTGGAGAACATCTTGGCGATGGTCCAGACCGTCCGGCAGTCCTGAAGCCGGCCCGGCGCCCGGTTGGACGGCACGACCTGTGAGAACTATCCGGCCTACGGGCCGAGCATCACGCGGTAAAATCGCTGTATGTTGGTGGCCCGGTTATCCTGTATGAAGACCGGGCTGCCCGACAGGTTAGTGATCAACAGGGTGTGCCAATTGGTCGAACCCAGGTTGGTTGAGACCTGGACGGTGTAATTCTGATCCGCCATGCCCGACAACTGGAATTGGAACAGGTTGCTGGACAGCCTGGCCGGCTGGCCCACCACGGGCGTGGCGGAAGCCAGCGCGAGCGGGAAGGAGGTCATGGCCGCGACAAGCGTCACGCCGGGTACCCCTGGATACTCGGTCGTGTTTTCGCTTGTGATCTGGGATAATATGATCCATCCCGTGTAGGCCTG
This sequence comes from Verrucomicrobiota bacterium, assembly GCA_050011195.1. Lineage (GTDB taxonomy): Bacteria > Verrucomicrobiota > Verrucomicrobiia > Limisphaerales > UBA8199 > PALSA-1440. The sequence continues at coordinate 10,336 of JBEKJO010000128.1, read as the reverse complement.
GCCGGGTTGGAAGGTGTTGGTCGGGATGATCACCGAGGTGACGGTGCCGTTGAGAGCGTCCCGGGGATCAATTGGTGGTATGGGGGTGCTGAAGACTACATTGTCGTTGGTATCGGTGGCGTGCACCCAGATAAAGTCGCTGGTCGTCGCGCCCGGAATGGCGTTCCATTGCAACGTGAAGGGGGACAGCGGGTTGATCGCTTGCGCCGCAGCGAAGTTGCTGACCGTAAGTTGAGGAGGATTGGGATACGCCGCGGACGGCAGCGTAAGGACGGGAGACTGCGTGCCGTCGTCCAGCGTGTCCAGCCAGAAAGTGTAGTTGCCCGGCGGATAGGCGGCGTCCATTGCCGCCTGGGTGGGGAAACTTTCCTTGGTTTCCACTTCGAGGCCGCTGCTGCCCAGCGGCAGAGCCACCTCCGCGCCGGTGGGCAAAACGACCAGGGCAAACCACACCGTGTCCGGGGCGGACTGGACAACGCTCACGTAGGTATGGAATGGCCCGTAGTTGGTATTGAGCACGAGGTTCGTCGGGCCAACCTGAAGGTAGGCCTCCAGTTTCATAACATAGTAGTCGAACACATCGGGCTGTCCTTCCGAGAGGATGGTCAAGGATACCAATTGGGTCACCGTATTGGGCGGAGAGGCGCTGTCAGACACTTCCACCCGGAAGGTGTAAGACGAGTTGGTGCTGGGGAAGCCGGAAATGTTCGCATCACTGGAAAAGAACTCGTCGGGGGACAGGCCCGGCGGCAAAGAGTTCGTTCCCCCGGGCAGCGACCAGTAGTAGGGCGGTTGCCCGCCGGCAGCGCCCAGCGACTGGCTGTAGTAGTTGTCCACCATGCCGGGGGGCAGATTGCTGGTAGTGATTTGGAGCGGAACCACGGGCTGGACCGCAAAATCCACCACCGGGTTATTATTGGAGATGATGACTACCTGGGAGTCCGGGTCCGGGCATAGATAGAGGCTGCTCGACAAGCAGTCACTGCAATCACCGCAATTGACGTTCACGCTCCAGGTTCCGTTGGCGACATTGTTTGAGTAAAACCCGTTGCTGTCCGTGCGGGCGTACTGCATGTACTGAACGCTATTAATAGTGGCCCAGGCGGGCACGCCAACGTTCGCGATCCCCTGGCCGGTGACCGCGTTGGTCAGGTAACCGGTGATGTGATTGGTGGCGGGGAGGGCGGCAAAATAAGCCTTGCCATTGTTATTGGAAATCACCACCGTTTGAGTCGGGGGGCCGAGATAATTGCCGGGCAAACCATCACTGCAATCGGTGCAAGTCTCGATGCCGACATACCAAGTGCCGTTGGCCACGTTCAGCGAATAATTGCCGTAGGCGTCGGTATCCACGTCTCCCTGGTTGTAGTCCACTCCGTTGATCGTTGCGTTGGCCCACACCCCGACCCCGGCGATGGGGTTGCCGTAGTTATTCGTGAGAGAGCCGGTGATGAGATTCGTGGCAAGAAGGGCGGTGAAATTGACGAGCAGCGCCTGTCCGGCGTCGAGGTTGGTGCCGCCGTTCTGATCGAAGGACGGTTGAGGGAAGATATAATTAGTGGGAGCGTTGTCGCTGCTGATCTGCACCTGCCAACCATCATTGGCCGAACCGCCGACCACCGGAGCCACAAAATATCCGTTCGCCTCGGTGTAATAGTCCTGATAATACTGGCCGCTATTGTCTTGGCAGGAGATGTCAAGTCCCGCGAAAGGCTGACCCTGGCTGTTGGTAACGAAGCCATAAAAAAGGGCCGTGGCTTTGGGCAAGGCCAGGGTCATGCCCGACACGCTCCCGGCGGTCGTATCCACCTGCGGGTTGTTATTTAGACCCAGGTAACCGTAAGTTCCAAGGTCCTGATTGGCCATCGAGACTTCCCATTGGCCGGCGATCACCGGCACGGTGAAAGCGCCGTTGGTGTCGGTGCAACAGGCCCCCGCCATGAGTTGCCGGTCGGGGGTTTCGCAAACCATAAAAACGTCCGGCAACCCGGTGTTGGTATTGGCGGCATCCACCAAACGGCCGGAGATGCTGTTGGTGGCCGGAATCAGAAAGGTCAGGTTGGTGTTGAAGGTGGCGCCGTTGGTCAGGGTGAGCACGGGCGACTGGCTCAAATTGGCGACGTAGTTGCTCTTGAAGAGATAGAAGCTGTAAGTGCCGACCGGCAGGTTGAGCATGTAATTCCCGGAGTTATTCGCCATCACACCGGCAAACGGACTGCCGTGGCTGTTGCCGAGCTTGACCATGACGACGACGTTGGGGACGTTGGCGCCGGCGTATTGCACCGCGCCGGTAAACGACTGGGCGTATGCCGAATTGATCACATTGAAGAGGATGTTAGTGGGCGCGAACCGGTTGGTCGGGCTGGAGAGCCGGAAGATATACTGCGCGACAATCTGCTGCACGATATCGCTGGCAATGCTCAATTGCGCCGTGATGGCGCCGTTGGTGGGATTGGAATCGCCGGGGACATTGATGTTCGTGACGGCGGTTGCGCCGTCGTAAAACACGCTGGCCTGGCCATCCGTCAGCAGGAAGCTTTGCGTCGGCAAATCCGCCGCATCAATCACGCCGTTGCCGTTGGCGTCCAGGAACTTGTCAATCCGCACGGTTTCGCCGGTGAGCAGCCCGCCGACTTGCAGCGTGATCACCCCGGCGTAAAGGTTGCTGACGGAGGTGGGCGCGACGCTAAGGCTCACCGCCCTGGCCGTGGATTCAATTTGTTGGCACGCGGCGACGGCGAGCAGAATAAAACAGGAGCTGAGAATGTTTGGTTTCATACGTCGGAGCAGAACATAAAGGCAAGCAAGTTGTCCAGATAAATCTGATCCATCTGATGGGAATTGAGGTATCATAGCTTGTGAACGTCACCCGATCATCCCCGCCGGCCCGGGGCGCCGGCAGCAATCCACCCAATCGCTTTGAACACCTCTCTTTTGAGCGGGACGCGGATTGGGACCCGGAGCAGGACCCGCTGCCGCGCACCGTGTTCCTGCGCGACCGCAGCAGCAAGATTATCACCACCAACGACAGCCCGGACGTCGGTTTCGAGCACAGTATCAATCCGTACCGGGGCTGCGAGCACGGTTGCGTCTATTGTTTCGCGCGGCCCACACATGAGTACCTCGGCTTTTCCGCCGGGCTGGATTTCGAGACGAAGATCATGGTCAAAGAGGACGCGCCCAAACTCCTGCGCGAGGAGCTGTCCGCGCCGGGTTGGGTCCCGAAGGTTATTGCCCTAAGCGGGGTGACGGACCCTTACCAGCCCGTCGAGCGGCGGCTCAAGCTGACCCGGGGCTGCCTGGAGGTGCTGGCCGAGTTCCGCAATCCGGTGACCGTCGTGACCAAGAATAATCTCGTGACGCGCGACCTGGACTTGCTGGCCGAGCTGGCGGGCTGCCGGGCCGCCGCTGTGTTCATCTCGGTCACCACGCTCGACACCGAACTGAGGAAAATCCTAGAGCCCCGGACTTCGCCGCCCGGGGCGCGGCTGGCGACGATTGGCGCGCTGGCCAAGGCCGGGATTCCGACCGGCGTGCTGGTCGCGCCTGTGATTCCAGGGCTGACCGACCATGAGGTTCCGGCGATCCTCGAGGCGGCGGCGGCGGCGGGAGCGAGCTTTGCGGCCCAGGCCACGCTGCGGCTGCCCTACGCGGTGGCGCCGCTGTTTGAGGAATGGCTGGCCCGGCACGTGCCGGAGAAGAAGGACAAGGTCCTGAACCGCCTCCGCGCGCTGCGCCGGGGGAAGCTCAACAACTCCGAGTTCGGCTTGCGCCTGCGCGGGGAGGGCATCTTCGCCGAGCAGATGGCCCGCCTGTTCCAAGTCGCGTGTCGGCGGGCCGGTGGCCTTGACCGGGAGCCGGAATTATCAACGGCATTCTTTCGCCGGCCCGCTGGCGCGCAGTTGGAGCTGGGCCTGCCGGAACCCGGCGGTCGCGCCGCCGAGGGGAGGCAAACGGGCCGCTGGCCGCACGGTTCCTCTACCGGAAGCTGAGAAACCAATCTTCCGCTTTGGCTCGCACCAGGCCGTGATTGAGGAGGCATCTGGAAGGCAGCGACACAGGCGGACAAGTTCAGCTTCAATGCAAAAATGTTATGTCAAAATTGTTATTGTCTGCGGTCAGGTGATCCCTTAGGCTGACTGCTCGTAACGCTGAGAGACAGATCACAAACTAAAACCGGCTATTAATATGACACAACAAACAACTTCCCCAATTCGCGGGTGGACCGTGGTGATCGCCGCGGTCTGCATCAACCTGATCCTGGGCGTCCTGTACGCCTGGAGCGTGATGGGCAAAGCCCTGGTCCTCCAATGGCATTGGAAAGCGGCCCAGGCCTCGTTGCCGTTCACTATTTCCGCAGCCTCCTTCGCGCTCATGATGATCTTCGCCGGCCGGTGGCAGGACAAAATCGGCCCACGTTACGTGGCGATGCTCGGCGGCATCATCCTCGGGCTGGGGCTGATTTTGTCGTCGTTTGCGAAGACGCCCGAGATGATGTTGATCACCTTTGGCCTGGTCGGCGGCATTGGCATCGGCCTGGGCTATTCCGCGACCACCCCTCCGTCAATCAAATGGTTCCCGCCCGCCAAAAAGGGTCTCATCACCGGCCTTGTGGTCAGCGGGGTGGGCTTGGCGGCCGTGTATATCGCGCCCCTGACACAGTATCTGCTCAAAGCTACCAGCATTCCCCAAACTTTTCTGATTCTCGGCGTGGGGACGATTATCCTCGTTTCGCTTTTGTCCCAGATTCTGGCGAATCCTCCGGCGGGCTACACTCCGGTCGCCGCCGCCCCGGGAATGACCGCAGCCAAAGCGCCGGCGGCCCGCCCGAATCTGGACTGGCACGAAATGCTTCGCACGGGGCAGTTTTACCAGCTCTGGCTGATGTTCGTGCTGGCGGCCTCCGCGGGTTTGATGATTATCTCCCAGGTCGCGCTCATTGCCAAAGACCAGGCGCACATCGACAAATTAGGCTATGCGCCGGTTGCGATACTGGCGATCTTTAACACGCTCGGACGGGTGGTCAGCGGTTTCCTCTCCGACCGGATTGGCCGGGCCAACACCATGATCCTCGCCTTCGCGCTGCAAGCGGTGAATATGTTCGCCTTTATTCACTACACCACTCCCGCCCTGCTGATCTTCGGCGCGGCATTCACCGGCCTCTGCTACGGCACGATCTTCACGCTCTTTCCTGCGACTACGGCTGACTTTTATGGCGTCAAGAATCTGGGCGTGAATTACGGCCTGGTGTTCACGGGATTCGGGGTCGCCGGGGTAATCGGCCCGATGCTCGGCGGCAAGATTCGCGACGCCTTTGGTTCTTACCACAATGCCTTCACCATTTCGGCGATCATGCTCCTGGCCGGCGCGGTGCTGGCGTTCATCTTGAAAGCCCCGAAGACAGAGCCCGCTCCCCTGCCCGCCGCCGGCCCTGTCGGCAGTTAAAAGAGCGAGGGCCAAGCCGAGGGACTCAGGAAATAAGCCATTTTATAGGCACTTACCGCTCGGGGGGTGCGGAGCGATGCTCCGCCACTCCAGCATTCCATCCGCCGCCTACTTCAGCACCGGCTTCAGGACAATATTGCGATATTCGATGCCGGTATGGTCGCCCTGGAGGTAGATCGGGCCGGGGCGGGTCACATCGGACCACAAGGCGCCGCCGGTGCAACCCGGGATCGGCTGGTTGTCAATGATCTTCTTGCCGTTGAGAATCACCGTGACATGCCGCTCAACGAAGGTGATGTCCATCGTCTGCCATTCCCCGGCGGGTTTCTCGGCGCTCGCCGTGGGTTTGATGCGGCTGTAGATCGCCCCCATGTTGTGCGGATCGAGCGGCTTGCCGCAACTGTCCAACACCTGGACCTCGTAAATGCCGCGGATATAGACCCCGCTGTTGCCGTCTTTGGGCACGCGGACTTCCAACGTTAGATTGAAGTCCTCGAACTCCTGGTCGGTGCGCAGGTTGCCGAAGTGCTTATGCGGTTTGCCTTCCTCTTGCGACACCTCGTTGGCCAGCAGACCGTCTTTCACGCTCCAGCCGTTGACCGCGTTCGGGTCGGTGAGCCGCCAGCCGGTGAGGTCCTTGCCGTTGAACAGCCTAACGGGTTCGCCAAACTTCACTTGGGCGAGATCAGGGGCGGGCGGCATCGGCGGCTCCCGACGTCCGGTGAACTCGGCCCTGTCCTCGCCTTGGCCGTTCTCGCGCGGCTTGATGCTGGTAAGCTTAAGGGCGTCGCCATGCACCCTGGCGATGATCGTTTCGAGGCTGCTTGCCTTAACGGTCTTGCCGCTCTCGTCCTTGCGCTGAGACGTATGTTTGCGCGTCAAAATGAGCTTCCCCATCTCCATCTTGGCAGATTCGAGCGGCACCACGCTGCCTCCGCCCCAGAGCAGACTGGCCTGGAGGCGTCCGCCGGCCTCTTCAACGCCCAGCCAGCCCGCCGCCCCGCCGGGAATGGTCAGCTCCCATTCGCCCACGAAGGGATTGTCAGCGGCCACGGCGGCTCCGACGGCTGCGGTCAAAAGGGATAGGCAAACGATTGCACGAGTATTACGAAAGCGTATAAACATGCGGTCCTTATGCTTGGCTTCGGCAGCCAAGGCAAGGAAATTTGGTCCCTCCCAACAGGCAATAAATGACCGAACTTACGGCCCGGAGCACTCAGCCCGAATATTTCATGCTCCGCACGAAATACCGACAGGTCGGAGCGCCGGCATGTTGCCGGCTTACGTGGTCCGAATGGTCTAAGCCGGCAACATGCCGGCGCTCCGGCCCCGCAGACATGAAATATCCCGGTCAGCTTCGAGCGGGCGGCTGGGCCAGTTTGCTCCGGCGCACCCCGTAGCTGAAATAGACCGCCATGCCGATCACAAACCAGACGATCAATCGGAGCCAGGTTGTCCGAGGCAGGGCGGACATTAAGGCGATAGCCGAAACCGCGCCGGCGGGCGCGACAAACCAGACGGCGGGCGTAGTGAATCGGCGGAGCAGGTTGGGCTCGCGCACCCGCAGCACCAGGACGCCAACTGAGACGATCACAAAGGCGAGCAGGGTGCCAATCGAGCAAAGGCTGCCGGCCTCGCGCACGGTGAACACGGCCGCGAAAAACGCCACGCCAATGCCGGTCACGATGGAGGTAATCCACGGGGTCCGGAAGCGCGGATGCACCCGGCTGACTACCGGCGGCAGCAGGCCGTCGCGGGCCATGCTGTAAAACACCCGGGATTGGCCCAGCAGCATGACCAGAATCACCGAAGACAGGCCGGCGATGGCGCCGAGCTTGATGAGCTTGCCCATCCAGCCCATGCCCGCGCGATCGGCGGCGACGGCAATCGGGTCCGGCACGTCCAGTTGCGTGTAGGGAACGACCCCGGTGGCAATCGCCGAGACCAGTATGTAGAGCACGGTGCAAATCAGCAGCGAGCCGATAATGCCGATGGGCATGTCACGCTGAGGATTCTTGGCCTCCTGCGCCGCAGTGCTGACGGCATCGAAGCCGATGTAGGCGAAGAAGACAATGCCCGCGCCCGTCATAATGCCCGACCAGCCGAAGTGTCCGGACTGGCCGGCGTTGGCGGGGATGAATGGGTGCCAGTTGGCGGTATGGATCGCTTGGGCCGCGCCCGCGATGAACAGCAGCACCACCGCCACTTTCACGAAGACGATGCCGTTGTTGAAGTTGGCCGACTCTTTGATGCCGACCACCAGCAGCGTGGTGACGACGAAGATGATGAGCACAGCGGGCAGATTGAATATGGCGGTGACATGCGACAGGGCCGCCGGGTCCGCCCCGAGCGCTTGGATTTGTTCGGCGAGGCCGGCGCTGAAGGCCGTCCAGCCGGCCCGCATCTTCAGACCGGCAGCGAGCGCGGCGGGGAGGTCGATCAATTCAGTGCCGCGCGCGGCGGAAAGCTGGGGAGGCACCACGATGCCAAAATCGTGCAGGAAGGAAACGACGTAGCCCGACCAACCAATGGCGACGGTGATGGCCCCGACGGCGTATTCAAGGATCAGGTCCCAGCCGATGATCCAGGCAAACAATTCCCCCAGCGTGGCGTAGCCGTAGGTGTAGGCGCTGCCGGCCATCGGGACCAGCGAGGCGAATTCGCTGTAACAGAGCGCCGCGAAGATCGAAGCCAGGCCGGCCAGTATGAACGACAGCACCACCGCCGGGCCGGCGTTTTGCGCCGCGACCGTTCCGGTAAGCACAAAGATGCCGGTGCCGATAATGGCCCCGACGCCCAGGGCGGTGAGGTTCACCGGTCCGAGTGCGCGGTGGAGACTATGGTCGGTCAGCGCTTCGGCTTGCAGGTCGGTAACGCTCTTGCGTCGGAACAAATTCATGGGCAGCCGGGTTTGGGTAATTGTGTTGTTGGCCCGGGTTAATGGGCTACGGGGGAATGGAAGTCAAGTTCCAGAGGAAATAGATGGGCACGCCCGCCAGCACAATCAACAGGCCGGGCCAAGTGGTCTCTGTCTTGTAGAGCAGCAGCACCAACATGATGGCGCTGGCGACCACGAGGTAGAGCGCCGGCACAATCGGGTAGCCAAAGGCGCGATAGGGGCGCTCGGCCTCGGGCCGCTTGCGGCGGAGGATGAACAGGCCCAGAATGGTCAGCACGTAGAAAATGAGCACGGCAAAGACGACGTAGTCGAGGAGGTTGCTGTAAAGATTGCCGTATTGCTCGACGCCGGTGAGAGGATCGAGTTTGGGCGCTCCGGCGGCGTCACGCAACCGCGTGCGCGGCAATACGAGCAGGCAGGTCCAGAGGCATTGGAGGCCCAGCCCGACCCCCGGCACGCTGCGGTCGTTGAGCTTGCCGGTGGCCCGGAAGAAAAGGCCGTCGCGCGCCATGGCGTAATAGACCCGCGCGCCGGCAAGGATCAACCCGTTGTTGCAGCCGAAGGTCGAGATCATGATCGCAACGGCCATGATCAGGGGGCCTGCGCCGCTGAAGACCGTTTCGATGGCGGCGGTCGCGACACGGTCATCGGGCGCGTTCTGGATTTGATCGAGCGGCAACAGGCAGAGATAGGCGACATTGGCCAACAGGTAGAGAATGGTGACCAGGCCCGTGCCCGCGGCGAGAGAGAGAGGAATGTTGCGGCGCGGCTGCTTCACTTCACCGGCGGTAAACGTGATGTTGTTCCAGGCGTCAGAGGAAAAGAGCGAGCCGACTTGGGCGACGCAAAAGGCGAGGAACAGCCCGAATGCGCCGCCGGCGGCGGAGACGGTTGAGATGAAAGGCCAATCCGGTTTGATGGGCGTCACGCCGCGCGGCGTCCAGAGGTCGCTGAAATTGGCTTTGACGACGCCGGCGTGGCGCGCGAAGAGCAGGCCGATGAGAATGAGCGCGACCAGCGAGAGGGTCTTGGCGGAAGTAAAGATGTTCTGGATGAGCTTGCCGATCTGAAGGCCGCGTGAGTTGATGAAAGTCAGCAGCACAATGAGGAGGATGGCGGCCAACTGCTGCGTCGAAAGGCTCACCGCATAGCTGGCGGAGAGATTGATCGGCGGGACGAGCCAGCACGTCGGCGATATGGCCGGCGCCAGCACGCCAAAGTAGCGGGCGAAAGCGATGGCGACCGCCGCGATGGTGCCGGTCTGGATGACCAGAAACAGGGTCCAGCCGTAGAGGAATCCCCAGAGCGGGCTGTAGGCCTCGCGGAGATAGACATATTGGCCGCCCGCGCGGGGCATCATGGCGGCCAATTCGCCGTAGCTCAGCGCCGCGCTGACGGTGAGAGCGCCGGTGACCAGCCACGCCGCCAATAGCCAGCCAGCGGACCCGACTTGGCGGGCGATGTCGGCGGAGACGATGAAAACGCCGGAGCCGATCATGGACCCGGCCACCAGCATGGTCGAGTCCAGCAGGCCGAGGCCCTGAAGGAATGTCTTCTCAGGCGGGGAGGGGCTGGTTTCAACTGCCGGCATATCTCGGCACAGAAACTAACGCAAGAACGCTGGGAGGCAAAGACGCAATCAAAGGAGTTAAATGGGTTAAATGGGTTAAAGAAGTTAAATGAGGAAACCGCGTTGGGAAATTTCTTCGCAGCCTGCGAACAAGTTGGACTATTGCACTGCTAAGAGGCAACGAGGCAATCAAAGGTACGACTGATTGGCGCAATTGGCCACGTCGCCAGAGCAGAGGCGCCCCGCCCGCTTGAAATTCGTAATCCCTCAGTGATGGCGGGTTTGGGGTGAAAATCAGGATGTCAAAACTCATTTGAAATGTCCCCCTGTTAACTCACGAGAAAATGTCCCCTTCTCGGGTTGTTATTCGTTGATCTGTTCCCCCCGGCTGGCGGCGAGGGACGCAGGGAGGCCGGAGCGTA
>JBEKJO010000127.1:0-17743 GCA_050011195.1 Verrucomicrobiota bacterium | reverse complement strand
ACGACCAATGCCCCGGCGGCCACCAACGGCCTCCAGTTGGCGCTGGCCTCATTGACCGCGCTGACGAAAAAGTTCCCGCAGAGCCCCCTTATCGGCAAAGCGCAATTGGATCTCGGCTGGTGTTACTGGCGGGAGGGCCGGCTGCCGGAAGCGCAGGCCGCCTTCCAAACCGCCGTCGAGTGCCTCCCCCTCTCCAACGACCTGGCGACCGCCTACTTCCGGTTGGCCGACACTCAACTCCAGCAAACCAACTTCGCGGGCGCAATAAAGAATTACCAGACCATCATCGAGCGGTTTGCCGCACTGCCGGAAGTGAGGTCCAACCTGTTCCAGCGTGCCCTCTCCCAGACGGTGCGCGCCGGGCTGGCGGGGGGCGACCGGGCCGCCGCCACCAACGCCCTTCAGAAAATGCTGGCCTGGTATCCCCATAGCCCCGATACCGCCCGCGCCCTGCTGCTAACCGGACAGGAAATCAGCCGCCAGGGCGATCCCGCCCGGGCGCGGGCGATGTTCTCGGCGTTCGCCGGGAGCGCGCCCGAGGCGCCCCTGCTGCCGGAACTCCAGTTGGCGATCGCGGGCACCTACGAGCAGGAGAATCAATGGACCAACGCCATTCGGCAGTATAACCTCTGGCTGGCCAGGTTCACCAATTCCAGCGCGCGGCCCCAGGCCGAGTATTATCTCGCCTACGCGACCTATCAGGCCGGGCAGGAGACCAATGCGCTGATGCTCTTCACCAATTTCATCGCCCAGTTCCCCACCAACGATCTGGCCCCGCAGGCGCAGTTGTGGGTCGCCGACTATTACTACCGCACGGGCAACCCGGTCGAGGCGGAGCGGAATTATCAACTCCTGTTTCGGAATACGAACTGGCCCCCCTCCGACCTGACTTATGAGGCCCAAATCATGGCCGGACGCGCCGCCGTCGCCCACCAGGGTTGGGGCGCCGCCAAGGACTATTTCACCAAATTGTACAACAACACCAACGGCCCCTCCCTTGATCTGCGCGTCCAGGCGCTCTTCGAATACGGCCAGACCTTGATGCGCCTGGTGGACCCGGCGGAAACCAACCGGCTGGCCAATTGCGAGGAAGCCACGCTCGTCTTCGGCCGAATCTGCGACGAATACCCGACCAACCGGCTGGCCATCCCGGCCTGGGGTGAAAAGGCCAAATGCTACTTGCAGTGGGCGCTGGCCAGGCAACAGTACGATTCCCTCACCAACGCCCTCAACGCCTTCCAGCGGATGATCGATTCCCCGCAAGCCGACGTGCCCGCCCGGAGCCAAGCCAAAGTCGGCCAGGCCATTGTGCTCCGCAAGTGGGCCGAACAAAAGGCCGGCCCGGAGCAAAGCGCCCTGCTCAAACAGGCCCTCAGTAATTGCCTGGACGTCGTGTACGGAACCATCTTGCGCGAACCTAACGAACGGCTCGACCCCTTCTGGACCAAGGAAGCCGGGGTGGAAGCTTTCAATCTGGCCGAGTCAATGCAGGCCTGGTCGCAAGCCGTCAGTATTTATCAGCGATTGAAGAGTACCGTGTGGCCGGACTTGCCCGCCTACCTCGAGAAGCGTGCGCAAAAAGCGCTCGAAAACCTGGAACGGGAGAGGTGGAGCCGCTGACGAGGGTCACCGGGCCGGATAGCGCCAGACCCAGTCGCCTTCGTGCCATTCGGGGTTGCCCTGCTTCGTCAATCCGACTGTCCCGCCGTCGTCGGTTTCGTTCCACCCCACCGAGTAGAGGACAAACTGGCCGTCGTCCGTGCGGCGGTATTTGAGCGGCTGGCCGTTAATGATGTCGTGCGGCAGCTTCTCGATGAACTTCGGCCCCAGCGCCTCCAGCGTTTCCGGGAACTGGCCGTTCGCCAGCCGGTAGCGCTCCAGCGCGCAAGCGACCCGGGCAAGGTCGGCACAGGCTTGACCGCGGGCGCACTTCTCGGCGAAGGAGGTCAAACCGCCGGGCAGCAGTCTCCAGAATATGTCGTGCAGCAGCATTCTCGAGAACATGTCATAAGGCCGCCAGCCTTGCTCCTCAAGGACTGACTCCGACTGTCGGACAGCGGCGGGCGGAACCACACGCCCACCCTTGTCCACCAGCGGCAGCAGGTATTTCTCATGTATGAGACAGAGGGTAATTTTGTTCTGGTCGAACCAGCCAACCGGGATCAGTGGGAAGGTCAGAAACTGCTTCATTCCAGCCGCCCCCGGGGCGGTGCCTAGCAGGCCGATCATCTCATTCAGCCCGGCGGTCCCCTTTTTGCGAAAGTAATCCATCACCCAAACGTCAGCCGCCCGCTCGCCGCGCATCGCCAATTGGTAATCGGCCAGAAAATCCAGCTTGCCCAGCTCACTCTCCAGGACACTCAAATCCGCTTCGCTCCATTGCCGGTCCGCCAGACCCTCCCAGACCGGCTGCAAGGCAATTTGCAGCATCGCGGTACGGACGAGGTCGGAGATAAGGATCGACTCGCTCCGAACGGCTTCGATCGACCGAAACAACAGCTTCATATCCGCCAGCGCCGTTTCCCGGTCGCCGGCCTTCAGCGCCGCGTTCGCGTGCAGGGCCAGATACTGGGAACTGCCCTTCAGTCGCGCCAGATGTGGGAGTATCGCAGCGTAGCCGGCATCGTAGTTGATCCAAAACCGGGCTTGCGGACGCGCCGCAGCCGCAATCAAAAGCTGCCGGTTCCCCTCGAACCTGCTCAAGGCCCGCAAGACATCGGCCGCCGGTGTCTGGGCTTCTTTGGCGATGGGAAAGTAATTGGTGGGCGGGCCGCTTTGGGCGGCGAATAAGTTGTTGCTGCCGCGGTAAAATGCCTGCCAGGCCCCCAGGTCCGTGCGCTCTGCCTTGATCCAACTGCCGGTGCTGGGCGCGTTCTTGCCGTTGGGGCCAAACGCAGTGAAGATGACGTGGCTCCCCCAATTCGTGTCGCTCCAGACCGTAATGCCGTTTGTCTGGACGTAGTGCAGGTCGTTGAACAGCGGCGTCTCGAAGAAGTTCTGGTCGTCCGGCACCGGCGGCGGGGCCTTGCTGGCCAGATCGAACTGCTCGCCTTTGGCCTCCCACGCCCGCTTGTAATTCTGCCACGCCCGCCGCCCGCGCCAGTCCTCGATGGCGTAGAAAAGCGCCACCAGCGTGGCCAGGCAGCCCAGCGCCAGAAACTTCCGGCGCAGCAGCCACGAGAACACCCGCCGCACGGGCGGTATCCAGGCCAGAATGAAAGCCGTGAGGCTCACCACGAGACAAGCGATGCACCCCGACGCGACGAACGAGAACCACAGCTTTGGCGGGCCGCCGCTCAGGGCTGTGCCGACTGCAATCGGGGCGAATCCGCAGATGCTGAACAATGCCAGCCAGAAGAAAAAGTGGCGGGGTTCGGTCCAGACGGTGTGGAGAATACTTTTGAGTTTGTCGTTCATAATTGCCTCAGGCGTTCACGGTTTCGTTGCGCCGCTCGCTGTGCGGACTCGGCGGGGCCGCTTTCGGCTTCTCGGCCGGAACCGGTTCGGATGTGATGGCCAGCTCCGCCATCAACAGTTGCTTCTCCTTAAAGGCAAAGCGCATTTCGGACGCTGAGGGCATCTGCTGCCCGGCCATGCGCGGCGCGTCCGGCTCGCGCGCCGTCAGGTTCAGCGCAAGAATCCCCACCCACACCGCCGCCAGCCCGGCCCAGGCCCAGCCGGAACGTTGCCAGCCCGCCCGAAGTTGAGCGCCTAACCGGGAAATTCCATAACGTGTAGCCGCCGACGGCAGTCGGCGCTGATTCTCACTCCCAAAAGATGGCGCCGGGGGTCGTGGGCGCGAGGCAGATGACGCCGCAGCGGCCACCTCTCTCTCAATCTTTTCCCACAATACCGCCGTTCTTGGCCCCCGGTTCAGGCCGGCCATTATCCGCGCCTCCAGCTTCTCCTCCTCGGCGAAGAGGCGCGCGCATTCGGGACATGACTTCAGGTGCTGCTCGATTTCAAGGCTGGTCTTGGCGTCCAACTCGGAGTCAAGGTAAGGGCCGTGCATTGATTGGACTTCGTCGCATTTCATACTCAATTCTCCTGCAATAGGTTGGTTCGTCGTGCCGCGCGCGCGATCACCGCACGCATCTTCTGCCGGGCGCGGGCCAGGTTCCCCATCACGCTGCCCAGCGGGATGCCCAGCGATTCGCTGATTTCCCGGTAACGCAGCTCGCCGATGGCCCGCAGCAACAGCACTGCGCGCTCCGTGTCCGTCAGCGTCTTCAACCCCGCCGCCAGGGCCGGCTCCAGCGCCTCATTCAGGGCGTCGGGCGAGACGGGCTGGCCACCCCCCTGGTCCGGCTCTCCGGCGAACGCCAGTCCCGCCAATTCCTCCGGTTCGAGTTGAAACTCATGGCGGGCAATCCGGGCATGTTTTCGGTTCAGGGCGAACGCTTCCCGGGTCAGAATCTTGAACATCCAGGCCCGGAAACTGGCGTCTTCATGGTACCGGTCGAAAGCGGCAAAGGCGCGCAAGACGGCGTTCTGTATTGCGTCCGGCGCCTCCTGAGGCTCCCAAATCAGCCGCCGCGCATACCTCTCCAGGTCGCGCTCAATCGGCTGAAGCAGCGCCAGGAAACGATCCGCATCGGTTGTTGCAGTCTCACGCATGGCAACTCTCTACATAGACAAAGCCAGTTCCGGGTCGTTTTATTACAACTATTTGCAGTCCCGCCTCCGTCCCGGCTTGCCCAGGTTAGCTGGCTGCCCGCTGGACCTGCGCCACCTCCCTTGGATTCTGGATTCTTCATTCCGCCTTCTTCCTTGGTGGAAATCTGGCGGGGCCGTGGGCACGCCGATTCTCCCCCTCCCGAAGCAGAGGGCAGGGGAGAGGAGGCCCTTTCCTAAACCGTACAACAGCAAACTGGGCCTGGCATTAATCGCTCGGGAACAAACACCAGTCGGCGATCCGGTGCGGGAATTCGGCGATAGGGGCCTCGTTGCGGTTGGTCAGGATAATGACGGTGAACTTCTTTTCCGGGAAACGCGCGATCCGCGTGGTGAAGCCAAGGCTGTTGCCGCTATGCCAGATTTCCTTCAGGCCGCGATAGTGGCCGACGAACCACCCAAAACCGTAGCCGGTGTCCGGGGGGTCGGTCGCCGGGCCGGGGGTAAAGGCGAGCTTGAGCATCTTTCGGCTCACCAGCTTGTCCGTGTAGAGCGCCTGGTCCCATTGGTAAAGGTCTGCGACCGACGAATAAACCCCGCCGTCGCCCAGCACTGAACTGGTCAGGCTCTGGTCGGTGCGTTTGAACCCGCCCGCGTTGAGCGAGTAGCCGTATGCGCGGTTGGGCACCGCCGACAGGCCCTGCTCGTAGGCCAGCGTGTGGCTCATCTTCAGCGGTCGGAAGATGTTCTCCTCCAGAAACCGCGCGAAGGTGTTGCCCGAGCGCGCTTCCACGATCAGGGCCAGCAGGGCGTAGGCCGAATTGCTGTAATGATACTTCGTCCCGGGCGGGAAGCAGGTCTTGTCCTGCTGCATCAACAGGCGCAACACATCACGATCCAGCACGGGAATCTCGGTCCCTTTGGGGATGACCTCCTCGTACTCGATCAGGCCCGAGGTGTGGGTCAACAGGTGGCGCACGGTGATTGGGCAGCCGCAGGCGGGGAACTCAGGAAAGAAATCCGTCAGGCGCTCGTCGAGCGAGAGCTTCTTGCGCTCGGCCAGAATCATCACGGCCATGGCGGTGAATTGCTTGGTGACCGAGGCGAGGCGGAAGTTGGTGTTGGTGTCGCAGGGGATTTTCTCCTCCAGATTGGCGAGGCCGTAGCCTTTGGCCAAAACGGCCTTCCCGTCTTTGATGACCATCACGCTGGCCCCGGGTGCGCCGGGCTGGTTGAAGTCCCGAAACAAACCGCCGACCTTGGCGGTCAGCGTGTCCGTGCCGCCGGAGGCAGTGCGTGCGGATAGAGTCATAGCCATTGCGAATAGAAACGGCCCTGTGCGTCTCATGAGTGAGGAGCATAAGGGCCGTCTGCTCACCCCGACAACGCCAAAGCGATGACGCCCCCAACGGCAATCGCCCCGCCAACCAGCGACCGAGCCGTGGGACGCTCGCCTTCCAGCACCAGCGCGAAGGGGATGATGACGATCGGCGTAATGGCCAGGATGGCGAACACAATGCCCGCCGGGGTGCTTTCCAGCGCCCATTGCATGCAACTGACCCCGAGGGTCTGGCCCGCGAACCCATTGACCAGCACCCAGGGCCACACCCCGCGCCACTTCTTCTTCGACGCCTCGACCACCAGCTCGCGCGGGGCGTGGGCTTGGACCTGGAACGCGCGCCGCTTGACCACCAACACGCAAATGCCGCTGAGCAGCAGCCCGCCCAAGGCTCTTTGAAACGCGGCGTTCCCGGCATCGAGATGTTCGCCGGTCGCGTGCGCCACCTCGTAAGCCCGGCGGCTCATGACGCCTCCGGCCGCGTTGCCCAGGGAAGAGAGCACCGCGAAGAGCGTCCCGACGAACAGGTCGCGCCGGGTGCGATGCACATGTTCGCCCGGCATCAGCGCCAGCCCGACGCCGCAGACGATGAGGAGGCCCCACAATATCTGCGCTACGCTCAGCGTGGTCCCCAGCCAAACCCATTCAATCAGCGCGGCCAGCGGGGCGCTCAGGCAGCCGGTCAGCAGCGACGTGAGCCGTGAGCCTAGGCGCGGCAAGGTCTGGAAAAACGCCACGTCGCCAATCCCGATACCGACGGCCCCGCTCACGAAGAACAAGGGAAAGGCAGCGCCGCCCACGCCGATGCCGAAGCAATATGCCCAAACGCCCAGCAGCAGGGCCGCTAGGCCCAGCCGCCAGAAGTTGGCTTCCGTCCCGCCGATCAGCTTGGCCGACCGATGGCCGCAGGTAATCGAAACGGAAAATAATAATGTGCATAACAGCGCCGCAAACACGGCGCGGACATTAATCATTCGAGGACGACCCGTCGAGACCCGCGCGGACAAGAACCGCAGCACAGTCGCGCGCCAGCGTCTTGGAGTGCGGAACGCCAGTTCCGCTTTCGGCTTTGACGCCGGATAATCGCAAAGCACGGGTTTGTCGCGCGCGTGAGCCGAAAGCACCGCTGCCGCGCAAAACCTCGTGGCCAAGCCCGCGAACGGGCAGCGGATGATGCAGGAGGCGTGGCGCGGGGCCCGTTAACGTTAACGGCGATGGGTGGTGGCGTAGAATGGGTCGAGCGCGGACCGCTTCCAGGCGTCTCCGCAAGTGCAGCAATTTCAATGAGTTTTGCCGTGCACATGGGAGCGCTTCCATCCCTCTTCCATCGTTCTTCCATCCCTCCTGCATCCCTCATGCCGTCCGGTTCAGGCATCACCTTAATTTGCTCATCAATAAGCAAAAGGCGTGGATTGACAGATTTTTGAAACCATGAGCTAATGAAGGCGCGGTGATAGGTTCAAAACCAACGGGTCGAAGCAGCGCAACTTTGCCGGAAAAGCCGGAAGGCTCTGCGGCAACCGGCCTTTCCGCCCTGCATTTGCCCGCAACAACCCAGACCAGAATATGAAAAACCAGCTCTTATCCTTGGCTGCATTTTGCAGCCTGTTCACAGCCATTAACCCCGTGTCCGCCCAGGTCTGGACGCCGACGGGCGCGCCGCTGGCCGGCTGGGTATCGGTCGCTTCGTCGGCGGACGGGACGAAGCTCATCGCGTCGGGCGATGACACCTACGTTTCAACGAATTCCGGTTCGACCTGGAGCCTGAACCTTCCGGGGGTCGGCGGGTATCCTTATGTCGCTTCGTCCACGAACGGCGCCAAACTGGTGGTAATGAGCGGCAATGGAATCTTTGCTTCAGCCAACTCCGGAGGTTCATGGGCGACGAACACCTCGCTGAATGGAATGTCTTGGGGAGGCGTGGCCTCATCGGCGGACGGAACCAAATTGGTGGCCGTGGCCAATGCCGATCCCGACGACAATCCCGGTTCGATTTATGTCTCAACCGATTCGGGCATCACCTGGAATCCGACCAGCGCCCCGGTCAATTACTGGAGTTCGGTGGCTTCCTCAGCCGATGGCACCCGGCTCGTGGCCGTGGCCATGTCGGACACCAATCAAGCCAATGGCGGCCCGATTTACATCTCAACCGATTCGGGTAACACTTGGAATCCGACCACCGCGCCCATTTACAGTTGGAGTTCCGTTGCCAGTTCGGCCGATGGCACCCGGCTCGTGGCCGCGCCAATGAACGACGGGAATGGTCATCCCGTTCCCATCTATACTTCAATGGATTCAGGGACAACTTGGAACGCCAATACCACCACGACCAACCCCGCCTACTCCAATGAATCCATGGCGGCCAATTATTGGTCGCATGTTGCCTCTTCGGCAGATGGAACGAAGCTGACGGCTTTTGGACAATTGGAGGACGAATGGAATATTCACGCCGGCCTGACTGCAATTTCAACCAATGCCGGCACGAACTGGACGATCACCACCTCGTTGGAGATGACCTGGGCTTCGGCCGCCTCGTCGGCGGATGGCAGCAAGGTGGTGGTGGCGGTCAATGGCGACGGGATTTACACGGATGCGGCGACGACTTCCTGGGCGCTCGCCGGCGCGCCCGCCACGAATTTCTGGCAATCCATCGCCGCGTCGGAAGACGGCACCAGACTGGTGGCCGCCGCCGGTTATAATTATTTCACGGGCCAGAACGGGCCGGTTTATCTCTCCACGAATTCGGGCGCAACTTGGGCTCTCGTGCCGGCACTGAACACCAATGGCGCGCAAGGTGTCGCCAGTTCGCCCGATGGCACCAAGCTGGTTGCTGCCGCCGAGTATGTTGAAATTTCCACGAATTCGGGCGCGACCTGGCATTTGACCAGCGTGACGGCGTCCAATTGGGTCTCTGCCGCGGTTTCCTCCAATGGCAGCACGCTGGCGGTTGTGTGCGGCGGTGCCCTTGAGAGCGGTCCGATTTACGTTTCGACGAATTCGGGCATAACTTGGGCGCCGGGGGGCAACGCGCCAACGGCTGGAGGATGGTCGTCGGTGGCTTGTTCCTGGGATGGGACCAAGATGGTTGCGGCTCAGAACTTTTCTTCCTTTGGTTATTATGGCGCCGTTCCCGGCTATATTTATATCTCGACCAATTCCGGTTCAACGTGGTCGCTTGCCTCCACTCCGTCGGGAAGATGGGCGTCGGTCGCCTCCTCTTCCGATGGCACCCGGCTGGTGGCTGTAGCCAATGAAGACAAAAACGGTAACCAGGGCCTGATTTATTTCTCCACCAATTCGGGACTCACTTGGAGTTCAAATAATGTCGTCCCTCAAGAATGGTCCTCCGTGGCGTCGTCCGCGGATGGAACCAAACTTGTGGCTGTGGCCAATACAGGACTCATGCTGATCTCAACCAATTCCGGAACGACGTGGGCGACGAATATTGCGCCCATCGCCGCCTGGCAGCCGGTGGCCCTGTCGAGTGACGGAAGCAAAATCATCGCCGGATCGTATTATGGTTCCATTTACATTTCGCAATTAGTCCAGGCCGCCGCTCCGCCCTGGTTAAGCCTCAGCCTTTCCGGCAACCAGGCTTTCCTCACGTGGCCAACCAATGCCGCCGGTTTCAACCTGCAACAAAACACCAACCTGCTTTCAACGAACTGGGTGACGGTGACGAACCAGTCCGTTATCACCAACCTTCTTTATCAGGTGACCGTGCCAAAGACCAACCGCCAGAACTTCTACCGGCTTAAAACTCCTTGAGGTTCAATATCACGCCAGGTGCAAATTCACACGCATTCGGTGTGTTCGCCCCTGGTATCATCGTGAGGTCAAGACCCGACCGCGAGTCAGGGCCTGATTTCGCCCCGACAGCACCGTCTATCCCTCCCTTTGGCCGGTGGATCAGGTCGAGGTACGCTGTGCCGCCTATTTGGCTCTCGCCTCGTTCAATTGCCCACCCCCCGGACACCACGCGGACACCCAACTGGCCACTCCCGCTCTATTGATCCTCTATTGATGCTCTATTGTTCCTCTACTGGTGGCCCTCTTTTCCCGCCCCCGCCGCCCTTCCTTCACCCCCTTCGCGGCCTTCGCGCGACACCCTTCTTGCGCGCCTCTTGCTCACGTTTTGCTCACGTCTTGCTCGCCCCTTGTTTCGATGGGCCTTCGACGGGGCTTCGATGGAGTTTCGATGGGATGGGGCCTTTTTCCCGTCCCCCCCGCCCTTCTGGCCCCGGCTCAGGCACCATCAACCATCAACTCCCCCCCAACCATCCACTTGCTCATTCACTCTCTCCAATCTGCCACCCTCCAGTCTGCCTGTCAAGCCCGCGCTAATCGCAAGTCGCAAATCGCAAATGGATTTGCTATACTCCCGGAGCACGATGAGAAGCTTCAAGCCGCTCCCCAGGCGTTTTTACGGGCCGTCGGCGAAGGTGGTCGCGCCGGCGCTCCTCGGACATTGGCTCATCCGCAATACTCCGAACGGGCCTTGCGGCGGCGCGATTGTCGAAACGGAGGCCTATTTGGTTGGCGATCCCGCCTGCCACGGCGCGCCGGGGCCTACCGCGCGGAACCGGGTCATGTTCGGCGCGCCGGGGCGCGGGTATGTCTATCTGATCTACGGCTATTATTTCTGCGCGAATGCCGTTTGCCGGCCCCCAGGGGTGGCCGAGGCGGTGCTGATTCGGGCCGTGGAAGCTGATCTGGGGGAGGAGTTTATGCGCCAGCGCCGGCCCGTCGCTGCAACCCGGGACTTGACCAATGGACCGGGCAAGCTCTGCCTGGCAATGGACATCGACCGCCGGCTGGATGGGGTTGACTTGTGTGATGCCAAGTCCCCCTTGTTCATTGCTCGGAATCCCGCGGTGGAGCAATTCCGAAAGGAGCGGGGGCCGGTCGTCACCGGAACGCGGATCGGCCTGACTAAAGCGGCGGACCTGCCCTTGCGGTTTTATCTGGAGGGCAGCCCGTTTGTGTCACAGCGAAGAAACCAACGCGCTGAAATCCGAAGGCCGAAATCTGAAACCCGAAGGAAACCCGAAATCCGAAGAAGGCTTGAGCCGAAGCGCTTTTGCCCTGCGCGGGCGGCTGTCGATTCGGACTTCGGATATCGGTTTTCGGAGTTCAGAACTGGGGCAGATTTGCACCACCCCCGGAGATAAAGAGCCAAACCAATTTAGCTCGACGCAGGGGGTAGGGTCGGTGCATATTAGCCGCCGATACCTTACTTGGGGCAATCCACCTTATATGGAAGACAAGATTTTAAGCCTGCTTGGCAGGCCGAATTACACGCCGCAGAACGCCGCGGAGTTGCGCGCGCAACTCGGGCTTCGCCACAGCCAGCAACGAGAACTCGAGCACGTGCTGGCGCAGATGGAGCGCCGCGGTCAAATCGCCCGCATCAAACAAGGCAACCGTTACGCGCTGCCCCTTGCCGCCGACCTGATCCCGGGCCGCATCCGCATGAACCGGGCAGGGGTCGGTTTCCTCCAACCGGACGATCCAAAGCTCCCGACCATCCGGATTTCGCAGGATGCGACCTCGACCGCGATGCACGGCGACCACGTGCTGGTGCGGCGAGACGTTCGGCCCCGTATTCCGCGGCGGCATGAGACGGAGGAGGCCACTGGCCGAGTGGTCCGCGTATTGGAGCGGGCGCGGGCGCAACTGGTCGGCACGCTGCAACGGGGCCGGCAGTTCCTCTACGTCATCCCGGACGACCCACGCATCACCCACGACATATACGTGACGCCGCCGCGTGACACCGGGCGCCCGGCGCAGGTGGGCGACAAAGTGGTCGTGGAGCTTCGCGAATGGAAGTCGCCCCACGCGAATCCGGAGGGCGAGATCATCGAAGTCCTCGGTCCGCCGGACGCCGAAGGGGTGGATATGCTTTCGGTCATCCGCCAATACAAGCTGGCGCTGCACTTCCCGAAGCGAGTGCTGCACGAGGCGCAGTCGTTCGGGCAGGAAGTCAAGCCGGCGGAAAAGGCCGGGCGCATGGATTGCCGCAATCACCAGGTCGTCAGCATTGACCCCGAAGACGCCAAAGATTTCGACGACGCGATTTGCCTGCAACGGTCCGGCCCGGGCCATTGGAAGCTGTGGGTCCACATTGCCGACGTGTCGCATTATGTTAAGCCCGGCACCGCGCTCGACGAGGAGGCGGCCCGGCGGGGGAATTCGACCTACCTGGTGGACCGGGTGGTGCCAATGTTGCCGGAGGCGTTGAGCAATGAGCTGTGCTCGCTCAAGCCACAGGTGGAGCGCCTGACCAAATGCGTTGAATTCCTGCTCTCGACCGAGGGGCACGTGCTGAAAACACAGTTCTATCCCGCGGTGATCCGCTCACACCGCCGCTACAATTACAAGGAAGTGCTGGCTCTGCTCCAGCGCCGGCCAGTGGACTCGATCGAGCAAATGCTCCACGACGCCAACGGGCTGGCCCAGAAAATCCGCCGCGCCCGATTCAAGGCCGGCTCGCTGGACCTCGACTTTCCCGAAACCAAGATCCGTCTCGATGACCGTGGCCGGGTGTTGCGCATGGAGAAGGTGGAGAACGACGTTTCGCACCATCTGATCGAAGAGTTCATGTTGCTGGCCAACGAAGCGGTCGCCGGCCGGCTGATGGCTATGAATCGTCCGGCGCTCTATCGCATCCACGAGCCGCCGGACGACCGGCGGCTTCAGGAATATCGCCAGGAGGTGCTCGGCCATCACATTCAATGCGGCAACCTATCGAACCGCCATGAAGTGCAGAAGCTGCTGGAGAAGCTCAACGGGCTGCCCATCGGCCAGGCGCTCAAGATCGGGTTTCTGAGGTCGCTGATGCGCGCGCGCTACGCGGTTGAGCCGCTCGGCCATTACGGCCTGGCCAAGAAGAAATACGCGCATTTCACATCGCCGATCCGCCGCTACGCGGACCTCGTGGTGCATCGCGCCCTGTTTCAACCGCCGGGACTGCGCGTGGCGGAGCGGCCTCTCCCGGAGGTCGCTCAACACATTTCCGAGACCGAGCGGAACTCCGATGACGCGGAACGCGACAGCCGGGACGTGAAGATGTTCGCGTTCCTGAACGCGCAACTCAAATCCGCCCATCCGGCGCGTTATACGGCGCTGGTGACCGACGTGCGGAACTTCGGGTTCTTCGTCGATGTGACGGGGTTGGGGATGAGCGGGCTGGTGCCGCTCTCGGGGTTGAGCGACGACTTCTATCAGTTTGACGCGACGCGCGGCCAGCTTCTTGGCCGCCGCACACGGCGCGTGTTCAAGCTCGGCGACAAAGTGGAGGTCCAGGTGGCGAAAGTTGACACCTTCAAGCGCCAGGTGGACTTCAAGCTGGCCGGGACGGCGCACGACCGCGCCAAAAGAGATGGGAAGTTATGAGAGCGTCTTCACCGTTTCGATCTGGTAAATCAGCCAATCGCGCTTGATTTTGGTCAGGCGCAACCGCAGTTCCTGCAGGTAGAAGTCTCTTTGGCCCGGGACCTTGCCTTTGGCGGTGAGGTTGACGACCGCGGAATTCTCGTCGGGCGCGACGATGACCTTAATGTCCGGGAATTCAATGGTGAGGCTGCTGACCGCGGACCGCGCGCCCACGGCGGCTTGCAGCAGTTCGTCCCGTCCGCTGAGGGTGTGTTGGGTGCCGGGCACGTCCACCGTGACTTGCACGTCGGGGGTGAAGAACTCGCCCAGCACACTGGCGTTCCAGGCCTTGGCCAGCAGCCCTTCTTTGGACGAAAAGGACGCCGCCTTCGCCAACTGACCCAGCCGTTTGCGAATCACTTTCTCCGGGCTGGGAAAGAAGACGTGCCAGCCCCAGAAACCCAGGCCGACGAGCGCAGCGAGCAGGATGGCGCGGATTGACCACTCTTTCATAAAAGGACCTTGCCAACAATGAGCTCGCGTTTCGCCCTGCCCTGAACATGGCCCTCCCACAGCATGTCACGGTTGTCACCCACGACATAGTACTGGTCCGGCCCGACTTGCACGGGTTCACGCTCCCAGTTGCCCGGCAGTTTCACGTACGGCTCGTCCAGAAGTTTCCCGTTGATGAACAGGTGGCCTTTATGGAAGACCACGGTCTCGCCTGGGAGGCCGACGATCCGCTTCATATACATTACATGTTCGCCGGCCAGTAACCGGATGGCCACCACGTCTCCGCGGCGCGGTTCGTGGAACAGGTAAGCCAGGCGGTTGACGAAGTTGACGCCGTTCTCCTTATAGGTCGGCAGCATGCTCCCACCCTCCACGCGAATGGGCACCAGCGCGAACCTGAAGACGACGAAGGAAACGACTATGAGGACAACGATGCGCACCAGGGTGCGCTTCGGGTTGCGCCCGATGAGCACCCGGAGCAGCCAGGGCGGCAGTTGCGCCGCATCCGCATTTGTTCCCATACACAACACTCGCTTTGCCGCCGTAAAGAGCGACCCGCCTTGCGGCCGTCACTTGGTCAGACAAGCACCGAGTCAGTCTGGTTCCGGGAAATGTGCTTGTCCCGTCAGGACGACAAGCGTAGGAGAAGGCCATGCGTAACACTCCGTGTCGCCCAGGCCCGCTCACGCGTCGCCGGTTTCTTTATTACTCCGCTCTGGCCGCCGGCGCAACCGCATTACCGGTTTGAGGGCAAGCCGGTATGAGGTTGCCCATTCTCACGCCCGTCCTGCCGCTGCTCGCGGCGCTTGAGTTATGCGCGGGTTCGGAGCCTGCGGGAACGGCCGCCCCCGAGTGGGATGCCCTCTTTCAACGCGACTCCGGCTGGATTGGCGCCGACGGGGCGTACTCGATTCCGCTTGCCGGGGACACCACGCTCTGGCTCTTCAGCGACACGTTCGTCGGCAAGGTCAAGGATGGCAAACGCCTCGACGCGCGCATGGTCAATAACTCGATCGCGCTGCAACGTAGGACCAACCCGCCCCAGTTTTTCTACGGCACGACCGCCGATGGCAAACCCGCCTCGTTCATCACGCCGCAACACGGCTCCCGGGGCGATTTTTTCTGGCTGGCCCACGGCGCGCGCACCCCCCGGGGGCTGTATTTCTTCCTGCATCGAGTCGTGACGGTTAGCCCCGGCGCGGCGTTCGGGTTCAAGCTGGTGGATGGCTGGCTCGCCCACGTGGCAAATCCGGACGACCCTCCGCCGCAATGGCGCATCACGCAGACCAAGGTGCCCTTTACGAGCATCTCGGCCAAAGGCGCGCTGATCTTCGGCAACGCGGTGCTGCCCGAGGGAGAGTTTGTCTATGTCTTTGGCGGCGACTCGCTGGCGGAGGCAAAGCAAGTCGGCGCGCCGAATGGCCTGGTTGTGGCCCGCGCGCCCGCCGCGGGGCTCGGCGATTTCACGCAATGGCGCTTTCTCGCGAACGGCGTCTGGCAGGCGGATTGCAGGAAGGTCACGCCCGTTTTCCCCAACCTCGGCAGTGAGTTTTCGGTGTCGTGGTTGCCTGCGCGGAAGGCTTACGCCGCCGTTTATTCCGAGGGCATCGGGGGCCGAATTCTCCTCCGGCTGGCGCCGGCGCTGGCCGGGCCGTGGGGCGACCCGGTGCAGGTGTTTCGTTGCCCGGAAATGGATTGGTCGCCGAGGGTCTTCTGTTACGCCGCCAAAGCCCACCCGGAATTGACCAGCGCGCCCGGCGAACTGTTGATTACTTACGCCGCCAATTCGTGGAACCTCGGGGACCTGTGCAATGATGCGCGGCTCTACTGGCCGCGGTTTGTGCGCGTGAACCTCAGCCCGCGCTGATGGACCGCCCGCGAACCCGGAGTTTTGACTTGAGCAACAACCCCGGCGGGCGTAGATAAAAACCATGCCGATTCATCTGCCAGCCATCTCGCGCCGCCAGTTCCTCGTCCGTTCCCTCGCGGGCGGCGCGGCCCTCGCGCTCAGTCCGCGCCTGTTGGCGGCCGAGAAAAGCACCGATCCCGACTCGTGGGCGTTGCTATCTGACATCCATCTCGCTGCTGACCGCCGCCTGGTCGCGCGCGGCATCAATATGACGGACCATTTCACGAGCGTATCGCGCGAGCTGCTCGCGCTGCCGCAGCGCCCCGCCGGGGTCTTCATCACCGGTGATTGTGCCGATATTAGCGGGGAAACGGGCGACTATCGCCAGGTGGCGAGCTTGCTGCAGCCGATTCGGGGCGCGCAAATGCCGGTGCATCTGGCGTTAGGCAATCACGACAACCGCGAGCGTTTCTGGGATGCGTTGCAGGAAGAAAAGGCCGCCCCACGACCGCTGGCGGACAGGCAGGTCGCGCTGGTGCGCACCCCGCGAGCCAATTGGTTCGTGCTCGACTCGCTCGAAAAGACGCTCTCCGCGCCCGGTTGGCTTGGCCGGGAACAATTGGACTGGCTGGCGGGAGCACTCGATGCCAACCCCGACAAACCCGCGCTGGTGTTGATTCATCACAATCCGGGGATCAGTGGCAACATCGGGTTGTTAGACACCGCCGCCCTCTTTGCAATCATTCGGCCCCGAAAGCAGGTCAAAGCGTATATCTTCGGGCACACCCATGCCTGGAAAGTTTGGCCGGACAAAAGCGGCATTCACCTGGTAAACTTGCCGCCCGTCGCCTACGTGTTTCAAACGGGCGAGCCGGCGGGCTGGGTCCACGCGACGCTGGAAGACAACGGCATTCGACTCGAATTGCGCTGCGTCGATCCCACGCACAAATCCAACGGTCAAATCGTCCAGCTCCAGTGGCGCGCGGCTTAACGCGGCGCGGGCGTCTCCCTCTCAGTCCACGACGATATGCGTTTGATCGGCCATCTGGCGGAACAGAAGGACGCCCGCACTTTCGCCGACTACCTCTACGTGCGGAAGATTGAGAGCCACCTCGAATTCGAGAAGGCGGACGGCTGGGGCATTTGGATCAATGACGAGGATAAAGTCGAGGAGGCCGCCAGGCTGCTGACGGCCTTTCGGGCGAATCCGGCTCATCCGAAATATCGGGCTGAGGCCAAAAGCGCCGCTGAATTGCGCGCCGAGGCCGAACAGGCCAAAGCCAACTACCTTAAGAAGTTGAGCAACCGGCGCCATCTATTCCGGCCACTGCGCGATTATGGGTTCGGGCCGCTGACCTTCGTGCTCATCGTGATCAGCGTCGCGGTTTGCCTCTTGTCCAGGCTCGGGAACGACCCCCGGCCGATCCTGGGTCTGTTCATCACGGATTTCACCACGGGCACCCCCTTTGGCCCAAGCCTGCCTGAAATCCGGCACGGCCAGGTCTGGCGGTTGATCACGCCCATCTTCATTCATTTTGGCCCGCTCCACATCCTCTTCAACATGTTGTGGCTGCGCGATCTCGGCAGCATGATCGAAGGCCGCCAGTCCTCCTGGATGCTGGCCATTCTGGTGCTGGCCATCGCGGCGTGCTCGAACCTGGCCCAGTTCTGGTTCGGCGGACCGGTGTTCGGCGGGATGTCCGGCGTAGTCTATGGGCTGCTCGGCTATATCTGGATGCGGGGCAAATTCGATCCCGGCTCCGGCTTGTACCTGCACCCCTCGACGGTCACTATGATGATCATCTGGTTCTTTGCCTGCTTCACCCCTATCCTGCCCCACGTTGCCAATGCCGCCCATGCCGTGGGCCTCGTCATGGGCATTGCCTGGGGCTACCTCTCCAGCCTCCGCTACCGCTGAACGGGGCGATCACTTAACCGGGAGATTTCATAGTGTGTAGCCGCCGACGGCAGTCGGCGCTGATTCTCAGTCCCGAAAGATGGCGCCGACTGCCGTCGGCGGCTACACCCTGCAGGCAGTTTGTGCGAGGTATGAG
>JBEKJO010000126.1:0-18035 GCA_050011195.1 Verrucomicrobiota bacterium | reverse complement strand
ACAGAAGTTTGAAGTGGCGAAGGGGCGCGTCCTGTTGCAGGGGGCGGTGGTGGAGATTGATGAGCAAACGGGCCATGCCAAGGCCATTCAGCGGGTGTCCCAAGCCCTGTGAACCTTCATGGAGTACCAGAACAAGTATAATCTTCCCCCTGAACTGGTGACGCTGGTGGACCGGGAACTGGAGTCCGGCGAGCACGTCGAGTGGGCCGCCCAGCCGATCCCCGGCCGGCTGGCCCGGAGCGCCATACCCACCGTGCTCTTCGGAATTCCGTGGACCGCGTTTGCTATCTTCTGGACCGCAATGGCTGCGGCTGGCCTGTGGCGCAAAAAAAGCGAGGGAGAATTTGGTTGGTTTCGGCTCTTTCCCCTTTGGGGAGTGCCTTTCATCTTGATCGGCTTCGGGATGCTCTCCTCGCCTTTCTGGGCGCGGCGGCAAGCCAAGCGGACAGCTTATGTGCTGACGGACAGGCGGGCCATCATCATCAGCGTCGGCTGGCGGTCGAAGGTCTCCCTCCGGTCCTTTGACCCGCCGGCGCTGATGGACCTCCGGCGCACAGAGCGAGCGGATGGCTCCGGCGATCTGGTATTTACGAGCGACCAGCACACCGGGAACCGTGGCCGGGATTACTCTACCGCAGTGGGTTTCACTGCCATCAAAGACGTGAAGGAAGTCGAGGAGCGCGTGCGCCGCCTCGTCCGGCAAAGCCGCGATGCCCAAGCCAGCTAAATCACAATGGGATTTCGGCGAGTTGTTTCCTCCGGAACAGACGCGCAAGGTGCTCTCCGTCACCGAACTGACGTGGCAGATCAAGCGCCTGCTCGAACAGCAGGTGGGCGGGATTTGGGTGACGGGCGAAGTGACAAACCTGCGCAGCCAAAGCTCCGGCCACATCTATTTCACGCTCAAGGATGCCGGGGCGCAGTTGAACTGCGTGCTGTTTCGAGGCGAAACGCAGGTGGATCGGGCGCTCTTGCAGGACGGTCGGAAAGTCACGTTGCAAGGCGACGTGACCGTTTATGAGCCGCGCGGGCAATACCAGTTGCGCGTGACGAAGGTCGAGCTGCAAGGCATCGGGGCGCTCCAGGCGGCCTTCGAGAAGCTCAAGCAGAAGCTCAAAGCCGAAGGGCTATTCGCGCCCGAACGGAAACGCCCGCTGCCGCGCTACCCGCAGCGCCTTGGCCTCGTCACTTCGCCCACCGGCGCGGCCATTCGGGACGTGCTGCACGTGGTCGAACGCCGCAACCCCGCGCTCGAAATCATTCTCGCGCCGTGCCGTGTTCAGGGCGAGGGCGCCGCGGAGGAAATCGCCGCCGCCATTCGACTGCTCAATGAATTCAACGCTGCCCAATCGGCAATCGGCAATCGGCAATCGGCAATGGACCTTATCCTCGTCACGCGCGGCGGCGGCAACCTCGAGGACTTGTGGGCCTTTAACGAAGAGGTGGTGGCGCGCGCAATCTTTAACTCGGCTTTGCCGGTCGTCTCGGCTGTCGGGCATGAAATAGACTTCACCATCAGCGACTTTGTGGCCGACGTGCGCGCCGCGACGCCCAGCGCCGCGGCGGAGATTATTACCGAGGGCGTTTTCTCAAGCTGCCAATTCCTGTCCGAGGCCGCCCAGCGCATCGGCCAGTTGGCGCGGCAGCAGATCGAAGACAAACGTTACGGCCTGGCTCAAGCCGCGCAGCGCCTCGCCCGCGTCCACCCGCGCCGCCGGCTGAACGATTGGCTGCAGCGCCTCGATGACGCGCAAACGAGCCTGTTGCGTTGCGTGAAACAGGGCGCGCGCCGTCAGCGCCTCACCTGCCAGAATCTCTCGGAACGGTTGGCGCGGGTGCGTCCGGCGCTCGTTTTGAAGCAGCGGCGCGAGGCTTTCGCCCGGATCGAACGCCGCCTCCACGGACAGGCGCGCCAGCAACTAGAGACGCGGAGAAGCGGGTTGGGCGCACTCGACGCCCGCTTGCGCCTGCTCGGGCCGGAGCAGGTCCTGGCCCGCGGCTACTCCATCACCACCGACGCGGCGACCGGCAAGGTCTTGCGCGACGCAAAAGAAGCGCGGGCCGGCCAGCGCTTGAAGACTCGATTGAAGGCGGGCGAAGTCTTCAGCGCGGTCGAGGATTTGGCATAATAAATGCCCGCGAGCCACCCGGGCACGGCTAAAAAAATCGCAAGAAAGTTGTTGACTGCAACGGCCAAATAGTCATAATTTGGATAGTTGGACAGGCAGAGCCGGGTGAGCCGACTGCAGTACCAGAGCAAACAAAGCAGAACGGGCAGGACATTTTATTTATGAGAACTGCGAATTCGCTGCGGATAATCGGAGCAGTTGCGGTCGCAGCGCTGCTCGCGGCTTCGCACGCGAGCGGGATAACCGCCTTCGATAACACAGGCGTGCTGCCAGACCAATTCACTTCAGGCCCGTACGCGCTGGGCATGGATTTCATAGTCAATACGCCCATCTTGGTTACCAGCGTGGGCGCTTATGATGCGTCCGGCAACGGCAGCTTCCTGAATTCAATTCCGGTGGCAATCTACAATGTGGCAAACCAGCAACAGGTGGCGGGGACTTTTGTCACCCTCAGCGACAGCACTTGGGATTTCAATTCCGGTAGTTCGAGCTTCATCAATATCGCCCCGGTCACCCTGGAGCCTGGCGATTACTCAGTTGTAGCCGCAGGGTATGGGGCTTCTGGTGGAGAGCCGTACTACTGGACAAACCCCGGTGATCAAACAACGCCCGGCTTCAATGACGGGGGCGGTTTGATCAGTTTGGTGTCAGGTGGTGGACGTTGGGCTTCGAGTGCTACTCTGCTCTTTCCGACCGGTGCATCAGGCGGTCCTCCCCCCTATCCTTCTCCCAACTATGCCGCCGGCACATTCGAGTACACCCTCGTCCCCGAACCGGCGGAGTTGGCGATCGCGGGTGTCGGTCTGCTCGGTTTGTTTATCGAGCGGCACGCGCGGCTGCGGATTTGGCACAAGAAATGCTCCCGAGCGACCCCAAAATAATGCAAAATATTTGTTGACGGGAACGGCCAATGAGTCATAATTCGGACATTGAGACAACCATAGTCGGGTGAGCTGACTGCAAGTATCAGAGTAAACAAAGCAGAACTGGAAGGATATTTGGGATTATGAGAACTTCGAATTCGATGAGGATAATCGGAGGAGTTGCGGTCGCAGCCCTCCTCATGGCGGCACAGGCGCAGGCGACGATTGCTTGGAATATGCCAATTGGGTTGGCAGGCAACGACAATTACGCTAGTGCCCACGGCTATGCATCTTATGACGTGGGGAACGAATTCAAGGTTAACACAGCGGGTTATGTAAACGAAGTTGGCGTGTTTAATCTCAACGATCAGGGCTTTGGCTCAGGCTCTGAAGTTGTTGCGATTTTCCAATTAAATGGAAGTACGTGGAGTCAGGTGAGCGGTACCCTTCATACTTTCTCGGGGCCCGCCTCCGCCAACACGTATGTGAACTCTGAGGCGATGTTCACTCTGACCACACCGGTGAAGCTGAACGCGGGTGGTACTTACGCAATCGTGGCGGGAGGGGGTGGCACTACTGCAAACCCATATTGGAATAGCACTCAGCCAAGCCCCGGCACTAAAACGCCCACTTGGAACAGCGTAGGTGGTGCGCTGAGCCAACTCAACACAGCAGCATGGTATCTTGGAGGATCACCCGATCCTAATCTGACGAAGTGGCCGGGTGTAAGCGGTGTTTATACGTTCCCTTACGGAGCTGGGACCTTTGACTTCACACCGGTGCCGGAGGTGGCAGCGTTTGGCGCAGCCGGAGTTGGCCTGCTCGGTTTGGTGTACATCGTGCGGTACGCGCGGCTGCGGCGCACAATGAAGCTTGCCTGAGCAACGGCGCAAAGAATATCGAAAGGGCGGCTAATTAAAGCCGCCCTTTTTGTTTGCATTCCGGTTGCGCCGTGGGCTAGTTTGGTTGCCGTGCTGGAGATTTCAGACGAGAACGCATGAGATGACAACCGATTCCGCCACGTTTCCCCCAGCCGCATCGCCGGCGCCCAATCCGTCGGCGCAGGCCGCGCCGATTGCGCGCTCCCTGGGCTGGCTGGCGGCGGGTGTGCTGTTTCTCCTCTGGGCTTATGCCGTGTACCGGTTGGGCACGTTGTGGTACAGCAGCCCGGATTACGCTTACGGCTGGTTTGTGCCCTTGCTCTGCCTGGCTTTGTTCTGGGAGCGCTGGAAGCGCCGGCCCGCGCCGGAACTGCTGGAAGCCTCAACGGGGCCGCTGATCCTGTTCGCCGTGTTGGCGCTGACGCTCTTGCTGAGTTGCCTGTTCCTCGAGGTGATCCCTTACTGGCGGTTCGCCGGCTGGGCGTTTGCCGGGGCGATCATCGGCCTCACCTTCTGCGCGCTTTACCTGATCGGCGGCCGGAGCTGGGTTCATCATTTTGCCTTTCCGCTGCTCTTTTTCCTCATTGCGGTGCCGTGGCCGACGCGTCTCGAGGCGCCCTTGATTGAGA
The DNA here is from genome assembly GCA_050011195.1 of Verrucomicrobiota bacterium. Classification (GTDB taxonomy): domain Bacteria; phylum Verrucomicrobiota; class Verrucomicrobiia; order Limisphaerales; family UBA8199; genus PALSA-1440. The sequence continues at coordinate 13,533 of JBEKJO010000126.1, read as the reverse complement.
AGATGTCACACCTCAACGCGGCGCTGAGCACGTGGGCCGCCAATCTTCTGGGGACGCCGGCCATACGTCACGGAGCAGTCATCCAGACCGGGGCGGGCCTGGTGGGCGTGGATGAAGCTTGCAGCGGGATCCGCTCGTTCCAGGCCGCGGTCATGGTGGCGCTCTTTCTCGGAGAACTCTTTCGTTACTCGTTCTTGCGCCGCCTTTTCTTCTTGCTCAGCGGCGCCGCCCTGGCCTTCGGCTGCAACGTGGTCCGGACAACTTACCTCGTGCGCGTGTGCGACTTGAAAGGCAAGGCCGCCGTAAACCTCGCTCACGATCCGGCGGGCTTCACGATCCTGGCCATCACACTGGCAGGTCTGCTGGTGCTGGCGTGGTTGTTGCGGCCGAGGAAGCGGTCAGAAGGCAGAAGTCAGAGACCTCTCCCCGCCACGGAGAGGGAAAGCGCGGCGGAATTAGAAGCCAGAACTCGGTGGTCAGAAGCCGGAAGCCAGGGGGCAGACCCAGCCACGGGATCGCGGGACAGGCCAAGCCAAGAGGCCGGAGGCCACCGGCCAGGGGTCGGGTTGAAGGGAGCGTTGGTGGGCTTGGTTTTGTGGATACTGGCGGTCGAGGCGGGGATCGAGGCGTGGTTTCGGCCGACGGAAAACCGGGCGGCTTCCAGGAGCAATTGGTCGCTGCGACTGCCAACTCAGCAACTGGGATTTCGCGAACCGCCGATTCGCGACAGCGTGCGAAGCATGCTGAAGTACGACGAAGGCAAGCAGGCCGAGTGGCAGGAGGTGAACGGCAGGCCCTGGCAGGTTTACTGTCTGCGCTGGTTTCCGGCCCGGACAAGGTATCGGGCCGTCGAAGCCGCCGGGCAGGCCCGGGGCCACGCCGCGGATGTGTGTCTGCAGCTTGCCGGGATGACGCTCCAGAAAAGCTCCGGCAGTCAGTTGCGCCGAATTAACGGCGTCACGCTGTCAGCGACCGTCGAAAGGTTTTCGGATCAAGGCCGCCCACTGCATGTGCTGTCCTGCTACTGGGAGCCTAACCCGGCCGCGCTGGAGGATCGCCCCGCCAGTCCGCCTGGCACACTGAACGCTTTGCGCAATGCCTGGCACGCACTCCAAATCCACGACCGCACCCGCAACGAGAAGTGCGTCCTGAAGATTGGCGTTTGGGGCATGGAGACGGACGAAGAGGCCGAGGCGGCATTTCGAGAGCTTCTGGAGCAAGCGATCCGAACTCGAACGGGTTAATTCACCTTCCTGGCCGAGGCGACCAGTGCCAGTTCCTCGGGCAGCAGAAAGGCTTTGCCCGACATGTCCAGATAACCCTTCGAGGCCTGGACCTCGCCGGCAGCGGAAAGCAGGACGCCGTAATAGACCCCAACGGCTGGATTGCGCAGGTCCTCTGGTTTTAACGCCCGCAAGACCTCAAGCCCCTCCTTGGTTTTGCCCTGGAGATGAAGCGAAAAGGCATAGGTGGAAGCGAAAACGGGATTCCCGCGTTCACCGGCGTAGAGTTCGGCCGCATATTTGTGGGCGGTCGGAACCTCCTTCCGGGAAAGCAACGACAGCATCGTGAAGTTGTTCCTGGCCTGTTTGTCCTTCGGGTCTCTTTGCATGGAGGTTTGATACACGCGCCGGAGGCCCGCGGTGTCGCGCCGGACAATATAGAAGTTTTGGAGCGAGGTCAGCGGCCAGGGTTGCTTGGGGAACTTGGCCGCCGCGCGCCAGAGCACCTGCTCCGCTTCGGGCATCCACCCCCAGTTCAGCGCCAATTGCGCCAGCATATTTAACGCGCCGGGGTCTTCGGACGCCAGGCCGATGGCCCTGTCCCAGGCGAACGCCGAGCGTTGATTGCCCAACTGGTTCCGGTACGCGAGGGTGAGCAGGGCAATCCGGACATGATCCAGTCCAATCCAATGTTCCGCCTCGAGATACGTCTCCAACTCTTTCCATTTCCGGAGGGCCACGTAGGAATCCGCCAGCGCCAGCGGGATCAATCCTTGGCTGGCGACCTGGCGCGGCAGCTCATGCAGCCAAGTGATGGCTTCGGAGGCAAAACCAAAGTCATTGAGCCAGGATGCCAGCTCTCCAATGTAAACCGGGTGCTGCAAAGCCTTCTGCTGCGTTTCTTTAAGGAAACTCTGAAAATTCGTCTGGCCGCCAGCATGCAGAATGGACAGGTGCAGCATCCGGTCGCTGAATGAAGCCTGGGCGTTGGTGAGCACCTGCCGGGAAAGCCGTTCGGCCCTGGCGAAATCTCGCCCCGCGACGCTTTCGGCCACGAGCGAGCGCAACGGCAGAATGCCGAGTTTGCCGTCGGTATTGAGCAACTCCAAAGTGATGCGAGAGTCCGCAATGACTTTCGGGTCCTTGGATTGAAGCTGCACCACCGCGAGAGACATCCGGGTCACCGGGCTGTCGGGCTGGAGTTTGAGCGCCTCGGCATAGTGCTGCTCGGCTTCACTCAGATTATTGAGTTTGATGGCCAAGGCGCCGGCTACCAGATGGTAGTTGGCGGTTCGTCGGAACGGCGGCTCGATTTCATCGAGCGCTTTCGCCGCGGTCGAATAGGGAAATGCCTCGGCTTTGAGCGCGGTCGAAGCCAGGGCGAGGCGGTTGGTGGGCGTGGGCTCCAGCAGCACCGTGCGCTGCCGCCAATAAATCGCGAACGGCGAATTGGCCCAATCGGCCAGCTCGGCATTGACGCGGCAGGCCGCCGGATTGTTCGGATTGATGTCCAGCACCTGCCGCGCGCGCAAATAGGCCCGGGCGAAGTCGCCTTTCAAGATGTATTGCTCGGCCTGCCGGGCATATTGCTGTTCCACATAACGGCGGTAATGCGGCCTGCCATATTTGTACCCGGCCACCGCCGCGAGAACCAAAACGACCAGAGCGGCCACGTTTTGCTTCTTCGACAGGAATCTCTGTATCCGGCGCCACGTAAAGGCTTGCGCCACCTCGCCTCGAACAAAATCGAGCAGGAGGATGGCTTCTTCCAGAATCCAGCCGAATTCACGGCCAATCCAGGTCCTGCGGAACCGGCGATACCAGCGGTAGAGCGCCAGGACCGGGCGGCTGACCCGTCGGTATTGATAATGCGGATAATCGTGTGAAGCCTGGAAGGGCGGATACCACCATTCATAGCAACGATCGAGGAACTCGCGATAGCGCTTGCCCAGCCACGAATTACGAACCCGGCGCTTGAACCTGCGCCAAGCCACAACCGGCCGGCTTCTCCTCCCGCGCCCGTAATAGCCGTAGTATGCGTAAGGGTCGTCTGAGACCGGGTACCACCACTTGTAAAGCTGATCGAAGATCTCGCCACACCGCCGGCCAAACGCGGAATGCCGGATGCGGCGCCGCAAACGATGCCGGGCCATCGCCAGCCGGCTGCGCTGGCGCTGACCGTAGTAGCCGTAACCTGGATAAGGATCGGTTGAAGGCGGATACCACCAGTCGTGCAGACGGAAGAGCAGCCCGCCGAAAAGGCGGCTGGGCCGTGAGCTTCTGATCCCATGCCGCAGACGCCGCCAGGCCCGGGACAGGCGGTTCCTCCGGGAGCGGCCGTAATACCCGTAATATGGATAGGCGTTATCGGAAGGAGGGTGCCACCAGTTGTAGAGCCAATCGCCAAAGTTCCACCACCTCTCGGCCATCCACGACCAGAGCCGCGAACGCTTAAGGCGGTGGAAAAACCCCCTTCGGCGATGCTGCCCTGATCCTTCGCCAGAGCCCGGCTTCTCTTGGCCCATGTTCATAACGCTGCTTCAGACCCCTGGTCGCATTGGTCCTTTCTGCGGGGCATTATGGCATGTCGAGGCGGCAAAGCAATCACCAAATCAGGAGTGAAAGGGACACTGCAATACGACGCTCGAATGCTCTCTGTCCCCCCGGGCCGCCATTTTAACTCTGTACTGGACGGCCGGGAGGATTTGTCCTAATCTGCGGTTGTGCCGAGTGCTCCGAAAAACGCGGGTCAGACCAACCCCGCCAAAGCTGGCAGTCTGCCGTTTGAAGAAGCTTTGAAGAAGCTGGAAACCATTGTCACCGCAATGGAGGGGGAGGATTTGCCGCTGGAAACGTTGCTGGCCAAGTACGAAGAGGGCACGCGCCTGGCCAAGCTCTGTCAGGAGAAGCTGGCGGAAGCCGAGTTGAAGATTCAGCAGTTGGAGAAGACGGCGGCGGGCGAGATGAAACTAAAACCACTGCCCACGGTGGAGGGCTCAGGCGATTAGAGCAACGGGGCGTGCGGGTAAGGGAGTGCTGACTCCATCACTCCAATACTCCATCATTCCAACACCCAGACATGAGCCGATACCTCGAGATGGTGAACAGTCCGACGCACGTCAAGAAGCTGACGCTGGAACAGTTGCAGCAGTTGGCCGAGGAAATCCGGCATGAACTCATCACCGTTCTGGCCAAAAACGGCGGGCATCTCGGACCCAACCTCGGGGTAGTAGAGCTGACGCTGGCGCTGCATCGCGTCTTCGATACGCCCAGGGACAAATTCCTCTGGGACGTGAGCCATCAGATTTATGTGCACAAGCTCTTGACTGGCCGCAAGGGCCGCTTTGACACCATTCGCAGCACGGGCGGCCTTAGCGGCTTTGCCTTGCGCTCGGAGAGCGAGCACGATTGCTACGGCGCCGCGCACGCCGGCACCGCGCTATCCGCCGCCCTGGGCATCTGTGCGGCCCGTGACCAGCGCGGCAGCAATGAGAACGTGGTGGCGATCTTCGGCGACGCGGCGCTGACCAACGGGATTTCGTTCGAGGCGATGAACAACATCGCGCAGACGACGAAGAAGTTCATCGGCATTCTCAACGACAACGAATGGGGCATCGCCAAGAACGTCGGCGCCATTTCCACCTACCTGAACCGGCTCATCACCAATCCCTCGTATAACAAGCTGGCCCGGGATTTCGAGCGCTTCATGCGGCGGCTGCCCAAAGGCGAACTGGCGCTCAAACTTGCCCACAAGGCCGAGGAAGGGTTCAAAGGCGCGCTGACGGACGTGGGCCTCCAGCCCAGCCCAAGCGTGATGGAGATGGATGGCCGTGGCGGCTACGGCAGCAGCCTGATTTTCGAGGAGATGGGCTTGCGGTACCTGGGCCCGATTGACGGCCACAATCTCCCTTTGCTGATCAGCACGCTGGAGTTTGCCAAGACCTGTGACCGGCCCATCGTCATCCATGTGCTGACCCAAAAGGGCAAGGGTTACGAGGCCGCGCTCAAGAACCCCGAGAAGTTCCACGGTCTGGGCCCGTACGATGTCGCCACGGGGGCCACTCTGCCCGCCCGGCCGGGCACACCGCCCAACTGGCAGGACGTGTTCGGCCAAGCCATGGTCAGGCTTTGTCAAAAGGACAATTCCATCGTCGGCATTACCGCCGCGATGCCCAGCGGCACCAGCTTGAGGTTCCTGGAGAAGGCGATGCCGAACCGCTACTACGACGTGGGCATCGCGGAGGAACACGCCGTCCTGTTCGCCTGCGGCATGGCGACCATGGGCTTCCATCCTGTGTGCGCGATCTATTCGACCTTCCTCCAGCGCGCCTATGATTGCATCGTGCACGACGCGGCGCTGCAGGATTTGCCGGTGATCTTCTGCATGGACCGCGCCGGGCTGTCGGCGCAAGACGGCCCCACGCACCACGGCTTGTTCGACATTGCCTACGTCCGCTCGGTGCCGAACTGCATCGCCATGGCGCCGAAGGACGAAGACGAATTGGTTGATATGATGTTCACCGCGACACACGAGCGGCATCCAACCTTCATCCGCTATCCGCGCGGGCCGGCCGAGGGCGTCCCGATCAAGGAGCAGCCCCGGCTGATCGAAATCGGCAAGGCCGAGGTCATCCGGAATTTTGCCAACAACGGCGGGCGCAAGGTTGCCCTCTTTCCGCTTGGCAACATGATGTCGCTCGGGCGCAAAGTGGCGGCGCAGTTGGCCGCTGAAGGGTTTGACGTGGCCCTTATCAATCCCCGCTTCGTCAAGCCGCTGGATGCCGGGGTGACGGAGTTCTTCGGGCGCGCGGCGGACGTGACCGTGACGCTGGAGGACCATGTGTTAATGGGCGGCTATGGCAGCGCGGTCCTGGAACTGTTCAACGAGAAGCGGATTCGGACCCCGGTCATACAAATTGGCTGGCCGGATCAATTCATCGAGCACGCCACGACCACCGAAGACTTGCGGAACAAGTATGGGCTTACGGTGGAGAACACGGTGGCCAAAGTGCGCGCCGAGTTTGCCAGTGCCGCCGTGGACCGCCAAGGCGTTGTGGCGCAACTCCGCTGACCAGTAAACGCAGCTAACGACCATGCCCTACAAAGACATTGCCCCGCCCAGCGGCGGGAAAATCTCAATCAAAAGCGGCAAACTGAGCGTCCCCCACAACCCCGTGCTCCCCTTCATCCGCGGCGACGGCACCGGCCCGGACATCTGGGCCGCCAGCCAACGCGTGTTCGAGGCCGCTGTGCAAAAGGCCTACGGCGGCAAGCGTAAGATCGCCTGGTTCGAGGTGTATGCCGGCGAGACGGCGAAGAACAAATTCGACAACTGGCTGCCGGACGACACCATCGAGGCCTTCAAGGAATTCCTGGTCGGCATCAAAGGTCCATTGACCACGCCGGTGGGCGGCGGCATTCGCTCGCTGAACGTTGCCTTGCGGCAATTGCTGGACCTCTATGTGTGCCTGCGCCCGGTGCAATACTTCCAAGGCGTTCCTTCCCCGGTGAAACATCCGGAGAAAGTGAACATGGTCATCTTCCGCGAGAATACGGAGGACATTTACGCGGGCATCGACTACCAGGGCGGCAGCCCCGAGGCGAAGAAAATCCTGGAGTTCATGCAGCGCGAACTGCCCGCGGCGCTCAAGAAGATCCGGTTCGGCAAGGAAGCACCCGACCAAATCGGCATCGGCATTAAGCCCGTGAGCAAGCCGGGCACGGAACGCCTCGTCCGCGCCGCCCTCCAATACGCCGTGCGGCAAAAGCGCAAGAGCCTCACGATTGTCCACAAGGGCAACATCATGAAATACACCGAAGGCGCGTTTCGCGATTGGGCCTACGAGCTGGCCAAACGCGAGTTCGGCGCGGTGGAATTCGACGGCGGCCCCTGGTGCCGGTTGCCGCAGGGCCTCGTCATCAAAGATGCCATTGCGGATATTACGCTCCAGCAGGTGCTCACGCGGCCGGAGGATTTTGATGTCATCGCCACGCTCAACCTGAACGGCGATTACTTGAGCGACGCGCTGGCGGCCCAGGTCGGCGGCATCGGCATCGCGCCCGGCGGCAACATCAACTACGTCTCCGGCCACGCCATCTTCGAGGCGACGCATGGCACCGCGCCGAAATACGCGAATCAGGACAAGGTGAACCCGGGCAGCGTCGTGTTGAGCGGCGAGATGATGTTCCGTTATTTGGGCTGGGACGAAGCAGCCGACCTGATCCTCAACGGCCTGAACGGCGCGATTGGCTCAAAGCGGGTGACGTACGATTTCGCCCGCCAAATGGCCGGGGCCACGGAAATCAAGTGCTCCCAGTTCGGGGACAACATCATCGAGCACCTGTAGGCGTTGTGGCGCCGGCGTCCCGCCCGCTGTTCCTTCTGGCCTCCAGTTACAAAGGTCCTCGCTTATCGCGGTGCCTGCGGTGGGATGCCGTCCCGGGCGGGCGGCATCTGGTGTGTTGGGCGCTTTCAGGGCGTTCGTGGCGGAGTCGGTGGCGGCGCGGGAGTCCTGGGGGCCGGAGCGGGTGGCGGCTTCTCGTGGTCTGTTACTACCGCCCCGGTTGGAACGTCAATCTTCGGAGGATCGCGCCAGATATTCGTGTTAAGATGGTCGTTTAGGTAGAGCGATTTTAACGTGCGGCGCGCCATATCTACTTCGGCGCTCACTCGTGTCCTGACCTTGTCGGCATCTAGCCAAAGCACGAAGCAACGGGCGATGCGGTTTGTGCCCCTCCAGCCGGGTCCATTGACGATAGGGGGGGCGTCAATGCGCAGTACTCTCTCGGAATAGCCCAGCTTCCGCGCGGTTTGCCGGACCAAGGCGACCGCTTCATTCGTCGTCATGTTGATCGGCCCGTAAAACCTCTTCCAGTACTGATACGACTCCGCACGCGAACGGGGACCCTCCCTGCCGGGTATATACTCGGCATCAGCGGTATAACAGTCAATCACCTGACCATGCCTGTAAACGAACCGCTCTCCCGATTTCATATCAAGCTCGGCCATCGGGTCGTTGTCAACCAGGCCGCAAACACAGTTGGCCATATTGGTCTTGTTCGTGCAGAGCGCCAAGGGAATCGAGAAACCAGCGGTCCTGACGTACTGGGCGCATTCAGGGAGAATGGCGCGAAGGAATGCATTGGAGTAAGCCGGGCTGACCGGATACATTGTTCTGCCGCCGATATAAACGTCTTGCGGCCCGTGCCCGACCACCGGCGGGTGCACGCTGATTGGAGGGTCTGGCCGCACGGTGCTGGGGTTGGAGAGAACCATCCCCTGGATCGCTCCGGTCGTAGCGTCCACCTCGAATTCGATGCTAGGGGCTGGATTATTTGGATCAGACCCGCAGTTTGGATCGTTCCAACGAATGCAGTAGCGGGGGACATAGTTTTTGCCCACCCGGGGCGGCGGGGTCACGCGTGGCGGCCTGTCCGCCGACAGCAGGGCATCGGTGTAGCCGAGTTTCTTGATTGCTCGATGGGCGGCTTGCAGGGCCTGCTCCTGCGTGAGTTTGACTGGCCCGTAGAACTTTGGAATGAGATTCGGGTCTTGCAGGTCGTAATAACTTCGCGGGTTCCGGTACAGATCCACCCGGCCCTCAAGAAATCCGAATTCGTAGCCGTTGGTCAGAATCACACGGCCTCCAACCAGATCACTGCGCCACGAGCACTTGAACTGCCGAACCTGGCTGAAGGTTATGGGCTGTGGAATTGGCAGCTCCAGCCGTTTCGCAAAATCCGCAACGTACGGCATGACTGCCACCAAAACGGCATTGGAATAAGCCGCCGTCACCTCGAAGATCTGGATTGAAATCGCCATGAGAAGGGGTGCCCGCCGGCTCGCCGAGCGCGCCGGCGGGCGTTAGGGGTCAAGGCCAGTCGAGCTTGTGATTATAGTCATCAATCCTGAGATCGTTGAAGCCGTAAATCTGCAAGCCGTCTCCAGGAGTCCATCCCGATCGCCCGATCGGAAAAAGGGGTAGCGCCGCGTTATACACCGCGTCCGCCAGCCGTTGGCCTTCAAGGTCCGTGTCCCAATAGAAAAGGAAGTTGTATATGAAAAAGGGTGCATCCTGCTGGATCGTGTCGTCGTATGTCACTCCGTTGACTGTTTTTGGCCCTCCGGTCGCATAGTAGGTCAGACAGTTGTACCCGCAGAAAGCACCGGGGCGGATGCCCGTGCTTTGGTAGTAAGGCAAGGCAAATACGCCCGGACCATTGATTCCAAACGCCTGGTCCAAATGGCCGTTCGCAGTCTCGCAGCCGTCCAGGAACACAAAACGGTAGCGATGCTTAATGAGCGAATTCAATTCCGATGCTTCGAGTCCCTCTGCGATCCCCGCGGCATTTCCATGTCCGTTGTAGTAGAAGTTGCGCGAGTTCGTGTTCATCAGAAATATCTCAAGCAAGGCTTCATCCATTATTGTTGCTAGATACGTTATGTTTGTGTCCATGTGATTCGTCTTCTGGTAACGAAGCGGATAGGTCTGCCCAATGTCGTTGGTTGAGCCTGCGGGCGGATAGTAAAGGTAATAGCCGCCATACTTTGCAGCAGTGTTGGCAAAGGCGTCAATGGAACCCTTCATGTAGTTGTTCGGGTCATACTCAAACTTAAAGAAGTCCTGATACGCGACTGTCCATACACCGTGGTCAGGCCAATCCTTCCTTCGCTGCTTCTTCTTTGGGGTGGATGCCGAAAACGGGTCGGCTACTGTAACGATAGAGCTAAACTCGGGATCAACATCGGCGTTCGTTCGCGCCACACCCTTAATGTCAATCATGTTCCAGTACGCCTCAATGTTCCCGTCGGGTGTGTGCCCTGTGAGTGTCTGTACCAGGTTGCTGTTTACATCGTAAATGTCAATATGCCAGTCGGCATCGGTGCAGGTGGTTTGCAGGAAGTAGGCCGAAATGTCTGTCTCTCCGATTTCCGGCTCCCAATTGGGATATGAGATGTTGTTGGACACAGTGATGCTGACAAAATCGCTGTAGCGGTCGAAATACGGGTTGTTGTTATCGCTGCTGTCGGGATTCTTCCAGGTCACTTCGATTTGAACCGTGTGGTCACCGTTCTGAAGATAGCGGGTGTCGAGGGAGAACTGCCAGGGAGACGACTCCCACGGTGGCCCCAGCACGCCATCTCCCGGAAATTTGACGAAATCTACTGTTATCGTAGCATTGTCAATTGTGCCGAGGAGGTTCGTGCCGGTGCCATCACCGGACGCATTCCCTGCTTCAAACAAGACAGGTATAGTTCCGGAAAGCACGCCGCTCGTGAGGTTGGATATGCTGGAGCCTGAAATCTTCACACCGTCCATCACTACTTGGTAGAACCCGGGGTCAGCGGGTGAACCGCCATTGCCTGGGTCGTCATCCTGAGGTTGAGGGTCGTCAGGTTGTAGTCGGTTCAGGGAGGGCTGGCGTCTCGTGTATCCAGAGCCACTCACCCACTGGCCGGTGGACGGGTCGAGAATTACGAAACCGGACAAGTCGAACCCGGGCGGGTACAGGCAGAGGGGCACGGGGCTGCCGGAGCCGTCGACCGGCCTGACCAGTGGTTCGGATACCTGTGAAGTGGACGTTGCCCTGACGGCCAGATTCGGGGTTGGCGGTGGACCGTCTCCGCCGCCAATAACGTTGTTGGTGGCGCCCGAGGCGCACTGGACCTGATTGCTGTGTACGAAGATAGTCCAATTGGTCGTCCAGTCGGCCGGGAGAGAGTTGGTGAGCGTCACCCAAGGGGTGCTGGGGTCCAAAGTCGGACGCCACTGCACGATGTAGTTTTCCCCGGGGGCGCTGGGCCAGCCCAAGACGACGTCGGGGCATTGAACCGATAGTTGCAGTCCTTCGATGGCGAGGGACCGTGTTGCGGAGGCGAGCAGAACTGTGCCCGCTACGAGAATTGCTCTTGTAATGGTCTTCACGATGTTCTTCTTTCTCTTTTTGGTTTGTCAGGCGTTTCCATGTTCTTTGGCGCCGCTACGAACCTCCGTGGGACACTACCGTAAATCGAAGGCGCGCCCAGCGCACTCCCACGTAGGCCACGACCAAGCGGCCTCCTAAGAAAGCACACCGGGACGCGCGACTCGCGCGCGTCGAGGCGGATTTCTCAGGAAAAAGTTGGTCGTGTTTACGTGGAATCCGAGCCCTCGCTACGCAAAGGCTCACACCGAGAACGGGCCACCGCCCCCGGCTCTGTTAAAGAACTGCCTCCTTCGTAACACCCTGGTTCGTGCAAGCAAGCCATTTATTAAGGAAAATGGTTGGTCGTTCCTCTGCGAAAGGTGACACTTAGAGCGGGTAGGGGGCATCGTGGCGTTTCGCGATAGGGGCTGTATGGTGCATGTTCGCGATGGCCCTTAGAACGCTTCGTCCGGATGCGCGGACAGCCACTCCGTCAGCCCGGGCAGGCGAAAAGAAAGGAGCTTTTGGGCTTTGGCGCAGTTAAGCGAGGTGTCCGGCGCACGCGGTGCTCCCGCGTATTCCTTCAATGAGGCGGCTTCAATGCCGGGCTTCAATTCCGGCCAGCGTGCGGAGAGGAGTTGGCCGATTTGCCACCGCGACAGCCTCTCGCTGCCAGCGACGTGATAAAGCCCCGGTTCGTTTCGGGCCGCCAGCTCCCAGATCGCGCGCGCCGTGACCTCGGCCGCAATAGGAGACCGGAACTCGTCGGTAAACAATCTCAAGGTTTGTCCCGCTTGCCACGCCCGGCGCATTTGCTCATTGAATCCGCGGTCGCCGGCAGGCGAGGTGCCCCCGTTCAGCGACATGCGGATGATGGTGTGCTTCGGATTGGCCAGTATGATCTGCTCCGCGGCGGCTTTCGTTTCGGCATACACACTCAGCGGATTGACTGCCGCCGTCTCGTCGTAGTTCCCCGTCCGACCGTCGAAGACCAAATCAGTGGACAGAAAGAACAGCGGGATGTCCGCGGCCAACTCCGCGAGCAGGGCGCTGACTTCGACATTGAGCTTGCGGGCCAGCGCGGGGTTTGCCTCGCATTCTGTGCTCTTGCTGAGTGCGGCGCAGTGGATGATGAGTTGCGGGTGCCGGAGGCGAAACGCTGCGCGGACGGCGGAGGCATCGGTCAACTCAAGGCGATCGCGAGTCAGGGCGGCCACCGCCGCGTCCGGCGCAAAACGCGGCGCGCTTCGGACAAGGTAACTTCCGATCAGCCCGCCCGCGCCGGTGATCCAGACCCTTTTCAATCAAGTAACCGCTGCGTCAAGCCGGCGTACGCGTCAATCCGGCGGTCGCGCAGGAAGGGCCAGTGGGTGCGCGTGTCATTGACCTTGCCGAGGTCGAGCGGCACGACAAGGGTTTCGTTTTCTGCCACACTGGCTTTGGCAAGGATTTCGCCCGATGTGCCGGCGACAAAGCTTTGGCCCCAGAATTCGATGCCTTCGCCCGCCAGCTTTTCGTGCCCGATGCGGTTGGGCACGGCGACGTAGCAGCCGTTTGCGATGGCGTGGGCGCACTGGACTGTTTCCCAGGCGGAATGTTGCCGCACGCCAAGCTCTGCTTTCTCGCGCGGATGCCAACCGATGGCGGTGGGATAGAAAAGAATCTCCGCGCCTTGCAGCGCGGTCAGCCGCGCGGCCTCGGGATACCATTGGTCCCAGCAGATCAGCACGCCGATCTTGCCGTAACGGGTTTGCCAGGCGCGGAAGCCGAGGTCGCCCGGCGCGAAGTAAAACTTCTCGTGATAAAGCGGGTCGTCCGGGATGTGCATCTTGCGATAGAGGCCGAGGAGCGAGCCGTCGGCGTCGATGATGGCCGCCGTGTTGTGGTAGAGGCCCGCGGTCCGCTTCTCGAACAGAGACGCGATTATCACAACCCGGTTTGCCTTCGCCAGTTGTTGAAAGGCCTCCGTGGTTGGGCCGGGGATCGGTTCTGCCAGTTGAAAATGTCGATAGTCCTCGGACTGGCAAAAATACTGCGAGCGAAACAGCTCCTGCGTGCAGATGATTTGGGCGCCGTCCCGGGCGGCGCGTTCGACCGCGGCCAAGGTCTTCTCCAGGTTGGCGGCGGGGTCCGGCGAGCAAGCGGCCTGGATCAAGCCGACATTGACGATGCGCTGAATCATTTTAAGATTCCGGCCCTGCCGGATTTGGCCGACGTTGGCTCAAGCCTTGGCAGAATTGCGCGAGGTGCGTTTGATATGCTTGGTGCTGCCGGTGACGGCCTGTGCGGCAGCCGGCGGAACCGCCGGCCCAAACAGCTCGCGGATAAACTTGCCCAAAGTCTCGTTGGTCGGGCCGGACCCCGAGTGAGAAATGTAATGCTCCAGATCGTAGAGCAGCTCGTC
>JBEKJO010000125.1:0-18247 GCA_050011195.1 Verrucomicrobiota bacterium | reverse complement strand
AACACGAGTGGACGCGGACAATCGTAGGACTACGAACCCACTGACTGGAGAGCCGGATGCGGGAAATCCGCACGTCCGGTTCGGAGGGAGGGGTGAGGTTAATCCCTCATCCCTACCCTATCTCGGAAAGGCGGAGGGGCACGCGCTCGGGGGAAATGCGAGGGCACGCGCGCGATGCGAAGTGGGGAGTGCGGAGTGCGGAGTGGACAGTGGCACGCCCCCCCTTTCTCCCCGCCCGCACTCTGCCCTCCCGCCCCTCCTTACCCCTCCCCGTCCATTCCCCGCCCTCGCCCCGTCCCCACACGCTCTGCACTAGCGCCGCTCCGATGATGTTCCCATCTAGCACTTTTATCCCGCCAGCAGTAGTCTTCGTGCCTGCGGTAGCCCCCAAGGTCTGTACAAATATGGCACAAACTACTGTGCCTGCTTGCCTTACAGGAAATAGTGCATCGTCGAGCTGGAAGTGGTATCAATCGAAAATCGGGAACTCTTCACCTGACAGGTGAACCATTCCAACTGCGGCGCAGTTGCGGTGTATCCATGCGAAGTGCTTGATATGGCGATACTTCTGACTGGCCGTGCACTTGAAATCACGGGTCCAAGTGCGGCTTCTAGGTTTATCCGCTACCAGACCTTGTCCGTGTCCACTTTCTGGACACTATTGCCCCATTTTCGCAATAATGAGAAACCAGGGGCTTTAGGATTCTGGCTCCTGGGCACAACAGCCTGCCGGGTAAATCAATTAGATTCCCTTCAACATCTGATACCCATTGGGGCTGGCGACCGCGCCCCTGGCCGCCATCGCTTCTCCCCAATCCGATGGAAAGGGCTGAGGGGCACTTGCATCTCCGGAGTAGTGCGTTTCCATGACGTAATTGGTATCATAAGTCATCTATTCCAACAGTTGGGCTTGTATTCATGCCTGTCCCCTCTACCGGGAAGTGTTCAGCAGCGTCTTTTGGTGGTGCAACAGCACTGTCACGCCGCCTTGGTCTCGCATTTGGGGTCGTCGGCATAGGCGTCGTGCAACATCTCAGCCACCTCTCTCCAGCTATAGAGCCGGACTTTGGGCGGCGGCGCGCTGGGGCTTTGCTGGTAAAACTTACGCAGCATCCCCGCCGCCTGGGCGGGACTCTTCCTGGGAAAATAGCTGGCCTGGGGGCCGAACCGCTCGCGCGACCAGGGAAGCTCCGGCAGCAGCAAAGGCAAGCCGCAAGCCGCAGCCTCGTGCGCGGCGAGGCTCCAGTTCTCGAAGCGGCTCATTAGGACAAACCCGCGCGCCCGTTGCAGCAAGCCGACCATCTCCACTTCGCTGGCAACATGCGGCTGGTACCGGACATACTTGTTATCCACGAGCCGGCGAAATTGCTGCCAGTAACTGTCGCCCTCCGCAAATGGCTTGCCGACGAAGAGCACTGGGGCCTGAGCTTCGACGGCCAGCCGCGCCAGCTCCACTGAGTTCTTCACCGGGGCGATAGTGCCATGGGAGATCAGGTAATCCCCGGTCCGTGGACCAGGCCCTGCTTTAAGAAAAGATTCTGGCAACCCAAGAGGCACTTTCCTGACCGAACATTCCTCAACCCCATAGGAGCGGATGAGGATTTGTTTTTCAGCTTCGAGGGAGACAAACACCCGGTCCCAGATCCGAAACGCATGCCAGCGGGGCCGGAGGGGTTGGGGAAGCGGCATTGCCATCGCCGCCCGGATCAGAATCCTGCGAAGCAGCAGCGCCGCCTTGGGCCGGTTGCAATTGTGAGACAGCAGGATGGTGTTGACCGCTTTCCAGCCCTTATTCCGAGCCTGAACGATCATCTCCTCGGGAAGTGCGCCGAAATGGTGGAGGATGTCGCCAGTTTGGCGGTCGTTCCACCACTCCAGGAAAGCGGTTTCGACGCCGATCTGCTCGAGCGCGGCTTTGGTTTGCTCGATCTGAATTTGCATCCCGCCGTGCGCCAGCATGAACGGCAAATGGCAGTTGAAGATGACTTTCATCTGCGAGTCCTCAATCCAACGCCTGGTGACTGCGGTGGGGCAAGCGGCGGTTGCTGCCAGCCACGGTAGCCCCGGCGGAGACATCTTTGGTGACCACCGCCTTGGCGCCGACCGTTGCCTCCCCGGCCAATTCGCACGCCCCCCGGAACCTTGGCGCCTTTGGCCTCCTGACGCAAACGGCCAACCCCATCTGGCCCGCGTGGCTGATGCTGAGAAGACAATCACCGCCCAGGGCCTGCTGCGAGGCGCGCCTGGCTTGCAGCCTGGGCCGGCTATGCTCATCGTGCAGGACCTCGAGTTCGATGGGGCGGAGGCCGGCAAATTCCTGGGCGCACTTAATGGCTGCTTCCTTGGCGCACCAAAGGCCGCAGAACGACAATCGGGGGTCTCGCTGGCGCAGGCACCAGGCCATCTCAGCACCCGTGAAATTCTCGACATAGAACGACTCTGACGATGGGTCGCCCGACCAGGGCAAGTTATCGGCGGACTCGAGGTCGAGGCCGATCGCGACGGCATCGTGGCCCGCCTCCGCATCAGGGGCCGCTCGCTTAAGCAGTTCTTTGTCCATTCGCGATTTGATCTGCGCGTCGCACGGGCTGTCACTGCATGGCGACGGTCGCCAAAGGCTGCGTCAACCTGCGGAGCAAATCAAGCTCGGAACGAGTTCAGGCGGCGGGGTGGCTCGGTCTTTCGCCTTGAACAAGTCATCCGTTCCGATAGAATAAATCTGTCACTATGAGGCTTCTGAAGTACGTGGATAAAATCCGGCGAGGGCTGCGGAGACCCGAAGTCCGTCGCCACCCCCTCCGGGCCATCTCCAGGAGGATGCTGTGGCGTTTGCATTGGCTGTGCTCACCCGGCACTCCTGTTGTCATCAATCCCTGGTGGAGAGACCTCAAAATCGCCCTGCCTCACACCGATAATGCCTCCCTGCTTTTTTACCGCACGCACTCGGACGAAGGCTTGGCTTGGCTGCTGCAGGCGCTCCTTTCACCGCGAATGACCTTCCTGGATGTGGGCGCTCATATCGGGGCCTTCACGCTGGTCGGTGGAAAAATGGTCGGAACCGAAGGCAAAGTTCTCGCGATCGAGCCGCTGCCTCCATGCGCCGAAGCTATTCGCCGCAATGCGGCAATGAACGGGATGAATAATGTGAAAGTCTATGAAGGCGCGTTGTGCGACTACTCTGGCAGGATCGGCTTCCAGTCGGATTCCCAGCGGAGCAGCGGATGGATTGCAACCAAGCCCAATCACGTTGCTTTCGAAACCCAGTGCTGGACTTTGGATGATTTCTTTCGCTCGGCTGGGATCACGAGAGTGGATGTGATGAAGCTTGACGCCAGCGGCAACGAGCTCGCCGCCCTGCGCGGGGGCGCAAAGACGTTTCGCAGTGGGGAAGTCGGTACCTTGGTAATGAAACTCTATCACCCGAGTGTGACCCAGGAACGTTTTGGTTATGACTCGAGGGAGAGCCTCTCGCTGCTCCGTGAATGGGGATTCCAGTCGAAGCTCCTTATTGGGCTGGAGGCCTTCCCCATCTTTTGCCCGGACGATGTGGTTGGCCATTTTGATCGACTCACCTACTGTCGCACGTTGGTGGCAACTAAATGACCCCCGATAACGCCGGTGGTCCGCTGAGCGCGCCCGGACCCTTTCCTGTTCCGCGACCGGTTTTTGATGGACGCGCAAGCGGCCTGCTCTCTCTCGGCTGAGGGCACTGCTGAACGGCCTGGTGCCAACGAGCAACCCGCTCATAAACTTGGGAATCAGGTAGCGCGCGGCGACGCCGCCGGAAACGAAACAGTTTCGCCAAGGCCTCAGCGCGAGGCGGTTCACCACGACTCGCCCACGCCCAGGCCGCCCGATGATGCGCCTCACACGGCGTCACGCTCATCGCTGCCATACCCGGTCAATGTATTTCATGTGCTTGGCGGGTGGCGAGCATCGGTTTTCAGGCCCAGGATGCTCAGGAAGAAGCTTGAAAAGACGATTTGAATTCCCAGCGTGATCAGGGTCACCGCCGGGATTAGGCGGCGCAGGTTCTCTCCGAAAGGCAGGATGCCGAACCCGGCCTCCTTCCAAATCCAAAGCGCACGCCCCAGCAACCCCAGCCCCAGCAGCAGCAGCAGCAGCCCCAAGGCAATGCCCTTCTCTAGGTTGAAGTAGTGGAACACTTTCGAGAATTTCGCATCCTGCGGGAGCAGGCCCTCACCGATGGCGAACACCTTGGTGAAAAAGGCAAACGCCACAAGCTGTCCGCCGATAATCACGAACAGACTGGCCACGGCGAGAGTGCCGGCGTCAAATGCGATGCCTCCTACTCGGAGCGGCCTCACGGCCAGAGCTGCCCCGCAAACCAGCCCCACTATCGCCAGCGCCAAACCCGGCATGAGAAATAGCCAGCGCGGGGAATAAATGAGCATGAACCGCAGATGGCGCCAGCCATCCCGCCACGGCTTCAAATGCGGCGGCCGCGACCGCCCGTCCGGATGCAGCGTGATGGGCACCTCGGCGATCCGCAGCGATTTTAGTGTGGCCTTGATCACCATCTCGGACGCGAATTCCATTCCGGTGGTTTTCAAGTCCATTTTCCCGTAGGCCTCCCGCGTGAACCCTCGCAGCCCGCAGTGAAAATCCCTCGCCGGGCAGTTGAAGAATACCCGGCCGATCAGCGAAAGAATCGGATTGCCGATCCAATGATTCTTCCACGGCATCGCCCCAGGCAGAATGGTGCCGCCGCCACTGGGCAACCGACAACCCATGACCAAGTCGTAACCTTCGCGGAATTTCTGAACGAACCCTTCGATTTTCGAGAAATCGTAGCTGTCGTCCGCATCACCCATCATCACCCATTGGCCTCGGGCGGCTTCGATGCCGCCGCGCAAGGCGCTGCCATAACCCTTTTCCTTTACCAGCACTACACGTGCCCCCAACTTCTCCGCGATGGCGACGGAGCCGTCCGTGCTGCCGTTGTCCGCGATAAGAACTTCTCCCTGGACGCCGGCCCGCGCCAGACCCAGGCGCGCCTTTTGAATGCAGGCGGCCAGCGTTTCGGCTTCGTTCAGGCACGGCATGAGGATGGTCAACTCCATGGGCCTGGGCGGAGACCCTGCCGCCTCTGTCACAGCTTTCTCGGCTGTCGGTTCACGAGTCATTGTACCGTGCAGGTTCGGGTTTCGGTTTGTCTTGGCCGGTGTCGGGCGGATTCAGTTCAACCAGGTGCCAGACGAAAGGCGGACGGCTTCCCCACATCTTCAACGTCTCCGCGTGCAGTTCTCGCGCGTTCATCCGCTGCAGCCACTCTGGCCACGACTCTTTTGCAGAGTCGATTGTGACCAGCGCGTACCGGATGCCGCGTCGCCGCATCTCTTCTGCCGAGTCGCTCATCTTCACATGCAGGATGCGCCGCGACCCCCCGAACGGCTTCCAAAGCGAAGTCTCCGGGAAATCGCCTGCGGAAAAGCCTATTATCGTCACGTCCGCGGGCAACAACGCGATCACTGGTGCAAATACCTCCGTCCGCTTGCTCTTGGCCTCATAGGCGTCCATCGCTCTCACCGCCAGCCGGCTGGACTTCAGCCGGGGCCCGTAATGTTGAAAGAACCATCCCGCCGGCCACAGGGGTCTGGCCGGCGAAATGACCAGCAGCAAGCCGGCCAGGCCGCAGGACAGCAACGCCCACGACCGCCACCAGTTTCGTCTGACCAATTCGAGCTGCGTCGGGCTTATCAGCAAACCCATGCTCAGCAAAGGATAGTAGGCCGCGAGGTACCTCGGCCCGCTGCGAAAGTCCAGCTTCGCCATCAGGTAGAGCAGGCTGACCCAAGGTGCGAGACAGACCAACCGCAAGACCAGGTTGCCGGACGGCACAGTCTGGGGCTTGGCCCGCCGTCTCCATCCGATGACTACCGCAATCAGGCTCAGGCCAAGCAGAATGGTGATTCCGAACCCCGCGCCTGCCCCTTCCTCGACTTGCAGTTCGGGCAAGTGCGTCACGCCCGGTCCGAATTGCCTGCCCCACAACGCTGCCAGAGAAACCGGGGTCAGCGCGTCGGCGGCACGGTTCCAGGTCGAGGCGAAAGGAAACACCGGGGGAGCTACATTAGTGAGGGTCACCATGACACCGTTGGCGAGCAGGAGCAGCCACGCCGGCGCGGCACCGAACTTCACCTGCTCGGCAGCCGCCCCGCTCCAGTCCCCGCAATGGATGGCGTTCAATGCCACCGTCGGCAGGAAAGATGCTCCCAGCGCGGGAGGAATGATGGCCGCCAAAGCGAGCGGGCGGGCGAGCCAAACCCGCCAGCTCGGCACAAACGCCACCGCCCAGGGCAGCAGCAGCGGAAGGTTGGTGGGCTTAGCTCCGGTCAGCAAGGCTGCCGAAAGCGCCGAAAGGCAAACCTCCGACACCCGGCCGGATTTCCGGGCGCGCAGGGCAAAATCCACCGCCGCCAGTGCATACACCGTGCTGAACATGTCATTCGAGATGCTGCCGGCTTGCAACAGATAGCAATAGCCGGTGGGCAGGAGCCACATCCAGTGCCAGGCCACCCGTGGCCTGACTCCGACCCGCCGGAAGAGGCTGAAGACCAGCCCCGGGAGCAGGAGAAACGACGCGGCGTTGATCAGAAACAGCAAGCGGTCTGTCCGGGTGAAGGCAATCAGCGGCGCGGAAAGCCACTCGATGCCGCACGCGCGCGTGTTCACCCGCTGGAAGTCGGTGTAAATCCAGTGCCAGCGCCCCTCCGCCAGCCAATGCAGCACGCGCGGCACCCGGTACGCCAGCGCGTCATAGTTGCTCGGTGGATCCAGCGCCCCGCCCAGAATCGCCAGTGACGCCAGAACCAAAAAGGCCAGCGGGAACGCCCGCCGAAAACGCCGGCGCTGTTTGCGCAGGTTCCAGCCTCGAAGGCCCCCCGGCAACACCTTCTTCCGCAGCAGCCAGACCACTGCCAGACCCAGCAAGAATGTCACCGCGTAGCCCGCCGCGTTGAGTTGATGGAACGCCGACAACCCCCAGCCGGCACAACTGCAAAACGCGCTGAATACCACCCAGGCCGCCACCGCCCGCGGGCTGTTCCGGCTCGCTCTTGCGGCTGGCTGCCGGCCCTTCCAAGCCTCTTTCCCTTCAGGCCGCGCTGACTGGATTGCATCTTTCACAAAACTTCGTCGCCACAACTGGCGTGACAAGGTAGCGATTCACTCCTTTGGCGGTCAACCGCAAAGCTCCCCGCAGTAAAGGGGACCGAAGCAAAATGGAGGTTCGCATTGGGACCCCGTCCTCCTGACCGTAATCGCCGCGCTTCTCAATTCGGCTCTATTCTGCTCGCCTGACCGTTTCCCGGAGGGTTGGCCGGAGGGTTTTCCGGTGGGTTTTCCGGTGGGTTTTCCGGTGGGTTTTCCGGTTGCTGGGACCCAGCGACACTGTTAGGCTCCTTCCTGTGAGAATTTCGGTCGTCACCCCCAGCTTCCGCAACTCGGACTGGCTCAAGCTCTGCGTGGCCTCGGTGGCCGACCAGGCCGGGGTGGAGGTCGAGCACATCGTGCAGGACGCCCAGTCGGACGATGGGACGCAGGAATGGCTGGCGCGGGATCAGCGGGTGCAGGCTTTTTTTGAAAAGGACCAGGGCATGTACGATGCCGTAAACCGGGGTTGGCGCCGGGCAAAGGGCGAAATCCTGGCCTACCTTAATTGCGATGAGCAGTACCTGCCCGGCGGATTGCGCGCGGTCGAAGCGTTCTTCCGCCGGCGTCCGCAGACCGACGTGGTGTTTGCCGACACGGTCGTCGTGGACAAACAGGGCCAGTTCATCTGCTGCCGCAAGTCACTGGTGCCGTGGAAAAACACCATGTGGGTTTACAACCCGGTCATCAGCAGTTCCATCTTCATCCACCGGCGGGTGCTGGACCAGTATGGCCTTTTCTTCGATACGCGATGGCGCGCTTTGGGCGACAAGATGTGGACCGTTGAGATGGTGCGTCGGGGGCTTAACTTGAGGGCGTTGCGCTGGTTCACGTCCTCCTTTACTGACACCGGAGAAAATCTGTGCCTGAAGCCCAGCAGTTTGCGCGAGATGGAGCTGGTCATGGAGATGGCCCCCGCCTGGGTCCGACGCGGGAAGTTCCTCCTGCACCAGCTCCACCGGCTGCGCATGGTGTGCCACGGCCTCTATTGGCAGAAGCCGTTCACTTACTCGATCTACACGCCGGGCAAGCCGGACCGGCGCATGAACTTCTCAGTGGCCAGGCCGACCGCGATTTGGTGGGCACGGCACTGAGTTGAGTGATTCCCCGCCGGCCACCGCGCTCAAGCTTGCCCATGCCGGCGCGGCGACGATCCCGGTTTGAAAGGTGTTTACAACTGTCCCAGCGGCGGCGAAGATGCTTTGGCGGTCCGGGCGCGTGGCGGAATTGGCAGACGCGAAGGACTTAGGATCCTTTGGAGAGATCCTTGCAGGTTCGACCCCTGTCGCGCCCACCATCGTTTGCGGATTGCCCGGCAGATTGGCTCGGGAAGGCCTGGACCTTCAGGAGCGCGTCTGCGCCAGCAGGCCGTGATAACCGCGAGGCTCAGCGAGGTGAGTAGATTGCAGCACCGCAGGGTCGTGAAGGAGAAGCCGAATACCTTGCAGAACAATGAACCCCATAATACATGGGTCAGCAACGTCGCGGACGTCCAGGAAAGCGGATGAAACTCTCCCTCGACCAGAAGTCTTTTGACCGCGATGGTGTAGGACCAGATATCATTTATCGGGAACTCGCCAACGGGATTGGCCAAGGCTGCCGCCAAACACCACAGCAGTGTGATGACTTAAGCCGCCGTAGCTTGCGGTTGCTTTCGGAGTTGCTCACGGACCATGAACCCTGCGTAGCGGCAAAGTGCTGCCTAGCCTGAAACACCCTGCGGCTCACGCGCCTCAGGGCGAGCGGAGGCGGTAGAAACGGGCGGGATAGTTCGTCCACTGGGGATCGCTGAAATAGAAGGAAGTGGCGGTGAGGGTATTGGTTTGCACCGGCGACCAGAGAGGAGGGGCCAGGTTCGTGCAGGCTTCCACCACCACGACCACGCCGGTGGCCCAATTGATGTTGAATCCAAATTGATTCGTCCGCACGCCGAAGCTGCCATCGCGGGTCTGCACTTGCGGCTGCCAGAGCGCGGTCGGACGACCCCCAAACGTCGTTCCCCAGCCGGTGGCCCCCGGCAACCAATAGACGGTCGCTTTGGAGGCATTGAAGAACACATAAAAACCGAGGCTGGGGGCGTTACCCTGGGAATATAGTCCTGTCAAACCAGTGCAGCTATCGAACGCACTGTCCCCGAGGCTGGTGACGCTGTTGGGGAGGGTGACCGAGGTCAGGCTGGTACACCAAGAGAACGCCGAGGCCCCGATGCTGGTGACGCCATCGGGGATGGTGACGCTGGAGAGGTTGGTGCAGTCAAAGAACGCATACTCTCCGATGCTGGTGACCGGCAGACCAGTGATCGTACCGGGAACGGTGACAACACTGTTGGACCCGGTGTATCCGGTGATGGTGATCGCGCCGTTATTGGTCGTGAAAGTGTAGGGCACCGGCGGGTACCACGCCACCGCTGGAACACCGGCGAACGTCGAGCCCCAGTTTGTCGTCCCCGGCAAGTAATAGACGGTCGCATTGGTGTCACCGGAGAACACCGACGAATCGGCGGCGGGGGCGTTGCCTTGGAAATAGACGCCGCTCAGGCTGAGGCAGTTTTGGAACGCAGAGTCGCCGATGTTGGTGACGCTGTTGCCGATCGTGACACCGTCGAGGCTGGTGCAGTAAAAGAAGGCTTCGACCCCGATGTTGGTGACGCTGTTGCCGATCGTAACCCCGCTGAGGCTGGTGCATTCATTGAACGCAAGTTCACCGATGCTGGTGACGCTGTCGGGGATGGCGACGCTGGCCAGGCTGTAGCAGTTCTCGAACGCAGAGTCGCCGATGCTGGTGACGGTGTCGGGGATGGTGACGCTCGTGAGGCCAGACCCAAGGAACGCCTCGTAGCCGATGCTGGTGACGAGCAGGCCATTGGTGGCGCCGGGGATGGTCACCGCCCCGCCGGAACCGGTGTATTGGATGATGGTGATCGCCCCGTTATTGGTCGTGTAAATGAATTGGGCTTGCGCCGCGGCCGGCAGCGTCAACAGCAACAGCCGCGGCAGCAGCCTTTTGAAGGATGTCGTCATACTACGCGCTGCTGCCTCGGAGCAAGCTCCACCGGCTCTTTTGCCATGTATATGCTTATACTCCGTTTGGTGGCGGCTGGCAAGCCGAATTTTCAAGCAAATGGCCGAAAGACGGCTTGCCACCAAGGCAGGACGGGGATATTTATTAGACCTGTCCCGCGGCAGACACTGGCTCTACCATCGAGCTGAGCCTCAACGGCAGCCGCCTCCAGGCCAAGGTGTCCAGGGCGAATAATCCTCCCTTGCGCGGCGCTGAATGCGACCGGTTGCCGCGCGGGGGTAATGGCAAGTTTATGGAGACGCATTCCTGCCCAGCGGGTGAGCCGCCCCCGGCGGCAGACGGGCCGGGCCGGGAAATTCCTGTGAGAATTGCGGTTCGTCCTGAACTTTTTTCAGTCCAGGCGGAGTCAGAACGGGTGCTGGTCGTGGGATGTGGCTGAGGATAAGCGACTTGTGAAGAGTGAGAAAATGCAAAAAAATGCGCGAATGGGCTTGACTGCCGCCGGGAAATGGTCTTAAATCGCACTATGAATAAACGCAGGAATGACATTTGAATTGTGAGAACTGCGAATTCGTTGAGGATAATCGGAGGCGTCGCGGTCGTGGCTTTGCTCGCGGCCTCGCAGGCTGGCGCGGAAATTGCGTATAACTTCGGCCCGACGCTGGTCGGGACCCAGCCGGATGGTAATTTTTCCCTGGGCACAGAGTTCACGGTCGGTACTACTCCGATCGTGATAGACCAGCTCGGCGCTTTCGATAGCGGCGCGGATGGAATTGGCGGGGTCGGGATCGATGTTGCCATTTACAGCATTACGCTGAATGGCACCGCTATAACTGGTGGCTCTTTAGTTGTACCCTCGTTTCATTTTTCCGGCACGGCCCAGTCCCTTTTACCGGGCACCACCACCAGGGTGGCTAGTATCGCGCCGGTTACGCTTTACGC
The DNA here is from genome assembly GCA_050011195.1 of Verrucomicrobiota bacterium. GTDB lineage: Bacteria > Verrucomicrobiota > Verrucomicrobiia > Limisphaerales > UBA8199 > PALSA-1440. The sequence continues at coordinate 7,111 of JBEKJO010000125.1, read as the reverse complement.
GGGCACCTACATGGTAGTCGCGAATCATTACGGAGTTAGTGACTCCGAGGTAGACTACAATCCTTACTGGGTCGATGGCGTGCGATCGCCTACCGCGCCCAACGCCTGCTCTGCGAATTCCGCGTTCGGAGTGACGTATGGAGGGGGGGCTTACAATTACCCTGATGGCAACGACCTGAGTTGGGGGTCAACCATAGGCTCACCACTTCCGACCGGATGGACTTATGACGACAATTGGTCCGGGTCGCCGTCAGCCCCGCGTTACGCCGCTGGCAACTTCGATTTCGCAGAAGTCCCCGAACCGTCCACGCTAGCGTTGGCCGGCCTGGGAAGTTTAAGCCTGCTGCTGTTGCGCCGCCGAGAGAGCTGAAACTGAAATCTGATTTCCTTTGGGGAATGGCTGCGGGATTCGTTCCGCATCCATTTTTTGATTTTACCACCCGGGTTGGAAACGACTTCTCTGATGAGGCTTTGCGCTTCACGGACTTTCACGTCAGCCCGACCTGCTCGCCGACGCGCGCCGCCCTGATCACTGGGCGGCACCAGTTCCGCAACGGCGCTACCGACACCCTGTGCAACCGCAGCTTGTGAACGAGAATGCCGTCGGGCCGAAGGGCAACCCGTTCAAGAAGCTTTACTGGAAGCAGTTCGGCGGCGGCTCGGCTGGATGAGTCGGCAATGTTGATGGATTTTGAACATGACAACGCTCTACCGGCGCGTTGACACGGCGGCTGCTCGCTCGGTATATTCTGCCCCCTTTATATGAATCGTAAACCGCATGTGGCTGTGGTCGGTGCGACGGGCGCCGTCGGCATCGAGATGATCAAGACGCTGGAGAAGCGCAGTTTCCCGGTCGGGAAGCTGACGTTGCTCGCTTCGGCCCGGTCCGTGGGCAGGAAGCTCGGGTATCGTGGCGAGAATATCATGGTCAAAGAACTGAAGAAGGATTCGTTCGGCGGCATTGACCTCGCGCTGTTCAGCGCCGGTGGCAGCATTTCCAAGGAGTTCGCGCCCATCGCTGCCCAGGCCGGGTGCGTGGTCATTGACAACTCGAGCGCCTTCCGCATGGATGACAAGGTCCCGCTGGTGATCCCCGAGATCAACGCGGCGGACGTGAAATGGCACAAGGGCATCATCGCCAATCCGAACTGCACCACGGCCATCACGCTCATGGCCTTGTATCCGCTGCACGCGGCTTTTGGCTGCAAGCGCATTTTTGCTTCCAGTTACCAGGCGGTTTCCGGCACGGGCGCCAAGGCCATCGCCGAGTTGGAGCGCCAGGTGGACCAGATTGTAAAGAAGCAGCCCGTGACGCGCGAGGTTTATCCGCACCAGATTGCGTTCAACGTGTTGCCGCACGTCGATTCCTTCCTGCCGACCGGTTACACCAAGGAAGAAATGAAGATGGAGAACGAAGGCCGCAAGATCATGCACCACCCGGCCTTCCGGGCGAGCGTGACCTGCGTGCGCGTGCCGGTCTATCGGGCGCATTCCGTGGCGGTCAGCGCCGAGTTTGAGAAGCCGGCGACGGTGGAGGCCGCGCTGGCCGTCCTTAAGAAAGCGCCGGGGCTGGACGTGATTGACAATCCCGCCCAATGCGAGTATCCGCTGCCGCTTTACCAGTCGGACCAATACAACTGCGCCGTCGGCCGCCTCCGCAAAGACTGCGCGCTGGACAACGGCCTCTGTTTCTGGGTCAGCGGCGATCAACTGCTGAAAGGCGCCGCCCTCAACGCCGTCCAGATTGCCGAAGAGCTGATGAAATAGCGCTCAAGGTTTGCCAGGCTCTTTGGTGAAGAGGTTCACCCCGGACTTGAGCTTGGCTTCCTTGGAGGCATCCATGACCTTGATCACCTGGCCGATCGGGGCGGTTTTGTCAGCCCTGATGGCCAGCTTAACCTCCGGGTTGCTGGCGACAGCGACCAGCAGTTCCTCTTTGAGGCGTTCGATTGTGACCGGCCTGGCGTCGGCGCCGAGGCGGAGGTTGCCTTTAGGATCGATGCTGACGACCAGGGGCGCGGCATCGTTGGCGCCGGTCTTTTGGGCCTGGGACGATTCGGGCAGGGCGAGCTTGAGGGCCGGCTGCTGCTTGAAGGTGGTCGTCACCATCAGGAAAATGAGCAGCACGATCAGGATGTCAATCAGCGCGACGATGATGACCGCGGGCGCCTGCCTTCGTTTGCGGACGTAGAAACGCATGGGTGGAAGCTTGAAACGTGAAACGTGAAACGTGATGCGTGACTTTAGACTTTGGACTTTGGGCTTTGGACTTCCTCCCGGTATTGGCGCCGGATGAACTCATCGCAGAGCGTCTCCATTTCCACGGCGATGGTTTCGACTTTCTTGCTGTAATAGCTCCAGAAGATGAGGGAGGGGATGGCGATGAGCAGGCCCAAGAGCGTCGCGCGGAGGATCAGCGAGATGCCTTTGGCCAGCTCGGCCGGGTCGATCTGGCCGGCCTGGCCGACGTGGCCGAAGGCGGTCATCATGCCGAGAATCGTGCCGACCAGGCCGAGCAGGGGGGCGATGCCGACAATGATCTCCAGGACGACGAGGCCGCGCTCGAGTCGGGCGATTTCATGGCGCGCACGGGTTTGCATGGCATCGACGACTTCAGCCTTGGGCCAGTCCAAATGGTCGGCGGCAAGCAACAGCAAACGGCTGATCGGAGACTTGTGCTGCTGGCACACGCGCCGGAGCATGGGCACGTCTTCAGGCGCCTGGCAGGATTCGACCGCCGCTTCAACTTCCGGCGGCACGACCCGCCGCCAGCGCAAGGCGATGCCGCGTTCGACGATAAACGTCAGGCCCACCACCGAGGTCAGAAAGAGCAGGACATAGACAACTGGTTCCATAGGCAGTTAATAATAGTAAAAAGTGAACTGGATGCTCCGGGTATCGCCCAGCGTGCGGCGCATGTCGCTCGGCCAGGCCGCGAAGGGCGCTGGGTCGAGCACCGCCTTCTGGCAAATCAACCCCAGCACCTCACCGGCGGTGTTGTCGGCCATCTTCATTTCAGTGATGCGGCCGTCGTAATGCAAGTGAAATTGCAGCACGACCTTGCCGCGGCTGTCGGAGGCGTACTCGCGCTCGTCGAGCAGAGTAAACCAGCGCTGGGAAATCGCCTCCACCAGGGCGGCATCGTACGCGCCGAACGGCGTGGCCTTGGTGTCCAGCGAGGCGATTTCATGACGGCGCTGCACCCCGCCATCCTGCTTTATTTTCTCCCCGGGCAATCGGTTGTCCTGCTGGCGCGCCAGCGCTTCCTTGATGGTGCGCGGGCGGGATTGCGTGGCCTGGCCGTCATCCAGCCGGGGTTTGGGTTCCGGCTTGGCCATGACCAAATCGCCCGGAGGCTGGGCCGGCTTGGGCTTAAGCTCCTCGTGAGCTTCCTGGGCCGGCTGGGCGGGGCGGGAGGGCTGCAGCGGGGTGAACTTTTCGCGCGGGATGTCCTCGGTCTTGACGACCTCAGTTTGCTTGCCGGTGATTTTAGGGGTGTCGGTGATCTTGTCCGCCTCGGGATTGGCCGCGCGCGAGTTCTTGTCGGAATAGAACTTGGCGTTGTCAGGCGGTTCAGCGGTGGCCTGGGCGGGACTCACGTTCACAAATATCAACGGGATGTCCTGCCGTTGCGGTGGCGGCGGTTGGCTGTCTTTCTTCTTCAGGAGTTCGGTGAGCATCGGGAGCGACTGAAGCCAGGCGGGCCAATGCAGGTTTTGCCACAGGTTATATTTCTTGCCGGTTTGGTAGGCGCCGAAGACCAAAAGGTGGCAGGCCAGCGAGACGGCAAAGGCCCACGTCAGGCGTGACACTTCGGCCCGTTCCAGGCGTAATGACCATCCAGGCATTCCGGCAATAGACATGCGCTATCAGTTTGCCGCAGGGTGGCGGCAGCGGCAACTGTTTGTATGCTCCCAAAAAACCTGGACTTATCCGGCAGCCTGAAGGCCGGCGCTCGGGACGTGCAGTTTCGCAAGGACCTGCGCCGCCGCGGAGCGGACCCAGCCGCGCTGATCATTCAGGGAAGCTTCGAGCTGCGGAATGGCGCGCTGCGCCGCCTCGGAATACACCCAATTCGGGTCAATTCGGCCAAGGGCCAGCTCGGCGGCCTGCCGGACGGCGCGTTCTTCGTCCGTCAACGTCAGGACGAGCGCTTCGATGGCGGCCGGCTCTCCGATTGTGCCCAGCGCCTGGGCTGCAGCCTGACGCACGTCGCTGTCGGAGTCCGCCAGCAGCGGCAACAGGGCCTGGGCTATCTCCGGATCGCGTATCCGGCCGAGGAACTGCACGGCGCTCAACCGGACTTCGAAGTTCGGGTCGGCCAGCAGCTTCAGAAACTCGGGCGCGAGCGCCGGATCAATGCGTTTGGCGAGGACTTCGGTCGCCGCCAGACGCACGCAAGGTTCCGGGTCGCCGAAACGCTCCAGTAGTTTCACCGTGACCTCCCCGCTGGCGTCTTTGCTCAGGGCATGAACCGCCGAGACCCTCACGGTGGGGTCCTCGTCGTACAAGGCGGCCAGCAGGGGCTGGGTAGCCCGCGGATCATCGACATCCTCCAAGGCCTCGGCCGCAGCCCGGCGCTTAAAGCTGGTGTCGTGTTTGAGTTCGGTGACGAGGGCCTTGACGGCGGCCTGGCCCGCAAAGGCGGCGGCGTGAGCGTGCCCGAGGGCGACATCGAACAGGGCCTGCTCTTCGCTGGTGGAAGGTTTCCAGCCCAGGCTGCGCAACGCGGCAGCAGCGGACCTCCGGGCGCCGGGATGGGAGTTTTTCAATAAGCCTGCGAGGTGAGGGAAAGTGCGCGCATCTCCCACCCGCCCCAAGGCTGCCGCCGCCGCTTCACACACCCCGCTGTTCGGATCCTGCAAGGCGGTGGTCAGGGCGATCAGCGATTGGTCGTCCCTGACTTGCCCAAGTGCATTGACCGCGGCGCAACGCACTTGGGCATCCTCGTCGCCCAGGGCCGCTAAGAGCAGTTCGAGCGAGCGCGCGTCGCGGGCGGGGTCCAGATTTTCGAGGGCTTTGCGGCGCACTTCGGGGCTGTTTGATTTCAGTCGTAACGTATTCCACCAAACCATAAGCGCGATCCTGGCATTCTTCTCTGTTAATCTAAACAGGACAGAGTGTCTTGACTCTGTACACCGTTACTGCCGGTGCCCGGCATGGCGGCCATGCCTTCGAACGCCCTTTCTGCTTCCGGCAGTGAAGGACATTCGGCAGTTGTCCTGCATAGAGCGGCTGGCGTGCCAAGCGTTACCCGCCCCTCAGCGTTGTGAATAAGCGGTGAACAACTTCCGCTTGAGGCCGGCCCCGGGTTGAAGTAAAAAAAACACTGAGCGAGGCATACGCTCGAGTCCAAGTGCCGGGTTTGAGATCGTTGTCCGGGGCGTCAGGACTTGCCTATGGCAGTGATCCCGCTTGCGGGAGCGCCTATCTCTTTAGCGGTGCCTCGCTCTCTTGTTTCAGTGGATTCCCCTTGCGCAGAATGGCCGGATGCCGCCCAATGCCAGTATGAATCGCCGACAATTCATTCAAACTGCCGCACTGGCTGCCACGGCCACGACGTTCCTGCCACTCCGCACCGCACCCGCCGCAGAAAAGCCGCCCGGGGTGAGCTGGCCCATCGGCTGTTTCAACCGGCCCTGGCTCGGCGACCAAAACCAGTGGGGTTACGACACGGCGCTGGACGGGATCAAAGCCGCCGGCTACAAGCTGACCGGAATGCTCACGCGCACGCCCAAGGAGCCGTTCATCGGGTCGGACGCCACGCCGGAGTATCTGGCGGAGTTAAAGAAGAAAATCGCCGCCCGCGGTCTGGCGGTGAACATGGGGGCGCTGCGCATAGAATTCGATCTGCCGCTCGCCGAGCAGATCAAGGACATCCGCCAACAGATTGATAACGGGAAGACGATGGGGGTCGAATTTCTTCTCACGTTCGGCGCCGACAAGGCGGCGCAATACGAGAATTACTACAAGCTGATGCAGGACGCCGCAACCTATGCGCAGGAGCGCGGATTGAAAGTGGTGTTGAAGCCGCACGGGGGCGCGAGCGGCGCGGCGGAGGAAATCCAGCGCTGCCTGGACAAAGTGAACCACCCGAACTTCAAGATCTGGTTCGACGCCGGGAACATCATTTACTACACGGGCAAGGATCCGCTGGAGCAGCTCAAGCCCATTGCAAGCCAGGTCACCGGTTTCTGCGCCAAGGATTGCGACAAGCAGCACGGCTCGGTATGGCTTGAGTTTGGCACGGGCAAGGTGGATTTCCGGGCGGTGTTCGCCGAATTGAAGCGCGCCGGCTTTAGCGGGCCGGTGATGGTGGAGTGCTGCGCCCGGGGCGACACGCCGGAAATCGTGACCGCCAGCGCGCGGAAGAACCGGGAGTATCTGGAAAACCTGTTTGCGACGCTTTAGCGGGCGAGAGCAGGAGTGGTGGAAGGATGGAGTGATGGAGTGGTGGGGTAATGGAATAATGGAGTGATGGAGTAATGGAGGGCTGGGCTTGCCATCAGAGGAACGAGGAGGATGGAGGATGGAGACGCGGAGCGGGAGCTGCCGGCGCTGCCGCCCGGAATGCCCACAACGCGGCAAAGCCGCAAGCAAAGAGGCAAGGGAGTTAAAGGAGTTAAATGGGGAAGCAGCTTTATGCACGGGGGCAAGAAATCCTCGCGGAAATGAGCGATTGGGATGGACAGCAGTACAAAGAGGTTCGGGAAAAACAGAGTGGTCCACTTGGCTTGTACACACCACACCCCTGATCTTTGGCCCCAGTGAGACCGTCAACGGTGCTACATAGGCGCTACCACGGAGCGAGGGCCGGATCAACTCCGGTTCGCGGGGGTCGGTGCCGGGTGGACCTCCGGCGGGGCGGCTTCCGGGAGCGGGCCAACCGGGGTCGGCGCGACACAAACCCTATGGTTTCGCATAGTACGGCAGGCTTTCCGCAAAAAGTCAAGGCCGAAAATGTAAAAAGTTTCAGCGACGGGACACTGGCGGGATCGGGCCATACGGGCCGGGCGGGGGAGTTGGAGGGGACAAGGAAAGCGCCGGGAATAGAAGAAGGGGCGCAAGGGATGAGCGTAAGTGAGGCATTTGCAGCAGAAGCAGGCGTAGG
>JBEKJO010000124.1:0-18395 GCA_050011195.1 Verrucomicrobiota bacterium | reverse complement strand
AGCCAGCGCAGGGCGGCCGGCCGGATCAGTCCCAGCCCGCCCAGCCCGACGGCCAGCACTCCAAACGCCACCCCGGCCTGGTGCTGACCGCGCACGACGTAGCGGTGCAGGGCAACCCCCAGAAAGAAGATCAGCCACGCCCCGGCGAACTGCCGCAAGGCGCGGGCGGTCGGTTGGAGTGGAAGGTCAGACCATTTCATTCACGCTTCAGAGCAATATCCACCAACCGGGCCCTTTTGAGAAGAGATTTGTTGGCATCAACGCGGGTGTCAGTCGGGCTGGAACTGGGCCAGATATTTCTCCCGTTCGGCGTCGGTGCGGGCCGGCGGCATCTGTTCCTTGCGCAACACGAAATCCTCCAGCACCAGCGCATCCATGTCGGTCGCCAGGAAACAACGGTACGCTTCCTGGGGCGTGCAGACGATCGGCTCGCCCCGCACGTTGAAGCTGGTGTTGACCAGGACCGGACAACCGGTCAGCCCCTCGAACCGTTTCAGCAACCGGTAGAATCGCCCGTGCCGCGGTTCATCGACCGTCTGGAGCCGCGCGCTGTAATCAACGTGCGTAATCGCCGGGAAAGCCGAACGCACTATGTTGACGCGCTGCCGCAAGTCAGGGGCTTGGGCCATCGTCTTCCGGTCGGCCTCCGAAAGCGTCAGGCGATGTTGTTCGCGCACGGCGGCCACCAACAGCATGTACGGGCTCTCCTGACCGGGCCGCACGTCGAAGCAATCTCCCGCCCGCTCGCGCAGCACGGCGGGGGCGAAGGGCCGGAAGCTCTCGCGAAACTTAATCTTGAGATTCATCGCCGCCTGCATCGTGGGAGAGCGCGGATCACCGAGGATGCTGCGCGCCCCGAGCGCTCGCGGCCCAAACTCCATCCGCCCGTGGAACCAGCCGACGATCTTGCCCATGGCCAACATCTGCGCAACGTCGTCGAGCAATTCCACCTCGCTGGCGTGCCGTTGGTACGGCGTGCCCATCTCCGTGAGAAAGCGCGCGATGGCGTCGTTGGAATAGCGCGGCCCCAGCAGGCTGCCTTTCTGGGTGTCCTGGCCGTTGGCTCGGCGCGGCTGGTTCATGAGCTGGTGCCAAACAAACAGAGCCGCCCCCAGCGCCCCCCCCGCATCGCCCGCCGCCGGCTGGATCCAAACGTTCTCGAATGGCCCCTCGCGCAGGAGACGCCCGTTGGCGACGCAGTTAAGCGCCACCCCGCCGGCCAGCACCAGGTTCTTCCTCTTCGTCTGCCGATGCGCCTCCCCCGCCATGCGCAACAGAATCTCCTCGGTCACTTTCTGGATGCTCGCCGCCAGGTCCATGTGCCGCTGTTCGAGGAGCGACTCGGGCCGCCGCGCCGGCCCGCCAAACAGCCCGGCGAACCGTAGGTTGGTCATCGTCAGCCCCTGGCAGTAATTGAAATACTCCAGGTTCATCCAGAAGCTGCCGTCGGGCCGCAGATCGACCAGGTGCTTGAGGATGAGGTCCTCATAAACCGGCTGGCCGTAGGGAGCCAGGCCCATCAGTTTGTATTCGCCGCTGTTGACTTTGAAACCGCAGTAGTGGGTGAAGGCCGAATAGAGCAGGCCCAGCGAATGCGGGAACTGGAGTTGTTGCCGCAGGCGAAGTTGGTTGCCCTCGCCCTCACCGAACGTCGCCGTGCTCCACTCGCCCACACCGTCAATGGTCAGGATCGCCGCAGTTTCAAAGGGGCTGGGGAAGAACGCGCTGGCGGCGTGGCTCTCATGGTGGTCCGTGAAGACAAAACGGGCCTGGCGCGCGACGTGGAAACGCTGGCGCAGCGTCCGGCGCATGTGAAGCTTATCTTTCAGCCACAGCGGCATCGCCAGCCGGAAACTGCGGAAGCCCGCGGGCGCGTAAGCGAGGTAAGTCTCCAGCAACCGGTCAAACTTAGTCAGCGGCTTGTCATAGAAGGCGACGCAATTCAATTGGCCCGCCTGGAGTCCGGCCTGGGCGAGGCAGCAGGCGACGGCGTTGGCGGGAAAGCCGGGGTCATGCTTCTTGCGCGTGAACCGTTCCTCCTGAGCCGCCGCAACAATGTCTCCATCCACGACCAGCGCCGCGGCACTGTCGTGATAGAATGCGGAGATGCCCAGAATAGCTGTCATCTGTGCCGGTCGCCGGCTCCGGTCCAGACCCGGTCTGCCGCGGGAGGCCGACGGTCCCCACCCTGGGGCCAGCCGCTCCCGAACGCAAGCCGAAAGCCGGTTGCCGTGCAAGCTTCAGACGGGATAATGGACGGTCGGTCGAGGTCAACGGCGTAGCCGACTTGACCGCTGCGGTGCTTGCGGCTATACACATGTGGCCATGAACGTTTGCGCTTCGGTTTGGATTTCTTTGAAGCTATAGCGAGCCGCAATGTGTTACGCAAACGTCACACAGTCAAATATGAAAGACGCAGCTTCGGATGTAAATGCATTCAAATGAATATGTTATCCAGTTCAGTTCAGTGGTGATTTAACGGTTCTGCTAATCGTAGTTTGTGCAGTTTTTCGTCCAGCGCAGCGAGCTCCGCGGCCTCTATGACAAGGTCGCCGCCGGCCAACGGGTCTCCGAAGCCGACGCGCTTCGCCTGTTCGAAAGCAAAGACCTCAACGCCGTCGGCGCCATCGCCGACCTCGCCCGGCAGCGCAAAGTGGGCCGCCGCGCCAGCTACATCGTCAACCGTTATATCAACTACTCGAACTACTGCATCCTGAGCTGCCAGTTCTGCTCCTTTGCCCGCAAGAAGCGCGACGCCGATGGCTTCCAGTTCACCGTCGAGGAAATCGCCCGGAAAGCCCGGGAGGCGCTGCGCCTGGGCATCACCGAATTGCACATCGTCGGCGGGCTGCATCCCACCCTGCCGTTCAGTTACTACACCGACATGCTCAAGGCCTTGCGCGCGCTGGACCCGCGGCTGCAGTTGAAATGCTTCACGGCGATTGAGATTCTCCACCTGGCCTGGCTGGCGAGGAAGTCTGTTGCCCAAACCCTGGGCGCTTTGAAAGCGGCCGGGCTCGATTCCCTCACGGGCGGCGGCGCGGAAATCTTCCGCAAGGAAGTCCGCGCCGCCATCGCCCGGGGCAAGGAATCTGCTGAAGAATACCTCGACGTCCATCGCACCTGGCATCGCCTGGGTGGCCGCAGCACCTGCACCATGCTCTACGGCCATGTCGAATCGCTGGCCGACCGGGTCGATCACCTGCGCCATCTGCGGAGCCTGCAGGATGAAACCCACGGGTTCACCGGGTTTGTCCCGCTGCCCTATCAACCGGAAAACAACGACATCCCGGTGCAGAACCCGCCCACCGGGTTCGACGCGTTGCGCACCATTGCCGTCAGCCGGATTTACCTTGACAACTTTGACCACATCACCGCCTATTGGGTGGGTATGGGACTCAAACTGGCGCAGGTCGCGCTGAGCTACGGCGCGGACGATCTCCACGGCACCATCCTCGAGGAACACATCTTCCACATGGCCGGCGCCAAATCCCCGCAACTCCAAACCGAGGCCGAGATGATCAAAGCCATCCGCGAGGCGGGATGTATCCCGGTCCAGCGCAATACCTTCTACGAGCCAATCAAGGTCTGGGACGGCCCCGCGCCGCTGGCGCTGCCGAGCAACAAGACCAGTCGGTCGAGCGTGTTGGAAGGAAACCTGGCAACGGGCTAACCCAAGTGCACGCAAGGTTTGACGGCGCTCCATCTCCAGCGGTAATGTCTGGGTATGAGATTCAGCGTCGTCTTCGAGAGGGTTCAGGACGCCGGTTTCCCGGCTGGCTACTACTACGCCCATGTTCCCAGCTTGGGCTTGACCACCCACGGCCTGGGAGTCGAAGGCGCCCGCCAGGCCGCCGCTGATCTCCTCCGGTTGTGGCTCGCCGAAAAGCGTGCCAGCGGCGAAGAGGTCGCTGCTTCCTCTGAAACCCTGTTTGGGACTCTGGAGATCCCGGAAGATGCCTTACAAAGCGCGTGAGGCGCTGGCCAAACTCCAGCGTGCCGGATTCGCCATCAGGCGCCAATCCGGGTCGCACGTAGTCCTTCGGCATTCCGATGGCCGCCAGACCTATGTCGCAATGCACCCGGGGGACATCCCGACCGGCACTTTCCGCGCCATGCTCAAACAAGCCAGCCTGACCGAGGAGGAGTTCAGGCGGCTCTGATCGCCACTTTGCCTCTCCCACAAAACCAATGGACCCGGAATCAGTTCCCAAACTCCGCATGGCCCCGCCGGAAACGGCGGACGAAGCGGCCCATCGTTCCGAGCGCGAGCAGCGCGCCGTCAATTTGCAGCGCGAAAGCAACCTCGACCACTCGCTGGCCCCTTTTCGCGTCGGGTCCGTCGGCTACCTTAACACCGTCCCGCTCACGCGCGGTCTGGAGGAGGAAGTGATCTATGCCACCCCCGCAAAGCTCGCCGAGATGCTCCAGCGGGATGAACTGGACGCCGCGCTGGTCAGCGTGGTCGAAGTCCTCTTCAACGACCGCTACGACATCCTGGACGGCATTGCCATCGCCTCCCTGGGCGAGGTCAAAAGCGTCCTGCTGGCGCACCGCAGGCCGCTGAGCGAAGCGACCGAGATCTTCTGCGACACCGCCTCGCTCACCAGCGTTCAATTGCTGCGGGTATTGCTCGCCGAGCGCGGACTCAAACCGCAGTTCAAGCCTCTTGCGGCCTGCGATTATGCCGCGTTGCCGGACTATGCCATGCTCATCGGCGACCCGGCGCTGGACTTTGCCCTGGGCCCGCATGAACACGAAATCTGGGACCTGGGCGCCGCCTGGTTCGAGATGACAAAGCTGCCCTTTGTTTATGCCGTCTGGGCTTTGCGCCGCATCGAGAATTCGGCGTTGCGGCGCCTCCTCCGCGAAGCCCGCGACTTCGGTCTGGACACCCTTGATTCCATCATCCGCACCCGCACCGAATACGACTACGACTTCCGGAAAGACTACTTGAGCTGGCACATCCACTACCACCTCGGCTCCGACGAAAAGCGCGGCCTGGCGAAATTCATCGAACTCCTGCGCCGGCACGGCTGCGGCCCCATTTTCGAGCCGCGCTTTGTGGCGTAACCCCTCCAACCCGCAACTAATTCTGCTTCGCGTCCTGGAAACGCTGCCGCAATTGTTCAAGCTACCGGTTCGCGTCGTTCTCCCACTTCGCATAAGGGCTGTTATGATCCGGCGCATGCTTGGGGCTTTCACCGCGTTGCTGGCTTGGGCGGCTTCTGCCGCGCCTGGGCAGCCCGACGCCCATCCCCTGGTGCAGCGGCCTTGGTTTGAGGCCCGCACCGCCTATTTCCATATCTACAGTTGCGGCTCCACGCAGGAGGTCGCCCGGCTCGCAGTGCGCCTCGAGCAGTTCCGCGACGCCTATTCACTGCTGGCCGGCGCGCAAGCCGTGGCCTCGCCTCCGATCACCGTAATGGCTTTTCCCGACCGCGCGGCAATGCAGCCGTTTCTGCCGCTCTACCAGGGCCAGCCCGCCAATCTGGCCGCCTTCTTCCACCGCGGCAGCGACCAGAACCTGATCGTGCTTCCCCTGTCCGGCTCCAACACCGGTTCCCTCCAGATCGTCTTTCACGAATACACCCACCTGCTGCTGCGGCACAACCAGCCCTACTGGCCGATGTGGCTCGCCGAGGGGATGGCCGAGATTTATTCCACCTTCGAGGTGACCGGCGGCTACCGCGCCCGCATCGGCAACCCGATTGACTACCACTTGCGCCTGCTCGCGCAGAAACCGCTCATGCCGCTGCGACAGTTGTTCGCCGTTGCTCGCGACTCGCCGGAATACAACGAGCGCGAGCGCCAGGGCATCTTCTACTCCGAATCGTGGCTGCTGACGCACTACCTCATGCTGGGAGGCAACCCCGCGCACAAAGCCAATTTCCGGCAACTGACCCCCCTGCTCCGCCAGGGGCAATCGCCCGAGCGGGCCTTTACCAACGCGCTCCACACCAGCCTGCCGGCGATGGAGGCCGAACTCCGCCGCTACCTGGCGCGCGGCAAGTTCGAGCCCCTCGAACTGACCGTGGGCGCCAGCCTCGAGACGCCCCGGGCCTTCGTCACACGCGGCCTCACACCTGCCGAGGTTTGCTATCGTCTCGGGGACGAACTCCTGCACATCGGCCAGCTTGAGGCCGCCGAGTCGTACTTCGTGCAGGCCAGGAAACTTGCCCCCGCGAGCCCCTTGCCCTACGAGGGCCTGGGTCTGCTTGCCGCCAGGCGCGGGCAGCCCGGCGAGGCCGTGCGCTGTCTCCGCCAGGCAATGCAGCTCGGTCCACTGCATTTCCTCGCCCACTATACCTACGCCCGGGAGAAGTACCTGCTGACCTCTAAAGGCCCCAACCTGCACCCGCTCGAACCGGAGGCGGCGGCCGAGATACGGGCCGAACTCCAAAAGTCCCTGGCGCTGATGCCGGACTTCGGACCGGCTCATCATCTGCTGGGGTTCTTCGAAATGGTCCAGGGGGAGGACCTCGCCGCAGCGGAGAAACAGATCGAAAGGGCCATCCAATTGGAACCTGAAAACCAGTCCTATCTCCTCTCGCTGGCCCAGGTCCAACTGACAAGGAAAAACCCCGACGCCGCGCGCCGCACGCTCGAACCGCTCCACCTCCCCTATGTCGAACCCCAAATCCGCGCGCGCGCCGAAGAAATGATCAAGGCCCTCGGCCAGTCCGGCGCCCCCGGCAAATAGCCGGGGGCCGGGACCCCTCCAGTGATTGAGGCCGTTTGCGATTGCACCATTCGCGGCTTCTGCCTCCCCCGCTGGGGGCAGAGACGCGCGGCGGCAGGGGGCTATCCCTCTCTGGAATAGTCTCGCTCCAAGGTCCAATGGGTATTCCTCCCCGCCCAATATCCCCCATCAGGCCACTTCTCAGAACAGCAGTGTCCTGTTTCTGGACACTCGCCGCCAACTCTCCCCCTTCAACCCTCCACCTCACACCGTCCTCACACCGTCCTCACACTGCTGCAGGGCCGAGTTTGGCACGGTGCCTGCCGCAGAACTGTCCCATAATGGAACAGCACCCGTGGAAGCCAACCGCTTGGGCCAATACCAAATCCCGCTTGCGCTGGCACCCTGGATTGCCGTCGTCTCTGAGGGCTGCGCCGGGGTCAGCGGGAGAGGGGATTGGCCCCTAGCCCTCCCAGGTCTCTCACTGCCGCTAATAGTGCGTTCCCAAAGTGGAGATGGTATAAGTCGTTGCGAAACGGCGGGTTAAGGCTCTTGCAGCCACGGCATGGCGTCCTCGTGGCTGCCTCGCCGTTCGAATCGTTCGTTCCGTTCGATAACTCTGTCGCCAGGCCCCCCTGACATGCCCTTTGAGTAGGTGCGCCAAACGGCATTGTGGTCAACATTTAGGCCCCGCTGCTGAAGCCAGGTGGCGATCTCCCGGAACGACAGCTCCTTTTCCTCCCTCAGCACCCGGATTGCCTCCCGGTAGTCGTCCAAGCCGCGACGGCGTGGTTCCTGTTCGGCCTCAGCCCGCAACTGCTGCGGGTCGGCCATATACTCTTGGTCTTCCATATCCTCATACAGTATAGAACGTATTAGAACATACAAGAACAAAATCAAACAATAGCGCATGGCCGAAAAGGGCTGAGCGGATGATTGGGATTCGGATTGTTCACCCAATGGGTGAAGCGGCTGCAATTTGAATTGTCTTTGCCTTTGCGGGCTTTGCGGCTTTGCGTGAGGTTCAACTCCGGAAATCCAGGTTCAGCAGATACGCGGGAGTTGCTCGCCGCTGGACATATCGAGGATGCGCTGGGCGCCAATCGCGCTTTTGAGCAGCACCCTGGCCGAGCGCTGGTCGGAAACCCTGCCAATCCTGCAAGCGCCAGCCCCGCTTGGATGGGCGCGCATAATCTCAAGTGCGCGCCCGGCCTCCCGTTCAGGCACAAAGGCGGCAAATCTGCCCTCGCAGGCAACCTGGAGCGGATCGAGGCCGAGAATCTCGCAGGCGGCGTGGACGTCCTCGCGAACCGGGATGAGCTTCTCCTCGACCTGGAGGGCAAGGCCGGCGGCTTCGGCGATTTCGTTGAGCACGCTGGTCAGCCCGCCGCGGGTGAGGTCGCGCAAGCAGTGAACTTCGATGCCCGCGCGCAAGAGCTGCTGGACGACCTCGGCGAGCGGGGCGGAATCGCTCTCAATCGCGCTCTCGAATTCCAGCCCTTCGCGGACCGCCATAATCGCCATGCCGTGCCGCCCGAGGTCGCCGCTGACGAGGATAGCGTCGCCCGGCTGCACGCTCTGCGGCGCGATTTTGAGCGAGTGCTCCAATATGCCGATCCCGGCGGTGTTGATGAAGAGGCCGTCGCCTTTGCCCTTATCAACGACCTTCGTGTCGCCGGTGATGATTTGCACTCCCGCCTTTTGCGCGGCCTGCTGCATCGAAGAGACAATCTTCCACAAGGTCTCCATCGCCAGGCCCTCTTCGATGATAAAGCCGGCGCTCAGATAAAGCGGGCGGGCGCCGGCCATCGCGAGATCATTCACCGTGCCGTGGACGGCGAGGGACCCGAGGTCGCCGCCCGGGAAGAACAGGGGCCGCACGACGTAGGAATCCGTGGTGAAAGCGAGGCGCTGGCCGGCAACGTCGAACACGCTGGCATCGTGCTGCGGTTCGAGCAGCGCATTGCGAAACGCGGGCAGGAACAGCTTGCCAATGAGCTGATGCATCAGCTTGCCGCCGCCGCCGTGCGCGAGCAGGACGTGCGGGTAGTCCTGAATGGGGAACGGACAGGAGGGGGTGAAGTCGGGTGGGGTGGACATGGCGAGTCAGGGTTGGGTCACCACGAAATAGACAGGGCGGCAAAGCCGCAGTCAAAAGAGTTAAATGAGTTAAAAGGGTTAAAAGGGTTGGTTGACGGTTTCATCGGAGTCAGGCGGTTGGCTGGGCCGGCTCGCGGCGGTAGCGGTAGTAAGCGGCACAGGCGCCTTCGGACGATACCATCGTCGCCCCGAGCGGATGTTCGGGGGTGCAGCGCGTGCCGAAGGCGGGGCATTCGTGCGGCTTGATCTTCCCCTGCAACACCAGCCCGCTGAGGCATTCGGAGGGTTCCTCAACGCGCAGCCCGGCCACGCCAAACTTCCGCTCGGCATCGAACGCCGCGTAAGCGTCGCGCAAGCCCAACCCGCTTTGGGCAATCTCCCCGATGCCCCGCCATTTGCGGGAGATGACCCGGAACACCTCGCGGATAAGCTGCTGCGCCGCCCGATTGCCCTCCTGCCGCACCGAGCGGCTGTATTGGTTCTCGACCTCCGCCCGCCCGCTTTCCAACTGCTGGATGCACATCAGCACCCCTTGCAGAATGTCCAGCGGCTCGAACCCCGTCACCACGATGGGCACATGATACTTCGCGGCGATGGGAACATACTCCTCCCAGCCCATCACCGTGCAGACGTGGCCGGCGGCCAGAAAACCCTGCACGCGGCAATCGGGCGAGCGCAGAATCGCTTCCATAGCCGGCGGCACCAGCACATGCGAGACCAGCAGCGAGAAGTTCTTCAGGCCCTTCTGGGCGGCCTGATAGACGGCCATCGCCGTGGTCGGCGCGGTGGTCTCAAACCCGACGCCGAAAAACACCACCTCCCGCGCCGGGTTCTGCTCCGCCAGCTTCACCGCGTCCAACGGCGAATAGACCATCCGCACGTCGCCGCCGCCGGCTTTGACGGACAGCAAATCGGTCCGGCTCCCCGGCACGCGCAGCATGTCGCCGAACGAGCAGAAGATCACCTCGGGCCGCGCAGCGATTTCCTGCGCCTTGTCAATCAGTTCGACCGGCGTGACGCACACCGGGCAGCCGGGACCGTGAATGAGCGTCACTTGCTTGGGCAGCAACTCGTCCAGGCCGAACTTGACGATGGCATGGGTCTGGCCGCCGCAAACCTCCATCAGCGACCACGGCCGCGTGGTGCTGCGGGCGATCTCCCGCGCATACTTGTGCGCGGCCTCCGCGTCGCGGTATTCGTCGAGGTATTTCATCGCCCTGGGGGGCCGGCCACCGTGGGCGGGACGCCTGCGCCGCTCTCTTGCAACCCGCTCAACTCCTCCATCTCCCGCAGATACTCAAAGACCTGCTCGGCCTCCGCCTCATCCACGCGGCTGAGCGCAAAGCCAACATGCACAATGACGTAATCGCCGACCTTCACCTCGGGCACATAAGCGAGGCTGACCTCTTTGAGGATGCCGCCGAAATCAACTTTGCCGCTCCGCATCAGCGGGTCCTCGCCGCTGATGCTGATGACTTTTCCTGGGATGGCCAGACACATTGCCCCCCAGCCTACACTCACTCAGCCCGCCCGGCAACGACGCTCAGATCAAGCTATCTTCGGGTTTCGGATTTCGGCCTTCCTTCGGGTTTCGGATTTCGGCCTTCGGATTTCAGGGCCGCGTTCCCCCTCATTCTTCCCATTTCTCCCATTCAACTCCTTTGGCTGCGGCCTTGCCTCGACCCATTTAACTATAATCGCAATGAATTAAAAGTATTAGCGGCGGCTTGACAGGGCTGGATGGAGGAATTAAAATGCAAAATGCTAAATAATATAAAAATACGTATCAAACCGCTGCTGCCGCTGCTGTTGCTGTTGGCGCTGCCCCGGTCTGGCTGGGCGCAATTCACCTTCACCACCAACAGTGGTGCCATCACCATCACCGGCTACACCGGTTCGGGCGGCAATGTGACCATTCCCAGCGCCACAAACGGCTATCCGGTGACCACCATTGGAACGAACGCGTTCTATAATGTGAAGACCATGACGGGTGTGATCATACCCGACAGCGTCACCAGCATCAGGTATCAGGCGTTCTATTACTGCTCCAGCCTGACGAGTCTGTCCATTGGCAACGGCGTCACCAACATTGGCGATGATGCGTTCCTTCTCTGCTACAACCTGACCAGCCTCACGATTCCCAATAGCGTCATTACCATCGGAGACAACAACAACGATGAAGACGGATACGGCGCGTTCGGTGAGTGCGACAGTCTGAGGAGTGTGACGATTGGCAACAGCGTCACCAGCATTGGAGCAGGGACGTTCATTTATTGTTTTGACCTGACGAGTGTGACGATTCCCGATAGCGTCACCAACCTCGGCCAGTTTGCGTTCTATGATTGTAACCAACTCATCAACATCACCATTGGAAGCGGCGTCACCAGCATCGGCCCAAACGCCTTCAATAATTGTGCCGATCTGACGAGTGTGACGATTGGCAACAGCGTCACCAGCATTGGAGAATATGCGTTCTTTGCATGCCCCCGTCTGACAAGTGTGACGATTCCCGACAGCGTCACCAGCATTGGCTTTGGTGCGTTCGAGGATTGTTACGACATGACGAATGCTCTCTTCCTTGGCAACGCGCCGAGCGTAAATGGCGGGGCTGGCAGCAACGATACCTCTGTGTTTTACGGCGAATCTGGCACGGCACATTATTTGCAGGGTGCCACGGGCTGGGGCGCGACCTTCGGCGGCTGGCCTACGGCAGCCCAGATTCTTCCGCCGCCGACGGATATCACTTGGACCACGAACAGCGGGGCAATCACAATTACCGGCTATACCGGTTCGGGCGGCAATGTGACCATTCCCAGCACCATCAACGGCTATCCGGTGACTGCCATTGAAGCCTATGCGTTTTGGAACCAACAAACCCTGACGGGTGTGGCGATTCCCAAAAGCGTCACCAGCATTGGCGCTGAGGCGTTCGGTGATTGTTTGAGCCTGACGAATATTGCCGTGAATGCGGGCAATGCGAGTTACGCCAGTGCAGGCGGGGTGCTGTTCGATAAAGCCATGACCATGCTGATCCAATATCCCGCAAGCTTGGCCGGCAGCAGTTATGCAATTTCCAACGGCGTCACCAGCATTGACGATTATGCGTTCTTTGATTGTGACCACCTGACGAGCGTGACGATTCCCGCTAGCGTCGCCAGCATTGGCTATAGTGCGTTCGAGTATTGTCAGAGCCTGACGAGTATAACGATTCCCGCCAGCGTCACCAGCATTGGCGGTTATGCGTTCTATTATTGTTCCGACCTTCACCAAGCATATTTCCAAGGCAACGCGCCGAGTGTGAATGGCGGGGCCGGCAGCGCGGATAACACTGTGTTTGGCGGCGAATCTGGCACGGCATATTATTTGCAGGGCGCCACGGGCTGGGGCGCGACCTTCGGCGGCTGGCCCACGGCGCAATGGTTCCTTCCGAACCCGCAAATCCTTAACAATAGCCCCGGCTTCGGCGTGCAACCCGGCGGGTTTGGTTTCACCATCGCCTGGGCCACGAACACTTCCGTCGTGGTGGAAGCCTGCACGAATCTGGCCAATCCCGCCTGGATTCCGGTAAGCACGAACACTTTGATCGGCGGCACAAACTATTTCAGCGATCCGCAGTGGACGAATTATCCCGCCCGATTCTACCGCCTCCGCTCGCCTTGAGGCCAAGGCATAGACCCGGGGCCACGGAACACAAACCGCGCTCGACCCCCGCCCCCTTCCGCCGCCAGGAAAAGCATAGCTTTTGCCAAGAAAGCGAGAGCCGCTATACGTTGCTCTACACCAGTCTGCGCGTGTTCGCAATTTATAGCGGCTAATATCATAACGCTCGGGTGGCCCCTCCGGGAACTGGGGGCGCAACAGAGCCTTTAACCGCTGGTCCAGGTCCTGGTCCATCCGCCGCAACTGTTTGTCGCGGGCGACGTGATAGGCGGCAAGACCGAAGCCGGCGGACAAATTGAGTCTTGTTGCGTCGTCTCTGGCCGCGGCATCAAGTCATCAGCGCCATCTGCTTTGGCGTCAGGAGCCACTCCAGCGCGGCGCAGCGGCCATGGGTCAGCGACTCGGTCGCCAGTTTGCACAGGCCGCCCTTTTTGAACACCACGGACAAACTCTGATTGCCGGCCACCAACAGGGAGACCAGCCCGCTCAGATAAGGTTCGTGGCCGACCAGCAGAACTTTTTCGGGCGGCGGTTCGAGGCGGTTGAGAAACTCGACCAGTTTCCTGGTGCTGCCGCCGGGCGCCAGGCTGTCGGAGAATTCGAGTTTCTTGCGCGCCTCGAGGGCCTCGGCGACTATCTCCGCGGTTTGCCGCGCGCGCAGGCATGGGCTGGAGAGAATGAGGTCGAAGGTCAGGTCGAGGGCTTCCATGGCCTCGGCGATTTGCCCGAGCTTGCGTTCGCCTTCCGGGGTGAGCGGCCGGTCGGCGTCTTTGGCATAACCGGGGCTGCCCGGTTCCACGGCGATGCCGTGACGCAGGATGTAGAGATTCATAGACGGTTAGCTCTCGGCGTTAGTTTTTAATGGCAGCCTGCCTGGTCTGGCCTTCCTCTGCGTATTGGGAACCTGAATCTGGAGGGAGGGCACGGCTGATCTCCTCAATGTGGGGAGAAGGCTTCCAGCTTTGCCACATTAGTAAAATTCAACTCCCAGAAAACTGGACTTTCGTAAACTTTCCCGCCCAGGGAGAGATTCAAGGCCGGTTCGTGGAGCAGACAGCGCACTAACGGTACCTCCGGCCCCACCAACTTCATCTGCTGCCGCTTCCATTCCCGCATCGTCATTTGCGGGCCCGGCCAAGCCCCTTTGACGACCTCAGGGATTGGTGTCGGGGTAAACTCATACAGATACGAGGAGTAGATCTTGGGATCCAACACACCGAAGGGGGACTGCTGGCCTGTGCGGGTGGTCACCGGACAAACCAGGAGGTTCGTGTCAGGCAAGTACTTGGGAACCAAGTCACTCAACCAGTTAGGGACATCGTGGTGGTCTTTCCGATAGGCCTCAATGGCCGCATTGATCTTCTCCAGATTCTTTTTGCAGGCTGCGCTCTCGTCTTTGTCGGTTGAAGGTTTGTATTCATTGGGGTTTGTTGGAGGAGCGCCTGCAACTGTCGTCCCAGCGCCCCCCTGCTCGGCGTTGGTCCCCGAGCCAGGTTGCGCCGGTTGGGCGACCGACCCCGGCTCGCCGGCCTCGCGTTTGAATACAATTTTACGAGCGCCTGGCGCGTCGAAATCCGCCGGCACTACAGGACTG
Organism: Verrucomicrobiota bacterium; assembly: GCA_050011195.1. Taxonomy (GTDB): domain Bacteria; phylum Verrucomicrobiota; class Verrucomicrobiia; order Limisphaerales; family UBA8199; genus PALSA-1440. The sequence goes on along the minus strand of JBEKJO010000124.1, from coordinate 4,359 downwards.
CCCGGCTCATTTCCGGTCATGGTGAGCGTGCCATCCTGTAACTGGTATATCGCATAGGCGGAGATGCCGACGTAGTCGGGAAAAGGACAGTCGGTGATTGTGATCACGACTTGTTTCGGAGTGGTGTCATAAGCGGAAAAGGCCGCCTTGTACCACTCGTTGGTATCTGCCCCGTGAAACTCGAGGTTTGACCCTTTAATGACAAGAGAACAGGCGCCTTTGGACCTCCCCCCAGTCTCCTGCCCGCTCCAGCTTCCTTGGAGAACGGTCGCATCTGCTGGGTGTGGCTTCGCGCACTTCGCCCGCTTCCACACCTCTCGCCAAGGGTTGCCAATGCCAATTTGGGTGAGGGTTTCGCCTTCGATCTTGAGGGTGTATTTGCCGGTCTTCCCAATGCGGTCCTTGGTGCTCGGGTTGGCGAACTCGACGGTTTCAAGATAATTGTCTCCTTTGAGGGTGTAGGTGCCACCGTGATGGAAAATGACCACGCCGTTCTTTGGGTCGGCTTGTGTGATGCACCAATGCGTGCCGGTCCAAAACTTGAGCCGGCCGCCGGCGGCGGGAGCCTGGCCAAACTCGCCGGGCTTGCCGACCAGGATCCAGGTTCCAATCAGGTCTTTGGCGAGGTGTGAGCTTCCGGACGATGCGTCCGTCAGCGTGATGAGTCCAAGGCCGGCAAACAGCACCGCCGCCAGCGCCAGCCCACGGTTAGTTTTCTTGAATTTCGCGATCATACTGACTCTTTCTTTCATTTGGTTTTCGTTTTCCACGGTCCCAGCCAGGCTCGGTGCCCACGCCGAGCGGCCAGAATTCGAGCAGTTGATCCGCCGCTTTCAGGAAGACCCGAATCAACCGTTGGCGCCGGCGCAGCAGCTCCGCGCGGAAGCGGCGCGCCGCCTCCGGCTTAATCTCTTTCTTGCGGAGGAATTTGTCCAGTGCGGCGAGCAGCACTTCGGCGTCCTGAATCTCGCCCATCATCGTCTGGTAGTGGCGCATCGCGGCCAGGCGTTCGCTCGTTACCGCCGGCAGATGCTTCGCCAGGGCTTCCACCATGTAGCGGAATTTCTTAAACGCCACGCGCGTGCGGTGAATGGTCCAGGGGTCGCGCGGTTTGATGCGCATTCGCAATTGCTTCGTGCGGCGGAAGGCGCGATCAACCGACCGCAGCAGGATCGCCAGCGCCTTTTCGGGGCCGGCCTCTGCGAGTTGTCTCTCCACATTCCCGCGGCACCCGGCAATCAGTTTGCCCAAGCGGCCGGTCCTGACCTTCTTAACGTTCTTGCCTGTTCTCTTAGCGAAGCGATCTTCCCGCTCCAGGAGGCAGAGCTGAAACGGCCGCGCGGCGGGAAAGACGCGCAGCATTCTGCCCACCGCCGCTAACTGGACCTGGGTGTCGCGCAAATCGTCGAACACGTCGCGGTGCTGCTTCAGCAGACGCTGCGCTCTCTCGACCCGCCGCGCGGGAAGAAAACCGCCGAGCAGTTCCAGCGTCGAGAGCAGCCGCCGCGTTTCGACCCGGAAGGCATGGATCGCCTTTTCGGAAAACTCGTTCTGGCAGCGTTTCAGTTCCTTCCGGTAGCGCTTCCATTGCTGCTTAAGCGAGCGGGCCAGGTAATTCACGCTGTTCGCGGGCAAGCTGGCGGGCAAACCCGGGCCGCGCGAGCCTGCCTCGTTCGCTCCGGAGAATGGCACGGTGGGTTTCATGCCGGGCCTACTGCTTTCGCTTCCGCGCCGCGAACGGCGACGGCGCTAGCCGGACTTGCGGATACCGGGCCTTGCCGTCAACCGGCTTGCGGGGCGCTTCCTCTTCCGCCGCCCTCAGGGCCATGAACTGGACCTGGCTGCGGCTGGATTTGCCGCCCGGTGCGGCTGTGGCCCGCCGATACGAGCCGTCCGGCTGCAAGGAACGGGCCTTGCTGTTGTCCGCCAGGGAAATCGCCAGCACTTCGCTGATCAGGCGCTCGCGCAGCACGCCATCCTCCACGGGGATGGCCAGCTCGATCCGCCCGAAGAAATTGCGCGGCATCCAATCCGCGCTGCTGATGAACACCTGCGGCTGGCAGGCGTTCTCGAAATAATAGACCCGGCTGTGCTCCAGAAACCGGTCCACGATGCTCCGCACCGTGATGTTCTCGCTCACGCCCTTGAGGCCCGGCCGCAGGCAGCAGATGCCGCGCACAATCAGCTCCACCTTCACCCCCGCCGCCGACGCCCGATATAGCGCTTCGATGACTTGGCGGTCGGCGAGCGAATTGAGCTTCAGGATGATGCGCGCGGGCAACCCTTGGCGGGCGTTCTGCGTTTCGCGCTCGACCAGGCCCAGCAGGCGCTCGTGCAATTCGAACGGCGCCGCCACCAGCTTGCGCAAGCTCTGGAACTGGCAGATGCCGGTTAGCAGATTGAAGAAATTGGTCGCGTCCTCGCCAAACTCCGGGCGGCACGTGAACAGGCCGAGGTCGGTGTAGAACTTCGCGGTGGTAGGATTGTAATTGCCGGTGGCCAGATGGACGTAGCGGCGGATGTTATGACCTTCCCGGCGCACGACCAGGCAACTCTTGGCGTGAATCTTGTAACCCACCAGGCCATAGACGACGTGTACCCCGGCTTCCTCGAGCTGCCGCGCCCAGGCGATGTTGTTGGCCTCGTCAAACCGCGCCCGCAATTCCACTACCGCCGTCACCTGTTTGCCGTTTCGGACCGCGTTCTCCAGCGCGCCGATGATGCGCGGGTCGCCGCCGGTGCGGTAGAGCGTCTGCTTGATCGCCAGCACGTCCGGGTCCGACGCCGCCAGTTCCAGAAACTCCACCACGCTGTTGAAGTTCTCATACGGGTGATGCAGCAAAATGTCCCGCTCGCGAATGGCCGCGAACAAGTCCGGCCGCTGGCGCAGCTTGGCGGCCTCCGGCGCCACGAACGGCGGGTCGCGCAGTTCGGGCGAATGATCCCCTTCGGTCAGCGCCATCAGCCGCGTGGGGTTCAGCGGGCCATTGATGAGATAGAGGTCGTCGGCGGTCAGGCGCAGCGTCTTGAGCAGCGGCTCGCGCACCAACTGCGGGCACTGGTGATCAATCTCCAGCCGCACCGCGTCCCCCTTGCGGCGGTTGTGCAGCTCGTTCTCCACCGCCTTGAGCAGGTTCGCCGACTCCTCCTCGTCAATGTAAAGCTCGCTGTTGCGCGTCACGCGGAACGGCCAGTAGCCGAGCAGCTTCGTCCCCGGGAACAAATCCGCCAGGTAATGCCCGATCAGGCGGTCCAGATAGACGTAATCCTGACGCGCATCGGCCCGCGGCAGCTTGACCATGCGCGGCAGGATGCGCGGGATCTGCACCACCGCGCTATGTTTGTGCACCTCATGGTTCCGGGCCATCTCCAGCCGCACGATCAGGTTCAGCGTCTTGTTGAGCAACTGCGGGAACGGATGCGCCGGGTCAATCGCCAGCGGCGTCAGCACCGGGCGGACTTGCGTATGGTAATAATCCTCGACCCAGGCACGGTCGGCCGGCTCCAGCTCCCCAAGCTCCAGCAGCCGGATGCCGTTGGCCGCCAGCGCCGGCATCAGCTCCTCGCGCCAGCAGGCGTACTGCTGCTCGACCATGCGCCGCACCCGCTTGACGATGGCGCGCAAGGTCTCCGTCGCCGTCAATCCGTCCATCGTGCGCTCGACCACCTCGCTCTCGATTTGCTGCTTGATGCCCGCCACGCGCACCTCGAAGAACTCATCCAGGTTCGAGCTGACGATGCAGAAGAACTTCACCCGTTCCAACAGCGGGTTGTGCGGGTCCAGCGCCTCCTCCAGCACCCGGTGATTGAACTCCAGCCAGCTCAGTTCCCGATTGATGAAATGAGCCGGTCCGAAAGTCATCGTTTTTACTTTGGGTTCCACTACCGGCACCAAAGTAACAGCCCCCCGGCGGTTTGGAAAGTTACAAAGCAACGTGCGAACGCCGGCACAACAAAAAAGGCGTGTCGGGCAACGACCGCGCCCCGAACCTCTCCGCCTATCAACTATCAACTCCCCTTGCTATGGGCGCAACCTGTCAGTACCACCATCGGCAAGTCCCGGTAGGGCGAGGCTCCTGCCGAGCCGGGGCGGTCGGTGCGGAGAATGGTGGTACTGTCGAGTTGCGCCCGCCTGCTATCAACTCTTCAAATTCCCCTTGCGCTCCTTCCTCCCTCGTGCATATTATCACCAAATTGTGCCTCCGAGCACGCTGATCGGCCTCTGGCCGCCCCCCCCCACGCGCGCTCGGTTTGTGCCCCGGCGGAGGCGGCGGATGCCCTTCAGCGAGTCTTCGGCAGCCCAATCACACAACCTTATGAAATATGTATGTGAGCCGGGAAGGGTCTGGCTGATCCCCC
>JBEKJO010000123.1:0-18536 GCA_050011195.1 Verrucomicrobiota bacterium | reverse complement strand
AGACTGTCCGCCCTTTGCGTCGCTGTCCAACAGCAACCTGCCGGCGGCAGACCGCGCCTTATTCGAGCGGTTTTACGCCGAAGGGGTGGCCGCCTCGGGCCAGAGCAACGCCGGGCTGGCGGCGGAGCGGTTCGAGCAGGCGGCCAGACTGGATTGGCAGTACGCGGAGTTGCAGTATCGGTGGGGTCTGAGCCTTCTACCTCCTGACGTGTGGCAACCGACTGGGCCAGCCGATACCCCTTCACCGGCCCTAAAGGGCACCCTCTCCCCCGCGGAGGGGGAGAGGGAGGGGGTGAGGGGGATGGCCGCCCGGGAGCACTTGCAGCGGGCCTGCGATGCGGACGCGCTGCCCTTTCGGACCGACTCGCGGATCAACGGGCTGATCCGGGAGGAGGGGAGGAAGCGGGCGCAGGAGAATCTGGTATTATTGGATGCGGCCACGCGGCTGGGGACCAACCAAGTGGCGGGGGTGTGCGGGCAGGAGACGTTTTACGAGCACGTGCATTTGAATTTCGCAGGGAACTATCGTCTGGGCCGGATGTGGGCGGAGGAGGTGGAGGAGTCGCTGCCGGCGGCGGTGAGGAGCCGGGCGGCGGGCGCCTGGGCTGCGCCAGAAACCTGCAAGCGCCTCCTCGGGCTGATGGATTGGAATAGACTCTTTGTGATCCAGACCGTGATCCGGCGCTTAAACCAGCCGCCGCTGAGCGGCCAGCTCAACAACGCGGGCCGGCTGGAAGCGTTTGAGGCCCAAGAGAAGGCACTGCGCCAGCGCGCGACCCAAACCGCCGCCGAGCAGGCCCGGAAGGAGTTCCAGGAAGCTCTGAAGCGGGCGCCGCAGGACCACTATCTGCATGAGAACTTCGCGGATTTTCTTGAGGCCATCGGCGACTTAAAGCAGGCGACGGCCGAGTGGCGGCGGGTGCAGGAGCTGGAGCCGCACGATTTTCTGCCCTGTTTCCAGGCCGGCCGATTGCTCGGGCGGCAAGGGCAGTCGGGCGAGGCGGAAACCTTTCTATTGAGAGCGGTCGCCCTGCGCCCGGCGCTGACCGAAGGCTGGTACGAGCTGGGCAATCTTCTGGCGGCGGAAGGCAAGTTTGAGCCGGCCCTGGCGAACTACGATCATGCGTTGCGCCTGCGGCCGCAGGATGCGGGTTACTGCTGTCAAAAGGCCCGCGCGCTCTCGAAATTGAACCGCCGCGCCGAAGCTATCGAACAATATCGCCGGGCCGTCCAACTCAAACCGGAGGCGGCGGAGGCCCATTTCGAGTTGGGCAACGAGTTGGCCGCGGACCGCCACAACCCGGAGGCGAAAAGCGAATATACAGAAGCCATTCGGCTGCGGCCCCCCTACGCCCAGGCCCATCTGAACCTGGGCGTGTTGCTGGCCACGGAAGGCCAATTCGACGATGCCCTGCGGCAATTCGGCGAAACCTTGCGCCTCGAACCGGGAAACAAGCTGGCGCAGGAGTATTTCGACCGCGTCCAGGGCTGGAAAGACCGCAAACCCTGAGATTTGCCTGCACGATCCCTACCGCACAAACATGCGGTTGAAGCTCAGACTGCCTGGCTTATATTGGCAGGTGTAGATTGACCGACATATCCAAACCATTATGACAGAACATAGTTATGAACTTGAAAATTAAAACCCAAACATTCCGGCTAACGACTGCCGCAGGGCTTCTGCTCTGCACGGCGGTCGGGGCGTCCGCGGCAGGCAACTCCATCGTCACGTTCTCGGTGGACGTGACGGCGCAGGTTCAAAGCAGCGCCTTCATCCCCGGCACCAGCGTTGTGTACGCGCGAGGCAACTTCAACGGTTGGGGCACATCGCCGTTGACGAACAACCCCGTGGCCCTCAACACTAACATTTACAGCGGCACGTATGCCGATACCGCCGATGCCAACGGGTCGGCGATGCAGTACAAGTACTACATTGATACCGGCGCCAACTGGGAAAACCCCGCCAACAACGTTGGTGGCAACCGCACCTGGGGCCTGCCGAAGGCCAGTGGCGGGAGCCTGGTTCTGCCCACCTATTATTTTAGCGACACGGCGCCGACGGGCCAGCCACAGGTGACGAACTCCATCACGTTTCAGGTGGATCTGACCCAGCAAATTGTGCTGGGGAATTTCATTCCGGGAACCAGTCATGTGTACGCCCGCGGCTCATTCAACGATTGGGGCAACGACAACACGGCGACGAGCCCGTTCCCGCTCACCAACAATCCCGCGGCGGCCAACACCAACCTCTACACCGGCGTTTTCATCGGCCCGACCGGCGTCGAAGGCGGCGAGATTGACAATTACGGTTCCATTGAATACTACAAATACTACATTGATACCGGCACCGCCTGGGACCAGCCCTCGGCCCAGAACTCGGACTCCGGGGACAACCGCGCCTATAACCTGCTTGAAATCAACGGCGCGCTGGTCCTGCCCGCCGTTTATTTCAGCGACCTGGCTCCCGTCCCGCCCGTCACTAACGTCATCACTTTCCAGGTGGATATGTCCGTCCAAGCCGCGCTCGGAAGATTCACCCCGCCGCCCAACGGCATTGATTATGTTCAGCTTTTCGGCTCATTCAACAATTGGACCGCCGCCATCCCAATGACCAATAATCCGCCTCCCTATACCAACAAATACAGTTGCGTCGTGACCCAGATCAGCAACCCCGGCACAATCATCCAATATAAATTCTGGGATGACACCTACCCTGGATACTATGAAGAGCCGTCCAGCACCGGCGGCGGCAACCGGTCGGTTAGCATGTTGAGCACCAACGGCTCGATTGTCATTCCGGACGTTTATTTCTCCGACCAGACCCTCGTAAGCGTTGTGTCGTCCAATACGGAGGTGACGTTCAACGTGGACATGACCGGTGCGGTGGAATTCGGGACCACCACTCCGTTTGACCCCAGCAGTGACAACGTTTACATTAACGGCGATTGGCTCGGTTGGTGGAGTTGGCGCACCGCAGCAGACAACTTAGGGCCTGGTCCTTATCAGTTAGTGAACAGTCCCGTGGGAACCTCGAACTATACCATCACCCTGCAGGTTCCGGCGGCCAACGCGCTGGCGCTGACTTACAAGTACAGCATTGGCGGCGCAGACAACGAGGCCGGGTTCGCCCAGAACCACGTCCGATACGTCCGCACCATCGGCAACTACACGATGGCGACGGATACGTTCGGCAACCAGTACAACGAGCCTGCCTGGGGCCAACTGGCCATCGGCGGTGCCTCCGGCGGTCACACGCTGGTCTCGTGGCTGGGCCTGCCCGGCGTCAGCCTGGAAACCAAAACGAACCTGACCGGCGGCTCGTGGACAAACCTGTCGTGGACCGACGGCACGGCGTGGACTTCGGGCTACCTTGGAACAAACGGCTTCGTCAGCACCACCAATTACCCAACCACTGCCCCGCAGACCTTCATGCGCTTGATACAGCCCGCGGCTCCGCCGCCGGCGCCTTAATGATTCAAACCCGAACCGGCGCGGGACGCGCGTTGCTCGCGCGCTCCCGGCCGGGGCGGGGAAGTTTAACCGGCCATCGCGCCAACATCGAACAACAGACAAATCAAAGAGAAGGACGCATTGAAATGAGACTGCGGCGAGCAGCATTCACCCTGATTGAGTTGCTAGTGGTGATCGCCATTATCGCGATCCTGGCCGCGTTGTTGCTCCCCGCCCTGGCTCGAGCGAAGCTGAAGGCGCAGTCGGTCACCTGCATGAACAACAACAAGCAGTTGGGCCTGGCCTGGATGATGTATGCCGGCGATAATAACGACCGCCTGGCCATCAACTTCGACCCGCGTCACGACACCGATACGGCTCTCTATCCTATCTCCTGGATTTCCGGCATTCTGGACTGGAATGCGGGCACCTTCTCGGACAACACCAACACCCAGTGGCTGACAGACTCCCGGGCCGCGTTGATCGCGCCTTATGTGGCAAACTCCGTTAAGATTTTCTGGTGCCCAACGGACATCTACCTCAGCCAGGTGCAGCGCAGCGCCGGCTGGGCCAACCGTGTCCGGAGTGTCTCGATGGACGCGGCCGTGGGTGATGGACCGAAATACTCGGGGTTTTCCTGGTTGACCTATGTGGCCAGAAAAACCGGCGACTTCATACACCCTTCCCCAAGTGACAGTTGGGTGTTCACCGACGAACACGCCGACGCCATTGACGACGGGATCCTTTACACCGACGCCGCCTGCACCAATGGGACCGGGCAGTTCACCGAGCTCCCCTCCAGCGACCACGGCGGGGCGTGCGGCCTGGGTTTTGCCGACGGCCATGCCGAAATCCACAAGTGGCGCGACCCCAACACTATCCGCCCCGTCATTTACAACCAAGCCAACGGGCAGCAGATAAACGTAGTGAACAGCCCGGACCTGGCGTGGCTGGCGCAGCGGACTCCGCACCAGTAGCAAGCGCCTGGCCCGGAATTCTCATACCTCGCACAAACTGCCTGCAGTGTGTAGCCGCCGACGGCAGTCGGCGCCATCTTTCGGGACTGAGAATCAGCGCTGACTGCCGTCGGCGGCTACACACTATGAACCTGGAAGCCGCAGTTGAAGTCTGAGGAGATGCTTGTTTTGGAGTCTCGACCTTTGAAATGTTCGCGAGAAGGCGACTTGGGGTATCAATCGAACATCGGGAACTCTTCACCTGACAGGTGAACCATTCCAACTGCGGCGCAGTTGCGGTGCATCCCTGCGAAGTGCTTGATAGGGCGAGACTTCTGACTGGCCGTGCGCTTGAAATCACGGGTCCAAGTGCGGCTTCTAGGTTTATCGGTCCATGCTCCGAAGCAATTGAACACAGAATGAGTTGTTTAACTGGGGTGACTCTTCATGTATTCGATCACGGCTGGAGCAACGGCAGGATTGGCTTGTTGCGCTGCGGCGATGTCCTGGGGGGTGAATTTGGACTGCGATACCTCAATCTCTTTAGTGATGGCCTCTGGTTTAACACCGGCCGAAGTAAGTGCCTTGATGTCGTCCACGGTCAGCGGGATGGGTGCCCCGGCCTGGGGCGGCGTTTGAGCCGGCGCCCCCTGTGCCGCAGCCGGCGGTGGCGGTGGTGGCGCCGTTGGCTGCCCTTGGGCCGCCTGTTGCTGTTGCTGATAGACGGCATCGTTATACTGGATGGTTTGCCATGTTTGCGGTGACTGCTGCTGCAACTGCCGTTGCTGTTCCCGATCAATCATATTCCCGATCAGCCCGCCCGCAACTGCGCCAATCAGGCCGCCAATCAAGGCGTGCTCCCCGGCATGACGCCCCCCTCCCAACCCGCCCGCAAGTGCCCCAGCCAGACCACCCACCAAAGCGCCCGTCCCCGTATTGTTTGGCGTCCCATTCGGGTTCTGACACCCCGTCGTCAACACGAGTCCCATGGACACGAGCAGGACACCAATCGTTCGACACCTAATCCTCATACTTATCTTGCTTTCTGTTTTGCATTGTTGATGGTTCGTTAACCGTTAAGCCTGCTACTTCTTCTTTGCACTGGACGAGGCTGCGGCCGGCTTTGCTGCCGCCGCCGCCGGCGGCCTGAATACCTTGCTGGCGCCCGCTTTCTCACCCGCCTTCTCACTCGCTCCACGCGCAAGTGCGGCGCGGTCTCCCACCGGCCTTCTCTCTTCGAAGTGTGCTTGTTCCACCCGGCCACGCGTGGCGCGCGCCATGCGATCATGCCCTATTCCTTCGTTGACAAACCGGCCGTGCTCATCCCTGCGAAATTCATTCCTCAGAACGCTCCTTCCATAGAACGCATGAAACCGATCCCCGCCAATGTGCCAGGCCCATTCCCTGCCCCGCATTCGGAAAAACCCTTCATGGAAGTGATCGTAACCCACAAATACGAAAGCGCCTTCGCCCAGGCCAAAGTCAAAATCCACCCCCACCCGCACCCCGTGATACATAAACGCCCCACCCACAAACACCGCCCCCACCGGCAAGGGCGCCCATCCGATCGCCCCGTCCGCTTCCGCATGACGCCAAAAAACCCAGGCCGGACCCCACTCCAAATCCGGCGCCCAAAACCAGCCCCTGCCGGGAACCATCACCCAACGGCCATAGTGAAAAGGGATGTCTCCCCACGTATATTCCGACTGCCAAAACAATCCATTGTCCGTCTGAACCCACTGCCCCATATCGTAATAGGGACGCCAATCTGGATTGGCTCGCATCGCCGAATCGGGACGCCAACACAGACCATATCCCGGCACTTCCACCCAGGTTCCGTAGGGCGCGAGTTGCGCGTGAAAATACTCAAGACTGACCTGCGGCTCGGCAGAGGGGGGCGCGGCGCCCAAAGGCGCCATCATTGTGGCAGCCGGCCCGGGCGGCACCGGGCCTGCCGCGGCGGGAGCTGGTGCATACGCCGCTGGGGCGGCCGGAGGAGCAGCGACCGGCGGCGCAGGTGTTGCCGGAGAAGAAGCCGCCGGCGGCGGGTTTGGACTGGCGGATGATGCGGTTTGGAGCGCGCTGATTACGCCCTGAGACACTCCCTGACTGCTCAAATAAACCAGGTCGTCCGCGCCCAGTTTGTAAGATTTCCCCGAACTCCGAATGTAATTCACGATCACCTCATCGCCCATGTGCGATTGGGAAAGTCTAACCACTTCCTGCAAGTCGGGTGACAGATTTGACGGCGGGGTTTGGGCGCTGCCAATAGTGCCGCCGCTCCAACACATCCAGCCGATGGTTATGGCAACGGCAACCTTCAGGGTCGCTCTCATGCTCATCAGTTCTTTGCTTTTCATAATTGTTCTCCAGCTTTTAAGTTCTTTTGCTCTTTATTGGCCTGCTTCATTTCTTGTGGCCTCATTGGCCTATACTCTTTCTTCCGTGAAATCTTGCAGGATATTCATCTCCGCTGATGGCGCTCGTGCCTCTCGGCGCGGCCAAACCGCTTTCGAGACGCTTGATTTGACCGCAAGAGAGTTTCCGCTGCTCTTTGAAACACCGCCAGTTTGCATGAGTTGCGATGTTATCTCCCTGCTGCCATTCCGCAACACTAATTTGACATATCTTCAAGGATGCTCCGATGCGGAAAAGGCCATCTTGCGGACGGCATGGTTGCTGGTGTCCGCCACATAGATATTTCCCGCATTGTCGGCCGCCACTCCACCGGGACTGTTAAATCGTGCATCCTTTCCGATGCCGTCAGTGGTGCCGCTGGTTCCAGCCAGTCCCGCCAATGTGGTCACCACTCCCCATGGCGTGATTTGTCTGACGGTATGGTTGCCGGTCTCCGCCACATAGATATTTCCCCTGTTATCAACCGCCAGACCCTGGGGATTCCCAAACCGCGCGGCCGGGCCGAGCGCATCCCTGTTGCCGGAATAACCGGGCAGCCCAGCCAGTGTGCTGACCCTCCAGCCGCCGGATGTAATCTTTCGGATGGTGTTGTTGGCGCTGTCTGAAACATAAACATTGCCGGCGTGGTCCGTGGCCACGCCGTGAGGAGCATTAAACCGCGCCTGGCTGCCGGAACCATCAACACTGCCGGCCATTCCGGCCTGACCAGCCAAGGTGGTTACCACGCCAGCCGGTGTGATCTTCCGAATGGTATCGTTACTCATATCGGCCACAAAGACATTGCCCGTTTCGTCCGCTGCCACACCCCACGGATTGCGAAACCGCGCATTGGCGCCGAGGTCATCTTTGCTGCCGGGATGGCCTGCCAGTCCGGCCAAAGTGCTCACGACGCCCTTGGGTGTAATCTTCCGAATGGTATTGTTGGCGGTATCCGCCACATAAACATTGCCGGAACGATCCACCGCAATGCCAAACGGAGCCCAGAAACGCGCATTACTGCCGATGCCGTCGGCACTGCCGTGACTCCCGGAAACCCCAGCCAAGGTGCTGGCGACTCCGTTTGGAGAAATCCTTCGGATCGTATTGTTGCCAGTGTCTGCCACATAGACATTGCCGGCACGGTCCACAGCGACATTGTTTGGCAGCCGAAATTGAGCTTGGATTCCGGCGCCATCAGCGTAGCCGCCGACCCCGAGCTGTCCAGCCAGTGTGGTGATGTTCCATGCTGACCGGCTGGGAACGGAAGGAGGAATAATAACAACCGGGGAGCGTTCACGCCATAACATCCAGCCCACCAATGCAATCCCAGCCAGGCACGCCGGAAGCCAGATGACTTTCAGCACGCCACGAATCTGAGAGAACTTGTCGCCCGCCTCTCCTTTGAATCTACGTTGGCCCATTGGCTGCTTGTTTTCCTTGATCCGCTGCAAATCACTCAGGACATCCCGCATGTCGGCGTAACGGTCCCGGAGTTCTCTCGCCATACAGCCTTCGGCCACGGCAACCAAGCCGCGATCTGCATTGGGATTCAAGCTGGTGATTGGCTTGGGCGGTCCCGCAGTGATTTGATCCAGGATTTCCTTTTTGCCCCGGCCTTCGTAGGGCGGGTGTCCGGTCAGCATTTCGTAAAGCAATGCCCCAAAGGAATAAATGTCGCAGCGCGTGTCTTCGGCGTCGCCAGCCGCAACCGCCGGTGACATATAAGGCGTGGTTCCCTCCAAGTTCCGGTTTTCCACATCTACAATCGTGTCATTGAAGAGGGTTCGCGCCAGACCAAAATCCGCCAGGCAAGCCTTGCCACTTGCCTCGAGGAGGATATTGGCCGGTTTCAGGTCCCGGTGAATAATGCCGCTGCGATGCGCGAAGCTCAACCCTTCGGCCACCTGCGCGGCAATGTCCAATATGGACTCGCTGTCCAGGGGTTGTCCGGGTTTTATCCGGTTAGCCAAACTGCCTTTTTCAAAATAGGGCATGACAAAGTAGGGACCGCCCGCCCGATCTGAAATCTCGTGCACCGGCACCACGTTCGTGTGCCGCAACCGTTTCAGGTGCCCCGCCTCCTTGAGAAAACGGTGCACGACATTTTGATTCGTCACCAGGTCAGATTTGACAAGTTTGATTGCCACATCCCGGCCGGTATGCGAATCACGCGCCAGCAGAACAATGCCCATGCCCCCGCCGCCGAGAACGCGCAGGATTTCAAACTGATCCAGAATGGCCAGCAACCCGGGCCGTGGCGGCGGAGAAAGCATCCGCTGGGCGATCAGCTCGGCAATCGGTCCCGTGAATGATGAGACGGGTGGCGCAAACGCCGGCGGGTTCTCCTTGGGCGCGTCTTCACTCATGGCACGACTCCTTTCTGGCCGTCAGATACTTTTCCCAACGCTTCGGCGAGCAATTCTCTCGTTGTTTCATCAAGCCAGGCTTGCTCCATGGTCCAGCGCAGGCCACGCTGCAAATCGGCATCAGGCAATTGAGAAATGCGCGCGTCCAGACGGACCAGCGCGGCGGCGATGCTCGTGTAGTAAAGCGCGGCGGCAATTTCGTCCGGCAGCCCGCTCTCGGGATGATCCAGGTTCGCCTTGGCAAAATCCTTTACCAGTTCCAGAAGTTCAATGAGTGGTGTCGGATGGTGAAAGAGGTCGGCGAAACTCCTCAAGAGCAAACCCTGGGCTTCACTTCTGGTCCTTAATCTCGTTGCGGTGCGGGGATCAAAAGTCCCCAAATCCACTAGCATCGGCGCGGACATCTGGTGCCGGAAAATTGCCGCCAATTCGTCGGGACGCCAAAGTCTGGCGCGTTCTTCACCCGTCTCCAGCAAGGTGGCCAGCTTTTTCGCGCGGCTCTTGAACACCGCCGCCGAAGAGTCAAATTCGGACATAACAACACGAATCAGCGGCCACGCGCCACTGATTCCCGGATTGCAACTGAGACGTCATCGCAGGGTTCGCTGCCTCCGGTTTGTTAGGCAGCCCGGCTCACTTCTTGGCGAGCAACTTGGCCTTCTGAGCCTGATACTCTGTATCCGTGATAGCTCCGTCATCTTTGGCTTTCTGTAGGTCAATCAACTGCTGTCCAATGGTTGGGGTCTGGGACTTGGTTATGGAGTCAGGTCCAAGCTGCAAGCCCAAACATCCGGTGAGGAGGGTCATGGCTGAAACACCAACCATAATGAGAACGAGTAGTCTTTTCATATGTTTTGGTTGTTGAGGTGTGTTGGATTTGTGGTGTCTGATGTGTTCAATGCTGCATAACAGTTCTGCCTTCTGTTACGGATTGATGCTTGGCATCTTGCATGCTTTTTTCACCCCCGTTTCGCCAATCGAACGAGGAAATCTTCCAGTGCCTGAATTTCGATGGCAGTGGCGGCATCTTGTCCCGCGTATTCTTTGATCACTTTGCTCAAGTGCGCCTTGAAGATGCGCTTGGCGCTCAGGAGCGTATTGGAAGCGTCCGTGGGAGACTTCAGACCGAATTGGTCAATCAATTGGTCGTAGGATGGCTGCGCCGCGTCATGGAAAATCGGCTCCAGCAAACGAATACGAAACATTTCCCAGATGCAGCCGCGTCGTGGCTGGTCTTGGCCGGCATTTTTGCAATCCGCCTCCATTCGCCGCAACGTTTCTGCCAGCACAGTGCGCGCCCAGGCCAGATCGAATTCTTCGGAAGGCGCGTCCGGTTGCGGCAGCTCTTGCTGCAATTCCTCTATTGAAATGGGCGGGTTTTTCGCCTCCGCCCGGTTCAAGCGGTCCAGTACAAAATTCCGCAGACTCGTCTTCAGAAAGTCGCGGAACCGTCCCCGGTTTTGATCGGCTCTTCGCAACCATCCCTCTTTGAGCAATTTGTCCTCCGCAAAGTCCTGAAGCAGCAGGTCGGCCTGATTCTTCAAACCGGGGAATGTGGCCGCCAGAAAAATCCTCAAAGGCTCCCAATACAGATGTATGAGCCGGTCAAGGCCTGCTTCATCCGCCTCCGCCGCCTTGCTCAATTCCGCCCAGTCGGTTCGAGGGAAAATCGAACTGGCTGATGATTCAAGAGCCATACTGTTTAGTGCGCATATTGCCGGTCTCGGCTTCAATTCCCGCCACCATCGGCAGGCTGCCTTTCAGATTCTTTGGCGGGCATTTTACCAGTTTGGTTTGCCCTTGAGCAACTCCGATTGGCTTCCGCAAATCAGCGCCAATCCGGCGGGCAGCAACCGGATGAATCTGCTTTGCCTGTCCAATTTGCCGGCCAGCGCGTATCTTTTCCTTGACCCTGCCGGTGACGGCGAGCCAGCGGGCGAGCCAGCGCGGTTTTATCGGGCGTTTATGCAGTGAGCGGGGGCGGGGCGATGTTCTGAATTATATAATCGTTGTCCCGGACGCCGGATCGAAGAAGTGGACATGGCGCAGGTCGAAGAGGAGCGGGACTTTCTGGTTCACGCTGACGCGGTCCGCGGCTTGGACGCGGGCGACGAAGGAATGGGCATGGCTGGCCAAATAGAGATAGACTTCCGACCCCATCGGCTGGACAACCTCGACCACTGCTTCCGCCGTGCATCCTGGCGGGGTCTCGGGCAGGGGCGGGCCGCAGGCAATGTTTTCCGGGCGAATGCCGAAGACGACTCGCTGGCCGACGTAACTTCGGAGGGGCGGGGCGGAGGCGTCCGCCAATTGGAACGTGATGGGGTTCGACACGGCAGCACTTTGGCTGGGTTGTTCCCGGAAGAAAAGCGCGTCCCCTTTCGCCAGCAGCGTGCCGTGGAAGAAACTCATGGGCGGGGAGCCGATGAACCCGGCGACGAAGAGATTGGCCGGATGCCCGTAAAGAGTCATGGGGTCGGCGACCTGCTGGATCACGCCCTCTTTCATGACCGCGACGCGGTGGCCCAGTGTCAGGGCTTCAACCTGATCGTGAGTAACGTAAATCATCGTCGCGGCAAGGCGGGTGTGGAGCCGCGCAAGTTCGGCGCGCATCTGCAGGCGGGTTTGGGCGTCGAGGTTGGAGAGGGGTTCGTCGAGCAGGAACAGCTTGGGCTGGCGGACGATGGCGCGGCCGAGCGCGACCCGCTGGCGTTGGCCGCCGGAGAGCGCGGCGGGATGGCGGTCGAGACAGGGGGTGAGGTCGAGGATTTGCGCGGCGTCCCTGACCCGCCGGTCAATTTCCGCCTTGGGATAGCGCCGAAGCTTCAACCCGAAGGCCATGTTCTCATAGACCGACAGGTGCGGGTAGAGCGCGTAATGCTGGAAGACCAGGGCGATGTCGCGGTCCTTGGGCGGAAGGCCATTCACGATCTGGCCGTTGATGGCAACCGTGCCCCCGGTGGGTTGCTCCAGGCCGGCAATCAGGCGCAAGGTCGTCGTCTTGCCGCAGCCGGAAGGCCCGACTAGCACCAGCAGTTCTTTGTCTTCAACGGCGAGGCAGGCGTCTGCCACGGCGCGGACATTCTCGCCTCCCGGGCCCTGGAAGACTTTGGTCAGATGCTCGAGGACAACCTGTGCCACAGAGGAATTGTCGAGAGGCAAGCAATGAAAGTCGAGGCTGAATGGAGCGGCAGACACCTTGACCCGTGGGAATCAAGGGAGCCTGTCGATTTCCCCTCACCCGCCCTGAATGGCACCCTCTCCCCCTCCGAGGGGGAGAGGGATGGGTGAGGGGGCTGACGCCAGTTGCGTGGTCCACTCCAGTCCAAGTGGGCTGGGGCAGCACTTCTGAGCCCGAATCGCGTTGACGGTGCCGGCGGCTCCTTCGCATTATGGAGCCAAGGTGTGACGGCGGCTTGCGCTGTCACATGCACCTACAGGACTGAACGAACGGAAGCTGAATTATGAACCAAGATACTCTTTATTCTGAATTGACTTTGAAGACCAACGCCAAGGTGGCGCTGGTCGTGCTCGACGGCGTGGGCGACGTGGCGACGCGCGAGCAAGGCTATCTCACGCCGCTGGAAGCCGCGGTCACCCCCAACCTCGACGGGCTGGCAGAAGACTCGGCGCAGGGACGAATGATCCCGGTTGCGCCGGGTATTACTCCCGGCAGCGGGCCGGGGCATCTCGGCTTGTTCGGCTACGACCCGCTGGAGTTCCAGGTTGGCCGTGGGGTCATTGAGGCGCTGGGGTTGGGCCTGGAACTGCGGGCTGGCGACATGGCGGCGCGCGCCAACTTCTGCACGATCGACGCCAAAGGCATCGTCACCGACCGTCGGGCCGGACGCATCGAGACGATGGTGTGCGAAGAGCTGTGCGCCTTGCTGTCGCAAAAAGTGAAGAGAGTCGGCGACGCCCAGGTGATCATCAAATCCGGCAAGGGCCATCGTTTCGTGGTGCTGTTCCGGGGCAAAGGTTTGGAAGGGCCGCTGACCGATGCCGACCCGCATCGTGAGGGCTTTCCCGTTCCGAAGGTCGCGCCGGTGGACCCCAAGTCCGCCAAGGCCAAGAAAGCCGCCAAGCTGGTGGCAGAATTTTACAAGGCCGCGCTGCCCATCATTGCGCAGAAAAAGCCGGCCAACGGTTTCCTGCTGCGCGGAATTGCCCATCAGCCGGCGATTCCGTTGTTTCAGGATCGGTATGGGTTGCGCCCCGCCTGCATTGCGGTCTATCCGATGTACAAGGGCCTGGCGCAGTTAGTGGGGATGGCCAAGCTCGAAGGGCCGCAGACGATCGCCGAGCAGTTCGAGCGGTATCTCGCCGAATACGACAACTACGATTACTTCTTTATTCACTACAAGTACACCGACATGTACGGCGAGGACGGGAACTTCACGGCGAAGAAGAAGGCGATTGAGGAATTCGACGCCGCGCTGCCGATCCTGCTGCGGAAGAAGCCGGACGTGCTGGCCATCACCGGCGACCACTCGACCCCCTGCGTCATGAAGGGGCATTCCTGGCATCCGGGACCGGTGATGTTGCATTCCGCCTGCTCCGGCTCGGACAAGCTGGAGCGGTTCACGGAAACGGGCGCGAACTCAGGCTCGCTGGGGGTGTTCGAGGCGAAGCATCTCATCCGCCTGATGCAGGCAAACGCCAGGATGTTTGATAAATTCGGCGCGTAATGGCCAAGCTGGTATTCGATATCGAGACCTCGGCGCTGCCGCTGGAGCAGTTCGACGAAGCGCAACAGGAATACCTGTTCCGCGAGTGCGAAAAGATAGCCGACGAACCGGCGCGCACCGCCCGACGCACGGAGTTGCTGCAACAATTCAATCTCTGGCCCTTCACCGCGCAAGTCGTCTGCATCGCGATGCTGAATGCCGACACCTCGCGCGGCCAAGTGCTGTTCACCGCGGCGGACTACGACGAGGAAGCGGACGAAGCCGGCCCGGTGGAGTTTATGTCGTGCGTGGACGAGGTCGAACTGCTGACGGCGTTTTGGGACGTGGCGAAGCATTATGAGACGATCGTGACGTTCAACGGGCGGGGGTTTGACGTGCCGTTCGTCTATCTCCGCTCCGCGCTGCTCAACGTGCCGATTACCCGCAAGGACTGGCTGGGTTATCGCTTCCAAACCGAGCCGCACTGCGACCTGGCGGAGCAGCTCACGTTCTACGGCGTCAGCGGCCGGGATGGGGCGGCGCGCCGGTTCAACCTGGACTTTTACTGCAAGGCGTTCGGCATCGAGTCGCCCAAGAGCCAGGGCGTCACCGGTTCGGATGTGAATACGTTGATGGCGGCGGGCCGGTATCGAGAGATTGCGGAGTATTGCTTGCGAGACGTGAAAGCCACGGTGCTGCTGTATCATATCTGGCGAGAGCGGCTGGCGGGCGTTAAGTGAAATCCGAAAACCGAAAACCGAAAACCGAAGGAAATCCGAAAGCCGAAACCCAAACGGTATTGGTGTGTTTTGCGGTCAGGGAGGAGGCGCGGGCCTTCCAGAAGTTGAGGGGAGAGCGCAGTGAAATCAAAGTCGTCCTCGTGGGCATGGGGAAACGCAATGCGGAGCGGGCAATTCGTGCGGCCCTGGCGAAGGAACGGCCGCAGTTGGTGTTAAGCTGCGGGTTTGCGGGCGGGTTGAGGCCGGACCTGACGATGGGCACGGTGGTTTTCGCCGCCGACCCTGAAGCGGGCCTGGAAACGGCGCTCCTGGCGGCGGGCGCGCAACCGGCGCGCTTTCATTGCGCGGACCGAGTGGCGGCGACGGCGGGACAAAAGCGGGCGTTGTGGGAAACGACAGGCGCGGATGCGGTGGAGATGGAGTCGCAAGTCATTTGCGCCGTATGCCGGGAGCAAAACATTCCCTGCGCGATCGTGCGAGTGATTCTGGACACCGCCAATGAAGATTTGCGGCTGGACTTCAACCGGTTGATGACGGCCAACCAGAAGATGAATTACGGCAAACTGGCGATGGCCCTGGCAAAGTCGCCGGGAAAGGTCGTAGCCCTGCTCCGCTTGCAAAAGCAGGCCCAGGCGGCGGCTGGGAAACTCGCAGAGGTTCTGGCCAGAATTACGGCGGCGTAGTTCCCGGCTCCCGGGCGGCGGCTGGCGGGGGTGACTTTGCCTTGACGTGTTCGCTGTAGCTGATCAGCGCGACGCCGATCATGATGAACACCACGCCAGCCCACCGGACGGAGGAAACCCGCTCGTGCAGGAACCACATCGCCGCAAACGTCGCAGGTACAAAACTCAGCCCGGTCAGCGGCCAGAGGAAGCTGATGTCGCTTTTGGCCATAAGGATCAGCAGGCTGGCGAAGAAGAGCGCCTCAAAGAACACGCCCCACACCACGCAAGGATTGGTCCCGCCGACTTTGACGATGCGAACGATCTCCGTGACGCTGACTTTCTTGACCTCGCCGACCTGCGTGATTCCTTTCTTGAGAAAGACCACACCCGCCGCTTCGAAGACCAGCCCGATGAGGAGGATGAGAAGCAATTTGGCCATATTACAAATCCTGATAGCGAATCAGCTTGATGCCCAGTTTTTGAACCTGTTCCCGCACCCGCGGACTGATTAAGGCGTCAAACTCATGCTTAGATTCGTCGAGCGAGGGGTGGGAGTAAAGCTCCGAATCGCCCGCGGGGAGCTGCGGGAGCAACCGGGTGAGGTAGGCTTCGTCCACGCGCGCATTCTGCAACAGGCCAAAGACGGCCTCCGTGTGCCGGATGCCCCGCCGGGCGAGGGCGGGCCGGGCGCGCGCGGAGAGCGGATGAAAGACGGCGGCGTGGAGGACGCGAGAGGCGAGATGGCCGGAGGCCAGGCGCAGGTTCAGCCGGAGCGGATCGAAGGTCAGGCGCAGGCGCTGGAGGCCGAGCTGGCCCGAATCAGCCATCAGGAGGCCGAACACGGTCGGATGCAGGTGCAGGTGCAGATGGCCGTTGACGTGGTCGAGGGGCAGACGGGTGGCGTGGAACTTCTGAAACTGGGCGTGAATTTCCCGTCGCAATGGCTCGCGCAGACCGCGTTGGAAGAAATAGCGGAAGCCGGCGCTCACCGGGTTGTGGCTGAATTCCCCTTTCGCATTCACCAGTCCTGGAATGTCTTCGGGCGGCAAGGCTGAATGACCGCACAGGAGGGTTAAATGCAGGCCAACGCCCAACGTCGGGTTCTGGCGGGCGAGCGCGACGGCTTCCTCAAAGGCCGGTTCGTTCACCATCAGGCTGGCGGTGGTCAGAATCCCCTCGCGGTGGGCGCGGAGGACAGCCTGGTTGATGGAGGCCGAATGGCCGAAGTCGTCGGCATTGACGATAAGGCGGCGAGGACCCGAATTGGGGCTTGGCCGCCTAGGCGCCATAATTGGGCGACATGGCGCCGGAAACGAATCGCCACCAGGAGCGCAGAAGGAGCAGCGCCTTTTGCCCCTTGTTCAAGCGCGTCAACTCGGGGCCGAAAACGTCGAAGCGCTGCCGCTCCAGCTTGCGCAACAGCCGCCAATAGACCGAGCCCATTAACTCGGCGGCGACCATCGAACGTCGGTCGGCGGCGGGCAGGGTTTCCCGGGCGAGCCGATAGAAATGCCGGGCGCGCTGGGCCACGCTGTTGGCGAGTTCCACAAAACGCGGCGAGTATTCCAACCGCAGGATCTCTTCGGGCAAAAGGCCAAAACGGACCAGTTCGGACAGCGGCAGATAAATGCGGCCGCGTTGGGCATCGGAGCGCACATCGCGCAAGATGTTGGTCAGTTGCAGCGCCTGGCCGAGGCAGATGGCGTACTGGCGGCAAGCGGCGTTTTCGTAGCCGAACACTTCGATGCTCAGCAGGCCGACGACTGAGGCGACGCGGTAGCAGTAAAGCTCCAGTTGCTCGTAGTTTTGGTAGCGGTTGATGTCGAGGTCCATCTCCACGCCTTGCAGCAGGGCGTCGAAATGTTCGAAGGGCAGATGATACTGGCGGATGACCGGCTGCAACTCGCGGTTGACGGGGAATTGGGGAGTTTCCGGGCCACAGGCGCGGCGGACATCGGCGCGCCAGGCGGCCAATTGCTCGCGGCGCTGTTGAACCGGGAGGGACTCATTGTCGGCGACGTCGTCCACCTCGCGACAGAAGGCGTAGAGGGCGGACATGCCGTCGCGCTTGGCTTTGGGCAACAGCATGAACGCCAGCGCCAGATTCGACGCGCTCTTCCGCGTGATCGTCCGGCTCTGTTGCATGGATCAGGGCTGGGGGTCGGGCGGGCCTTCCGGGCGGACGGGCGGCAACCCCCCGGTTTCAGCGAGCGTTGGGTTGCGGGAGCGGTGTCTGCGCCGGGAACGCCGCCATTTGTGGCGTTTCGGCGGCGCAGAGGCAGTATCATCGTCGTTTAGGGCCTCGGGAGCTTCGGCTGGCGTGGATGAGTGCTGGTGAGAATGATGGTGCGAGCGCCGCCGGTGGCCGCGTTTCCGGAGGAAAACCGCCCAGACCAGGGCCAGCAGCGTAACCAATCCTATCGCACCGAAGACCAGCAGACCTGCGAGGGTGGAAGGGTCCATAAACCGCCAGGACTCCAGTATTTGGTCAGTCTCCGCGTCGGCCAGGAAAAATGGAATTGTGCTCATGATAACGGGGCTTTTCCCTCAGAGGCGCCCGCGTCTTCTTCGGTGTCGGTCCCCAGGGCGATATTCAAGCGCTGCATTCGGTAGCGTAAGGCGTGCCGGCTGATTTTCAATTGCTCGGCGGTCCGATTTAAGCTGAAGTGGTTTTGTTCCAGCATGGCGGTGATGAGTTCCCGTTCGAAGTTGGCCATTCGGTCGTCGAGCGACTCCGCGCCGCCCAGTTTTGGCGCCGCCGTCTTGTGCAACTGCCCTTCCAACTGGAAATCCGGCAGGCTGCCGGGCTGGATTTCGCTGGTGGTCTCCAGGATCAGCGCGCGTTCGATCACGTTGCGCAGCTCCCGCACGTTGCCGGGCCAGTGGTGCGACAGCAGTTTCTGCCGGGCCGCGCGGGAAATAGTCCGGGTGTTCTTATTCATCGAAACGCTGAAGCTCCGGAGAAAATAATCCGCCAGCAGCCACACGTCTTCTCCCCGCTCCCGCAACGGCGAGAGCCGCAACTGCACCACATTAAGCCGGTGAAACAAATCTTCCCGGAACTGCCCTTCGCGAATTGACTCGATGATATCGCGATTGGTGGCGGCGATCAGCCGGACGTTGACCCGGAGTTCCTGCGTCCCGCCCACGCGCAGGAAGGTGCCGTCTTCCAAAAACCGGAGCAGCTTGGCCTGGAGCGGCCGGCTCATGTCCGCGATCTCGTCCAGGAAAATCGTGCCGCCGTCGGCTTCTTCCACCCGGCCGGGCTTCTGTTTCAAAGCCCCGGTGAACGCGC